>MNEW01000066.1:0-16476 GCA_001917895.1 Actinobacteria bacterium 13_1_40CM_66_12
TGAGGTCGAGCTGATTGAGCGTAAGCCCGTTCTGGACCGCCAGCGTCGCTTCGGCGATGAGGTCGGTGGCGCGGGGTCCCACGATGTGGACGCCGAGTACGCGCCCGGTCGGCGCGTCCGCCACAACTTTCACGAAGCCTTCGGTCTGCCCAAGCGTCAGCGCGCGGCCGGCGGCTGCGAACGGGAAGCGGCCGACCTTCACCTCGATGCCCCGCTCCGTCGCCTCCTTCTCACCCAGCCCGACGTGCGCGATCTCCGGGTCCGTGTACACGCAGTTCGGCGCCGCGTGGTAGTCGGGGATGCGCGCGTGGCCGGCGATGTTCTCGACGGCGCATATACCTTCATATGAGGCGACGTGGGCGAGCATGATGCCGCCGATCACGTCGCCGATGCCCCATACACCAAGCGCGCTCGTACGCAGGTGATCGTCGACGACTACACGACCTCGCTCGAGCTTTACTCCGGCCGCTTCGGCGCCGAGGCCTTCGGTGTACGGCGACCGGCCCACCGCGAGCAACACCTGGTCGGCATCCACCGCGCCGCCGCCCTCGCCGCCGGTAGAGAAGCGAACCTGCAGCGCGCGTCCGGCTTTCGCGACCTCAGCGACCTTGCTGCTGGTGTGGACCTCCGCGCCAAGGCCGGTGAGGTGCTTCACGTAGGCGTTGACGACGTCCGCCTCGACCATGGGGAGGATCTGCGGGAGCATCTCGAGCACGGTGACCTTGCTGCCCAGGGCCGCGAACATGGCCGCGAACTCCATGCCGACCACGCCGCCGCCGATGACGGCGAGGCGCGCGGGCACCTCCTTCAGCTCGAGGATGGCGTCGGAGTCGATGGTGAGCTCGGCGCCTTTGAGCGGGATGCGCGAAACGGCCGAGCCGGTGGCGATGACGATGTCCTTGGCTTGCAAACGCTCACCGGCGACGTCGATCGCCCCGTCGCCCACCAGCTTCCCGGCCCCACGGACGACGGTCACGCCGCCGGCTTTGAGAAGTCCCTCAACGCCTTTGACGAGCTGGTCGACCACCGCGCCTTTCCGCTTCTGCGCCGCGGCCCAGTCGAAGGCGATGTTGTCGGCGACGACGCCGAATGGGGCGCCGCCCTTGGCAAGCGTGTACAGCTCCGACGACTGGAGCAGGGCCTTGGTGGGAATGCAGCCACGGACCAGGCAGGTGCCGCCCAGCCGGTCCTTCTCGACGATGGCTGTGTTCGCCCCGAGCTGCGCGGCGCGGAGCGCTGCCACGTATCCGCCAGGTCCGCCACCCACCACCACGACGTCGAACGATCCCGCCATATAGCTCCTATCTATAGCCCCTATCAGACTTGATTATGCCCAGCGGGTCGGCTACTTCGCAGGATTGGCGCCGTTGGGGACGTACCGGTTGGTGATCGGCATGCGCCGGTCGCGCCCGAACGCGCGCGGCGTGATCTTCACTCCTGGAGGCGACTGGCGGCGCTTGTACTCGCTGCGGTCGACGAGCTGGATCACGCGGGCCACGGTCTCCGGGCGGTTGCCGTTGGCGATCAGCTCCTCGGGCGTGAGGTCCTCCTCGACGTACCCGTGGATGATTGGGTCGAGCTCTTCGTACGGCGGCAGGCTGTCCGAGTCTTTCTGGTCGGGCTTGAGCTCGGCCGACGGTGGCTTCGTGAGAATCCGCTCGGGGATCGCCGGGCTGAGCGAGTTGCGATAGCGGCTCAGCTCGTAGACCGTCGTCTTGGTGATGTCCTTGAGGACGGAGAAGCCGCCCGCCGAATCGCCGTACAGCGTCGTGTAGCCGGTGGCGATCTCCGACTTGTTGCCGGTTGTGAGCACGATGTAGCCGAACTTGTTCGAGAGCGCGTGCAGGATGATCATTCGGATTCGCGGCTGCAGGTTCTCCTCGGCGATGCCAGGCTGCGTGCCTTCGAATGCGCTCGCGAGGATCTGCTCGAAGCCGCGGTGAGCGGGCTCGATGGGGAAGTCCAGGAGCTGGATCCCCAGCGCCTCGGCCACGAGCCCGGCGTCCTCGAGGCTCTCGGGCGATGAGTACCGGGACGGCATACGCACCCCGATGACGTTCTCCGGGCCGAGTGCGTCGGCGGCCACCGCGGCCGTGAGCGCCGAGTCGATGCCGCCTGAGAGGCCGACGACGACTTTCTTGAACTGCTGCTTGCGAATGTAGTCGCCGGTGCCGAGCACGACCGCGGCGTAGATGTCGGCTGCACCCTCGAGCGGGGTTTCGATGCGGGTAACAAGCTTTGGCTTCGGCCGCTCAACCGCCGGAGGCGGGATGGAAACCTCGCTCGTCACCAGCTCCAGCCGCGCCGCGCCATCGGCCTCGTAGCGGATCTTTTCGTGCGGCCGGTGGTAGGCGGCGGTGGTCAGGTCGACGTCGTAGAAGAGCAGGTCCTCGCGAAACGAAGCGGCATGCGCGACGATCTCGCCCTGCGGGTCGAAGACGACGCTGTTCCCGTCGAACACGAGCTCGTCCTGACCGCCGATCTCATTCACATAGGCCACGTACGCCCCGTAGTCGGCCGCACGGCCGGCGACCATCTCCTCCCGCGGTGCGCGCTTGCCGCAGTGGTACGGCGAGCCGTTGATGTTGATCAGCAGCTCGGCGCCGTGGTAGGCCTGCCAAGCCATCGGGCCTGACGGATACCAGCAGTCTTCGCAGATGGTGACCCCGACCCGGATGCCGGACAGCTCGAGGATCGGAGACCGGTGGCCGGGCGCGAAATAGCGCTGCTCGTCGAACACCCCATAGTTCGGCAAGAACACCTTGTGGTAGATCGCTTTGATCTCCCCGTCGTGCATGAAAGCCGCGGCGTTGTAGAGGTCGCCGTCCTCGTCGACGAAACCGACGACGGCCGAGATTCCTTTGGTCGCGCGGGCCACGACGTTCAGCTGCTTGAGGTTGTCCCGCACGAAACCGGGCTTCAGCACCAGGTCTTCCGGCGGGTAGCCCGTTAGCGCGAGCTCGGGAAAGGCGACGATGTCGGCGCCCTCGTCGCGCGCGCGTCCGATCCACTCGCAGATGAGGTGCGAGTTTCCCTCCAGGTCGCCGACCGTGGTGTTGACCTGGGCGAGCCCGATCCGGATCAGCCGCTCCACGACTTGATGGTAGCTACGATTTGGGTTGCCCATGAGCTACTTCGAACGCCTGCGCGCGCTCGCAAAAGAGCGCGACACCATGCTTTGTGTGGGGCTGGACCCCGACCCGGAGCGAATCCCGGGCGACGCGGCAGGCGCGCTGCGGCACTGCCGCGAGGTGGTGCGCCAGACCGAGGAGCACGTCTGCTGCTACAAGCCCAACAGCGCCTTCTGGGAGCAGTACGGCCCCGATGGCTGGAAGGCGTTGCTGGAATTGCGTGATGAGGCGCCGCACACGCCTTTTCTCTTCGACGGCAAACGCGGAGACATGGGCAACACGATGCGCGCGTACGCGCTCACGGTTTTCCGGACCCTGGCCATGGACGCGGCCACGGTCAATCCGTATCTGGGCACGGACTCGCTGGAGGAGTTCACGCGCTATGAGGATCGCGGGGTGTACGTCGTGTGCCGCTCATCGAACCCGGGAGCCACAGACCTGCAGCACCTCGATGCCGGCGGACGCCCGCTGTACACGCGCGTCGCGGAGCTTGCCGAGGGCCTCAACACTCATCGCAACGTGGGCCTGGTGGTCGGCGCAACCGCGCCCAACGAAATCGCTGACGTGCGCCGGGCGTCGCAGCTGCCATTTCTCATCCCAGGCATCGGCGCGCAGGGAGGCGACCTCGAGGGCTCGGGGCGCGCGGCCTGGAACGGCGATCCGGCTTCGTGCCTGGTTTCGGCGAGCCGCAGTGTCCTGTTCGCAGAGAAGCCGTCACGGGAGGCGGCGAAGCTGAAGGATCATCGACTCGATGATGCTGCCCCAGGTCATGGACCTGGTCATGGACCACGGCGGAAACTTCACGATCGAAGAGCTCAAGGTCGGCCAGCACAAAACCGACACTTCGCTCTGCCGCATGGAGGTGGTTGCGTCGTCGGCCGAGCAGCTCGACAGGATCGTGCGCCAGGCTCGCGCCCTTGGCGCCACGGCGGAGTCCGAGCTACCAGCGCAGCTCGAGAAGGTGACCAAGGACGGCGTGTTCCCTGAGGGCTTCTACTCGACCAGCAACCTGCCGACCGAAGTTCTCATCGACGGCACGTGGGTGACGGTCGAGGACATCGAGATGGACTGCGCCATCGCCGTCGACTCCAACGCCGGGCGCGCCCGCTGCATTGTCTTCCAGGGCGCGCGGCCGGGCATGGAGATCGTCGTCGGGCACCAGGGAGTCAGGGTCACCCCGATCGAGCGATCCCGGCAGACGGAGATCTTCACGTTCATGGCGAGCGAGGTTTCAGCTGAGAAGCCCAAGAAGGTTTTGATCGCCGCGATCGCCGATGAGATGAAGCAGATCAGGACCTCAGGCGGACGCATCGTCGTCGTCGCCGGGCCCGCTGTCGTCCACACCGGCGCCGGCCGCTACCTGTCCCGGCTGATCGAGCTCGGATACGTGCACGTCCTGTTTGCAGGCAACGCGCTAGCGGTCCACGACGTGGAGTCGGCTCTCTTCGGGACGGCGCTGGGCGTCAATGTCGAGAGCGGGCTCGCCATCGAGCATGGCCACGAGCATCACATGCGCGCGATCAATCGCGTCCGGGCCGCGGGCGGTCTGAAGCAGATGGTCGAGAGCGGCCAGCTGACCTCCGGGGTGATGAAGTCGGCCATCGACCACGGCGTCGAGTACGTCCTCGCAGGTTCCGTGCGCGACGACGGGCCGCTGCCCGACGTGATCACAGACATGGTGGAGGCGCAGCAGCGGATGCGCGCCTCGCTGAGCGGGGTCCGGATGGCGCTCATGCTCTCGACCATGCTGCACTCGATCGCCACGGGCAACATGCTGCCGGCCGGCGTACGCACGGTCTGCGTGGACATCAACCCGGCGGTCGTGACCAAGCTGGCCGACCGGGGCAGCTGGCAGTCGATCGGCCTGGTGACGGACGTCGAATCCTTCTTGCGCGAACTGGCCCTCGTCATAGAAACTGGGTCTCATGGCTAAAGGACGCAACAAACAGGGTCGCGAGGTCAAAAAGAAGAAGAAGGCCAAAGGGTCGGGCGTGCAGCCGGTTGGGGACGTCTCGTTCCGCCACCACTCCGTGGTGACCAGCCAACCCGAAGCGCCCCCCACCCCCAAGGCTCCCGAATAGCAAAACCCGGGCGCCGCCCAGTCTTCGCCACGATTGGTGTTCTCGGTGGGTTCCTGGGTGGTCTGCTCGGCGTCGGCGGGGGCTTCGTGATGATTCCGTTGCAGCTTTGGTGGGCGGGTGTGAGCCAGCGGCACGCCAACGCCAACTCGCTCATCGCCATCATCCCGATCTCGATCGCGGCCCTGCCCGTCTACTACTTCCTGCAGAGCCGGCCCGAGGTCGATTTTCATTTCGCGCTGTTTCTGATCATCGGCAGCGTGGTCGGCGCCTACATCGGCGCGCGAATTCTCAACCGGATCCCGGAGCGTGAGGTCACCCTGATCGTCGCCGCCGTGCTGCTGATCGTTGGCCTCAAGGAGGTTATCGCGCCGTGAACTGGGGCGATGGGCTGGCCATCCTCGGCGGCCTGGCGGCCGGCATCCTGAGCGGCTTCATCGGCATCGGCGGCGGCACTGCCTTCGTGCCGATCATGACGGTGGGATTTCGATTCAACCAGGCGCTGGCGCAGGGGACGTCGCTGGCGGCCATCATCCCAACCGCGATCGTCGGCGGGGTAACTCATGTGCGCGAGGGCAACGTGCTGCTCGGGCCCGCCCTCTGGATGGGTGGGGGAGGGGTCGTCGGCGCGATCCTGGGGGCGCTGCTCGCGGCTCACGTTCCCGGCCTGCTCCTGGCCCGGGTTTGGGGCGGATTCCTGGTCCTGACGGCGTTCCGGCTCGGTCAGGACGCGTGGAAGAAGGCGAATGTCGTCAAAGCCCTACCGCCTGGCTAAACCCCGTTAAGCCATTGACACGATGACGCGCTGCGGCGTAGCGTTCTGCGTTGCACAGACCGGTACGTACCAGTACCGAAACGTTGTAAAGACAATCGAAGCCCCCGGAGCGTTCTGAGAACAGGAGAGACATGGTTTCCTTCGAGCTGACCGACGAGCAGCGTGAGATCAGGGACTGGGTCCACAGCTTCGCAGAGAAGGAGATCCGACCCGTGGCCGCGCAGTACGACGAGTCCGAGGAGTTCCCGTGGCCGGTCGTGAAGAAGGCGGCCGAGGTGGGCCTGTATGGCGTCGAGTTCCTTCAGCAGACCTTCGCCGACAGCAGCGGCATCATGCCCGCCCTCGTCGCCGAGGAGCTGACCTGGGGCTGTGCCGGCATCGCGCTCGCCATCCAGGGCACCGGCCTCCCGATCGCGGCGATCTTCTCGCAGGGCACCCCTGAGCAGATCGCGACGTGGATCCCGGCCTGTTTCGGCACCGTTGAGAAGCCGGCCCTGGGCGCTTTCGCCGTCACCGAGCCCGAAGCCGGGTCGGACGTGTCGTCGATGAAGACGCGCGCTGTGCGCCAGAACGGCGACTGGGTCATCAACGGGCAGAAGATCTTCATCACCAACGGCGGCATCGCGGACGTGCACGTCGTGGTCGCCGCTGTCGAACCTGAGCTCGGGACTCGCGGGCAGGCGAGCTTTGTCGTGCCGCCAGGGACCAAGGGCATCCGCCAGGGCAAGAAGGAAAGGAAGATGGGCATCCGCGCCTCGCACACCGCCGAGGTGCTGCTCGAGGACTGCAGGATCCCGCTCGAGAACGTCCTGGGCGGTGTGGAGAAGCTGGAGGCCAAGCTGGCCCGCGCGCGTGCGGGAACGCACTCGCGATCGTCGGTGGCGCTGAAGACGTTCGAGCTGTCGCGACCGATCGTTGGAGCGCAGGCGCTCGGCATCGCCCGCGCGGCATTCGAGTTCGCGCTGCAGTACGCCAAGGAACGCAAGCAGTTCGGCCGGACGCTGATCGAGAACGAGGCGATCGCGTTCATGCTCGCGGACATGGCGACCGAGATCGAGGCGACGCGGGCGCTGATCTGGCGGGCGCTGTGGGAGGGCCGCAGCGGCGGAGAGTTCAAGAAGGCCGAGGGCTCGATGGCGAAGCTGAAGGCCGGCGAGGTTGCGGTCAAGGTCACCGAGCAGGCGATCCAGATCTGCGGCGGTTACGGCTATATCAGGGACTTCCCGGTCGAGAAGTGGCACCGCGACGCCAAGATCTACACGCTGTTCGAAGGCACCAGCGAGATCCAGCGGCTTGTCATTTCGCGAGCCCTTGCCCACGACTAGGGCGGTAGCCTCCGAATCAGACGTTCTTGATCCGCGCGAGGCGCGACGTTTGCAGCGGCGTGCGCGGCTGACCCAGGCCGCGCTGGGCATGTTCGCCGCGCGTGGCTATCACGACACGTCGGTCGACGATATCGTGGCACGCGCGCGGATGTCGAAGTCTGCGTTCTACGAGCAGTTCGAGTCGAAGGAGCACTGCTTTCGCGAGGTCCTCGCGCAGGAAGGCGGCGACCTGATCCACGCTGTGATTGGCGCCGCGGCCGGCGGTGTCGACCATCGCGATCGGATGCGCCGCGGGATCCGCACGTTCGTGGTGGCGTGCTACAAGCGCTCGACGGTGGCGCGGTTGATGATGGTCGAGTCGGTGGGCCTGAGCGCGAGCGTCGAGGAAGTGCGCCACCAGCTGCAGGAGCGGTTCGCGCACATGGTCGCGGAGGAGGTGCGGCTGGCTCTTGTCGACGACGAGTTCTACGCCGACCAGGATCCGCAGGTGTTCGGGCGAGCGGTGGTGGGGGCGGTCAACGACGCGATCGGGTACTTCCTCACGCACCCCGGGGCCGACGCGGAGTCGTTGGCGGAAAGCCTCTGCCGGATCTTTGCCCCTTAAGCGAGCTCCAGTAGTAGAGGTCGCGTAGGTAGCCGATCACCCCGCCGTGGAAGGCGTCGTGGTCGGCCATCGTCGTAAAGATCCTCCAGGCCGGCCAGAGGTCGCCCCAATTCGTCTTGCGCGGATCGTCGAGATTGGCTTCGGGCATGCCGCGAAGATCGTCCGCGAGCATGCCTTGGGCCTTTTCCAGAAGCAGCAGCGCGCCAGAGGCGCTTGACGGGATTTCGATTTGAGGAAAGGTGAGGCGAGCGTCGCCGTACGCCCACTCGTGATACATGAGCTTGGTCGTCCCAAGGTGGACCAGCTGCCAGCCGATCGTCGTCAGGGGAGCTGGGTCGGGCTCCGGAATCGCGTAGTGATAAGTCCAGTGTCCGGGCTTGTCTTCGTAAATGGTCCAGCTGTCTGGAGTCCACTTCAGGCCCCCCGGGAGATGGTCGCGGTCGCGAGCTGGTACTGGTCGCTTTGATCGCCGACCAGATGCTCGAGGTGGTCATCCTCCGTGATCGTGATCGTTCCAGAATCCATCCCAACTGTCGACACGGCTACGAGCGCCCATCTGCCTGTGCCGGCAACGCCGTAGAGGTACTGGTGCGCATACAGCCAAGGCCTCGCACGATAGCAATGGATGACGAGCTCCCTGGTCGAGGGAACGTACTCGAAGTTGTATCCGTCCCACGGAGTGATCTCACCCGCGCCCGACCAACTGACGCAATGGGGCCAAATCAAGTAGAGGGTCTGCGCGCTCTGGGTGAGGTTGGGATAGTAGGCGGCCACCGTGGTGGTATCGCACTGGGTTGCTTTGCCGGGCAGAAAGCATTTCATTTGGGCGAGGTTTTGGCTGGCTGGACTCGCCACCCAGACAAAAGCCTCGCTGGATTCGAAGAATGTGACCTTGACCGGTATGCCGCCAACCGAATGCACGTCATGCACCGGTGGTGCGACAAAAGCATCGGCCAAGAGGAATATCAAAATTGCGGCGCCGGCACCTAGAAAGACGGCACGTCTGCGTCTCACATCCGCTCCTCCGGTTACCCAACGCTGCCGCCCCCGTTACGTAACCGGGCAGTATCCTCCAAAAAATGCGCGGGCCAAAAACAGCGCTGCTCGTCTGCTTCGGCGGGGCCGCCGCGGCGGTGCTGGGCCTGGCATGGGATGTGTCTATCCATAGCGCGTATCCCAGCCTCGCTCAACACGAGACTCCGCTCGACCCGCTCAGCCCCGCGCACGACCTGATCGCGGCCGGCATCCTGGTCGCCGCGATTGGAGCAGCGTGGGCGATCGGCGTCGGCGTCAGTCGCCGGCTGGGCGCCTTGGCTCTGCTGCCGATCGTGGCTTCGATCGCGTGGGTTGGCACAACCGCTCTGGACGCGCCGGCGCTCGAGACCGGAACCACCGATCAGCAGGCGGCGGCCAACCAGTTGTGGCAAAAGACGGAGGAGGCGTCGATCCGGTACAGATCGCTCTCGGCTGCGCGTGCCGACGGCTACCTTGCCTTCAACCCGATCGGCGATCCCTTGATCCACTACGTGAACCCCGCCTACATGCAGGACGGAAGGATTCTCGACCCCGAGCACGTGGAGTCGCTGGTCTACGAGAACACGCTGCGCGGTCCGGTGCTGCTGGCGGCCATGTATTCGCTCGAGGATCCAAACGCGGCGCCCCCTGACGTGGCCGGGCAGCTGACGCCCTGGCACCGTCACGACGATCTGTGTTTCACGCCCGGAGGCGAGGTCGTCGGGGCGGCACCTGCTTGCCCGCCCGGTTCAGCGACCTACTACACGCCGTGGATGCTGCATGTGTGGCTGGTGCCAAACCGCTACGGGCGCTTCGCGTCCGACCTGGATCCGTGGAACCAGCTGGCTATCGAGCTGTTCGGATGAGTGACTGCCTGCGCAAAGTACAGCGCATCTACGACCAGGACCCCGACGCGTATCACCGTGCGATGTCGACGAGGTTCTCGGATTGGTTGACGGGCGGCCGGCGGCGGAAGGTGGGGGAGACCGTGCGCGGATTGGTCCTCGACGTCGGCTTCGGGACCGGGCTGAGCATCCCCCACTACCCGCCGGACGTTCGGGTGGTCGGCATCGACTTGAGCTCGAAGATGCTCGAGGTTGGGCGCCGCTTCGCCCGCGAACGCAGCCGTCAGGCTGACGTTGGGGTCATGGACGCCGAGCACCTGGCGCTGCGCGACCATGTCTTCGATTCGGTGGCTTTCAACCTGTGCTTATGCACGATTCCGGATCCAGGGGCGGCGGTCCGAGAAGCCCTGCGAGTCGCCAAGCCAGGGGCGCCCATGGTGTTCCTCGAGCATGTCCGGAGCCACCTGATGCCGGTTGCGCTCGTCGAGGAAGCCCTGAATCCGGTAATGGTGGCGCTGCAAGCGGATCACATGAATCGCCGGACCGCAGACATCATCAAGCGGAGCGGGGTGGAGGTTCTTTCCATTGACCGTTGGTTCGCGGGCGTCTTCAACCTGATAATCGGCCGCGCGCCCGCCGGTTAAGCTACACTTGCACGCCGAACGCCTGTTCGTGTAAGATTATTGTGAACATGCGTACGCTCCAGACCCAGGTCAAGCTCCGCCGGCTCATCCGATCCAGCTCGGAGGCGTTCTCGCGTCTGCGCTGGCAGCCGAGCGAACGCCGGATGGCGGATGCGATCGTCGACCGCCTCCTGGGCCTGGCGGCCGAGGTTCGGGAGTCCTGGGCCGAGGATGCGCTTTCGGGACGCCCTGGAGAGGCTCTGAGGGCCTTCGTGGCCGAATCGCTCCGTACCGCCGAGCTGGCGATCACCGGCGCCGCCCAGGAAGGCTCTGATCTCGAGCTGCTGCGCCAGGACTTCGAGCGGGCCGCGCTGCCGCTGGAGGTCTTTCTACGCGGCCTGGACGCCGAGCCGGCCCTGCAGCGCTCCGCTTAGTTCGTAGGAGCTTCGCGATTCCGCACGTTTGGATCCAAACGCGCCAATCCAGGGCCCGCATTCCGCACGTTTGGCGCAAAACGATCGGAAAGCCCGAGGGTATGGCCGGCATTAGGCTTGCTTAAAGGGGCATTATCAAAACCATAAGCTCACGATATTAGGGGTCGCCAGGTCCCCTTCCCGACCGCTTTAGAGCCTTCTCCAGGGACTCGCGTCCGATGCGACCCACGGCGACGACGGCGCCGTCAACCAGCACGACTGGGACTCTGAAGTCGTAGAGCCGGTGCAATTCGGCGTCGGCGTCGACGTCGGCCAGCTCGGGCTGGACGCCGAGCTCGCGGAGGAGGCTCAGGGCTTCATCGCAGAGGTGGCAGCCCTGCCGGGTCACCAGGACGACGTTCACCAGGCTGAGCCTAGCTGTCCTAGGCCGGCAGGCGCAGAGTCTCCCCCACATTGATCACCGGGCTCGACAGGCCGTTCAGCTGCTCGATCTCGTCTACCCGCATCCGCGTGTCGTCCGCGGGGTAACGAGCGGCCGCAATCGTCCACAGCGTGTCGCCCGGCTGGACGACCATCGTCGCCGCCGCCTCGCCGCCCTGGGCGATCCGGCTCAGAGCCAGCATCACCGCCAGCGCCGCCACCAAGACCAGGGCCCAGCGGTAAACGTGCCGCAGGGCCCGGTCGGAACGGAGTGGGGTACGTGGTTTGGTGGCGTAGCCGGCGGCGTACATGTGTTCGAGAGATTACCGAACGGGCGTTCGGATGTCAAGGCATCGAACAAAGGTTTGCAACCGCCCGCGCCAAGTGCTAGCATGAGTTCAACGTCCCCCCTACGCCCTGAATACGAACTCCCGGGAGAAGTAAATTGACCGAACAGCTGACCGAACGCCAGAACAAGATCCTCGACTACATCCGCTACGTCACGAAGTCCCGCAACTACCCGCCCAGCGTCCGCGAGATCGGCGAGGCGGTCGGCCTGAGCTCGAGCTCGACCGTTCACAACCACCTCAACCAGCTCGAGCGGCGCGGACTGATCAAGCGCGACCCCAGCAAGTCCCGCACCGTCCAGCTCGTTCAAGACGTCGAAGTCGACAAGCAGCGGCGCAACGCCGTTTCGGTCCCCGTCATCGGCAACGTGGCCGCCGGCGCTCCCATCCTGGCCGAGCAGAACATCGAAGACCACTTCCTGCTCTCGCCCGAGATGGCCCAGGAGGGCAATTTCCTGCTCCGAGTCCGGGGCGAAAGCATGATCAACGCCGGCATCCTCGACGGCGACATGGTCCTGGTGAGGCCTCAGCAGGATGCGCCCAACGGCTCCATCGTCGTCGCCCTGGTCGACGGAGACGCGACCGTCAAGCGATTCGAGCGCGGCAACGGCCACGTCAAGCTGATCGCCGAAAATCCGGCCTACGAGCCGATCGTGACCAGCAACGTGAGCCTGGTCGGCGTTGTCCGCGGTGTGATCAGACTCTTTCGCTGACCTCGGCGTAAGACTCGAAGCGGCGCGCTGCGTGACGGGGCACCCATCCCCAGGCCCGCGTTCCGCCTTCGACGTATTCCGTGCGGTCGACGCCGCCGATTCGCCGCAGCTCCGCGAGCACTCCCTCCTGTCCATATGGGACCAGGATCTCCACCGTGACGACCTCGCCTCGACTGGCGGCGTCGATGGCTTCGAGCAGAGTCGGGAATCCAGACCTGCTCAGCGCTGAGATGGCGACCGCCCCGGGGTAACGCGCGCTGATCGCCCCAACCGCGCGGCGGCGAGCGGCCGGGCCGAGCAGATCGACCTTGTTCAACGCCACCACACGCGGCTTGGTGGCGGCGTCCAGGTCACGCAGCACCTCCTCCACAGTCTCCCTCTTCGAGCGTGGCCCGGAAGGCGGCGACCAGGTCGGTAGGCAGCTTCTGGATGAAACCGACGGTGTCGGTGAGCAGAAGCCCTCGCCCTGTCGGAAGGTCGAGGCGTCGGGTCGTGGGGTCGAGAGTCGCGAAGAGCCGATGCTCTGCCTGCACACGCGAGCCGGTCAGCGCATTGAGCAGCGTCGATTTGCCCGCGTTGGTGTAGCCGACGATCGCCGCCGTCTCCAGCTCGGCTCGCCGGCGGCCGGTACGCTGCTGGTGGCGCTGCGAACGCACCTGCTCGATCTCACGCTCGAGGTCGCGCATGCGCTTGCGAATGCGCCGGCGCTCGACCTCGATTTGCTGCTCGCCGAAACCACCGCGAGCCCCCACCCCACCTCGACGGCCGCCTACCTGGCGGTCGTAGGCATAGGCGCCGATCAACCGCGGCAGAAGATGGTGCAGGCGCGCCGCCTCCACTTGAAGCCGGCCCTCGTGCGTACGCGCGTGCTGGGCGAAGATCTCGAGGATCACCTCGGTGCGGTCGAGCACCCGCGTCTTCAGCTCGAGTTCCAGGTTTCGCTGCTGCCGCGGGCTGAGGTCGTCGTTGCAGATGACCAGGTCGAACGCACCTTCGAGCTTCAGGTCGCGAAGCTCCTCGACCTTGCCCATGCCGATGAAGTGAGCGGGATCGACTGCGGCGCGCCGCTGGACGTCAGTGCCGACGACCTCGGCCCCGGCTGTGCGCGTGAGGTCGGCCAGCTCCGCCATCTGGTCGCGGACCAGCTCTGGGGTCGATCCCGGCAGCAGCAGCCCGACCAGGTACGCCCTCTCTCGGGGCGGCTTCGTCGTGATCAGAGCTTGAGCTGCCTCAGCCGAGCCATCGCTTCGGCCAGACGAGCATCCGGCGCTGTGACCGAGAGCCGGAAATAGCCTTCGCCGTAGGTGCCAAACCCGACGCCGGGCGTGATGTTCACGCCGACCTGGTCGAGAACATAGCCCGCGAATCCGATCGAGTCATATCCAGGCGGCACCGGTGCCCACACGTAAAAGGTCGCGCGCGGAGGCTTGATCGACCAACCCAGGCCGTTCATCGTTTCCGCGACCAACCGATGTCGCCGCGCATAGACCTCGCACGCGGCGAACGTCTCCGCCTCGCCACCGTTCAGCGCCTCGATCGCCGCCCACTGCACGGCCTGAAAGATGCCCGAGTCGATGTTGGTCTTGAGCTGCCCGATGAGGCCCACCAGGTCAGAACGGCCGCACACCCAGCCGATGCGCCAGCCGGTCATGTTGTAGGTCTTGGACAGAGAATGGAACTCGAGACCGACCTCCGTCGCACCCTCGATCTCGAACAGGCTGAGCGGCCGGTAGCCGTCGAAGGCGATCTCCGAATAAGGAGCGTCGTGACACAGCACGATGCCGTGCCGTCGGCAGAATTCCACCGCGCGCTCCAGAAACTCGCGCTCGGCCACGGCCGCCGTGGGGTTGTTCGGGTAGTTGAGCCACATGAGCCGCGCGCGCTCGGCGACCGCGGGCGGGATGGCATCGAGGTCGGGGAGCCAGTGGTTCTCCAGCGTCAGCGGCATGATGTACGGCTCTGCGCCCGCCATCACCGCCCCGGTGACGTAGACCGTGTAGCCAGGATCGGGGGCGAGCACCACGTCGCCCGGATCGACCAACGCGAGGGGCACGTGACTGATTCCATCCTTCGAGCCGAGCGTAGGCAGGATCTCCGTCCCGGGGTCGAGGGCGACGTTGAACCGCTCGCGATACCAGTTCGCGATGGCCTCACGCAGCTCCGCGAGCCCGAAGTACGACGGATACCGGTGGTTGGACGGATCGGCCGCGGCCTCCTGCAAGACGCTGACGATGCGCTTGGGTGTCGGCAGATCCGGATCGCCGATGCCGAGCGAGATCACGTCCACACCGGCGCGCTTCTTCGCCTGCACCTTGCGGTCGATCTCCGCGAAGAGATACGGCGGGATCAGGCTCAAGCGCTGAGCGCCGGCGCTGGTCGTCTCCTTCATTCCGACTCCTTCACGTAATTGAGGATAACTGGCATCGGATCGGGCTCGATTGGAAACCAGCGCACCCGATCATCTCGCCGCCACCATCGCAGCTGCCGGCGCGCGTAGCGGCGATTGGATCTCGCCATCGCTATCGGGAGGTCCTCCAACGTCAGCTCACCCCTTATATGCGCAAGCGCATCCGCATAGCCGATGCCAGTCAACACCGGCGCCGTCGGCGGCACGCCTGCGTCGAGCGCGGCCTGCGTCTCCGCCACGAGGCCGCGCCGCACCTGCTCTTTGCTGCGTTCTTCCAGGCGGCGATCGATGACGTCGAGGTCGGCCACCAGCCCGATTCGTACCGCCTGCCATGGCGGCGCCGTACGCCGGCGTAGTCGACGCAGAGGCGGTCCCGCCGCCTCCAGCACCTCGATGGCTCGGATCATGCGCACCGGATTGCGCAAGTCGACGCCGGGGTCGGGGTCCAAGGCCAGCAGGCGTTCGGCCAGGCTCGCGGCATCGAGTCGTGCAAGCGCATCGCGAAGCTCGCGATTCGGCGGCACGCCGGTGAGGCTGAACCCATCGCACAGGGCGTCGACGTACAGCATCGTTCCCCCTTCGACGATGGGGAGGCGACTCCGGGCGGCGATGTCGTCGATGGCGTCGCGAGCGCCCTGGACGTATTCCGCCGCGTTGAAAGTGGCGGCTGGATCGACGAAATCGATCATGTGGTAGCGCACGCGTCGGCGCTGGTCGTCGCTCGGTTTGTTGGTGGCGATGTTGAGGCGCTGGTACACCTGCCGCGAGTCGGCGACGACGATCTCGCCATCCGTCTCGAGCGCGAGGTTGAATGCCAGCGCGGACTTGCCGATGCCGGTGGGGCCGACGATGACGGGAACGCGGGTTATTGTCGCCTCATCCGTGGTCGAGAATAGCCATCGCCTCGTGAATCATCGAACATCCAGCTCGGCACGCCCGCCTCTGTGGCTCGTCGCGTCGGTGGTCGCCGCTTTTTGGAGCGCGGCCTACGACATCCAGCAGTGGGTGACCGAGTTCGTTCGCAGCGCGGTTCACGTGGATTTCGCCACCTTCTACATCGCGGCTGAGGCCGGCATGCGGTACGGGTGGTCGAGCATGTACGACCGGGCGACGCTGCAAGCGCTCGCCACCACACATGGGCTTCCTCATGACTACATCAGCTCCGCGCAGGTGTTCGCCAATCCGCCCGCCTTCGCGTGGCTGCTGGTCCCGTTGACGGTCCTCACCATCCCCGCCGCGTACCTGGTATGGACGATCGTTTCCCTGGGCGCGCTGGTGTGGGCGTGGTACGTGGCCGCGCCCTACGCCGGTTTGGGCAAGTTGACCTTGCTGCTCGTCGCGCTGGCCATCTGGCCGGTGCTGAACGCGTTCTTCTACGGCCAGCCGTCGATGTTGATTCTCGGCCTCGTGGCCACGGCATGGTGGTTCGGCGCGAGGAACAAGCCGAATCCGATAGCGGCGGGCGTGGCGCTGGCATTGGCTTTTGCCCTCAAGCCGCAGGCGGTGTTCCTGGTTCCGATCGCGGTTCTGGTCTCTGGCCGATATCGGTTGTTCGCGAGCTGGGCCGTGAGCGGTGGCGTGATCGCACTCGTCAGCGTTGCCGCGCTTGGATCAACGGGCCTTACGAACTGGTGGCATGCGCTCAACTACCTGCAATCAAACAGCACCCACTCGCACGTAACCATCGCCTATGTCTTCGGCCAGGGCCCCGTGGCATATGCCCTCGAGGGCCTGCAGGGTGTGGCCGCGCTCGTGATCGC
>MNEW01000066.1:16497-26504 GCA_001917895.1 Actinobacteria bacterium 13_1_40CM_66_12
TTCTTGGGGCCTGGCTCGTCCTCCGCGCATCCCCGCCGCTCTGGCATCGCCTGTGGTTCCTGGCCGCGCTGCCCGCGATGCAGCTCCTGACACTCGGCCAGCCGGTGCCTCAACTGATCTGGGACGCCGCCTGGCTGGTGATCCTCGGAGTCAGTAGTTACGGCGGAAGTGTCGAGTCAACTCCTGCCACTCGACGACCAAGCGCGTCGGCCGCCCGTGCGGGCACGTGACCGATTCTTCGGCGCTCTCGAGATCGGACAGCAGTCTGCGCTGCTCAACCGGATCGAGGACGTCTCCGAACCGAACCGCCGAGTGACACGCGAGCGCCGCCGCCGCCTTGTGCATGGCTTGATCGCCGCGCGATTCGCTCAAAGCCGCCAGCGTCTCCTGCACCGCCGCCGTCGCGCGCCCCGCCGGCATCTCGACCGGGACAGACGTGATGCGCAAGCTGCGCGGCCCGAACTCTTCGTACTCGAGCCCAAGCGTCGCCAGGTCGGCCCTGTGGTCGGCCGCGGCAGCGATCAACGCCGGGTCGACGTCCACAGCTTGCGGCATGAGCAACGGCTGGCTGGCGCCCAGTCCGGTGCGCAACCTCTCCAGGAGCCGGTTGTACAGCACGCGCTCGTGGGCGGCGTGCTGGTCGACCAGAACCAGCCCCTGCGGCCCTTCGGCGACGAGATAGCCTGGCCCAACCTGTCCGATCGGCCTCAGCATGCCGGCCGCCGAAGGCGCAGGCGAACCCTCTTCTAGCGGCAGCACCGCGGCACCGTGGACCACGAGCTGGCTTTGGTGGCCGGGCGACGCTGCGACGCTTGCCACCGGCTGCTGCGCCCGGTAATGGACCGGCTCGCTGGCGCCGAGCGCGGTTCGAACCGCTCGCTGCAGCGCCGCGAAAACCGCGCCTTCATCGCGGAACCGGACCTCTCGCTTGGCGGGGTGCACGTTCACGTCGACGAGAGCCGCGTCGATGCCGATGTCGATAGCAGCCACGGGATGCCGCCCACGCTCGAGTCGGCCCTGATAGCAGTCCTCCAACGCATAGGCGAGGGGACGAGAGGTGATCGGTCGGCCGTTGACGGCCAGCACGATCCCATCGCGAGTGCCACGGCTGAGGCGGGGCTGGGACACCATCCCGGTCACCAGTGGCAGACCGACGATTTCGAGCATCTCGGCCGCCACCGGCGCTCCATGAATGGATGCGAATGCGCGGCGGCGGTCTCCATCTCCGGCGCTGCTGATCGCCGAGCGGCCGTCGATGGTGAGCTGGAAGCGCACGTGCGGATGAAGCAGCGCGAAGGCGGTGACGACGTCCTTGATGGCTGCGTTCTCGGTCGCGTCGGATTTCAAGAATTTCAAACGCGCGGGAACGTTCGCGAAAAGATCGCGGACCTCGACGGTCACACCGGGCAGGAACGGCCCAGCGCCTTGCTCGATCACCTCGCCCGCGCGAATGTGGATGCGAGCGCCGGCGCTGCTCGACTCGACGTCCGCAACCGACGCAATGCTGGCGAGGGCTTCGCCGCGGAACCCGAGGCTTGTGATGGCATCGAGGTCGGAAAGGGCGGCGACCTTGCTGGTCGCGTGGCGGACGAAGGCTAGCGGCAGCTCGTCGGCTGGAATCCCGGCACCGTCATCGCCGACGCGAATCGAGGTCCTCCCCGCTCCCCGCACGTCGATGCTGATTCGGCGGGCGTCGGCGTCGAGAGCGTTTTCGACAAGCTCTTTGACCACAGAGGCCGGCCGTTCGATCACCTCGCCGGCGGCGATTGCGTCGGCGACCTCGGGGGCAAGGAGGTTGATCGCCGTCATCGATCGAGTTTTGAGCGCAGCTCGTAGAGCTTCTGCAGCGCCTCGAGCGGGCTGAGCGTGTCGGGCTCGATCTCTTCCAGCTCCTTGCGCAGAGGGTCCGGCGCCATCTCCATCGGCAGCCCCAGCTGCTGTTCCGGCGGTTCCAGCGGGCGCTGGCGCTCCAGCTCCGCCAGCACCTGGCGTGAGCGCGCGATCACGCCGGATGGAAGGCCGGCAAGGGCCGCCACGTGAATGCCATAGGAGCGGTCGGCGCCGCCCGGCACGACCCGGTGAAGGAACCGCACGGTCTCGCCTTCCTCGAGCACTTCCACGCGCTGGTTGCGCACGCGAGGCAGCCGTTCCGCCAGGGCGGTCAGCTCGTGGTAATGCGTCGCGAACAACGTACGGCAGCCGAGGCGCGGTGAGTCGTGCAGGTACTCGACGACAGCTTGTGCGATCGAAACCCCGTCGTACGTCGACGTCCCCCTCCCCACCTCGTCGAGGACGACGAGCGACGAGCGTGTGGCGTGATTCAGGATGTTGGCCGTCTCCGTCATCTCGACCATGAAAGTCGACATCCCCGCGGCGATGTCGTCATGCGCTCCGACACGAGTGAAGATTCGGTCGACAAGGCCGACAACGGCTTGCTCCGCGGGCACGAAGCTTCCGCACTGCGCCAGCAGAACGATGACCGCGGCCTGACGCAGAAACGTCGACTTACCCGCCATATTCGGGCCGGTGAGGATGATGATCTGCTCGTCGGCCGGGTCGAGCTCGAGGTCGTTGGCGACGAATGCCCCGTCCGGGAGATGGCGTTCCACGAGCGGATGGCGACCGGCCTTGATGGACAGAGCGAGGCCGACGTTGACGCTCGGACGGCGCCAGCGCTCGCGGACCGCCGCGACAGCCAGGCTTCTGAGGGCGTCGATGCTCCCGATTGCGTGTCCGGTGGCGCGCAGCGAGGGCGCGGACTCGGCGACCTTACCGCACAGGTCGCGGAGGATCTCGACCTCGCGCGCCGTGATGCGCTCCTGCGCGCTGAGAACGATGGCTTCCTTCTCCTTCAGCTCTGGAGTCAAATAGCGCTCCGCCCCGGTCAGCGTCTGCTTGCGCACGTAGTCGTCCGGGATGGACACCGCGTTGGCATTGCTCACCTCGAGGTAGTACCCGAACACCTTGTTGAAGCCCACCTTCAGCGAGCGAATGCCACTCCGCTTGCGCTCCGATGCTTCCAGGTTCGCGATCCACTCGCGCGCGCTCTGTGATGCGTCGGTGATGCCGTCGAGCTCAGCGTCGTAGCCGCGCTTGATCGCGCCGCCATCGCGAGCGTGCGTCGGCGGATCCTCGACAAGCGCACGGAGTAGCTCCGAGGCGAGCTCCGGCGCAGCAGTCATCTGTGCACCCAGTTCCCTGATCGCAAGCGCCTCGCAGGCGCCGGCCGCGTCACGGACCGCGGGGATGGCCTCCAGGGAATGGCGGAGGGCGACCAGCTCGCGCGCGCCTGACCGACCCTGGGCGGCGCGAGAGACGAGTCGCTCGAGGTCACCCACATCGTTGAGCGCGGTCGCCAGCCGCTCCTGCAGCGTCGCGGCGCTGAAGAGCTCGTCGACCGCGCTGAGCCGAAGCTCGATCGACTCTGCGTCGCGCATCGGAGCGCCCAGCCATGCGCGCAGACGCCGGGCGCCGATCGGCGTGCGCGTGTGGTCGAGCAACTTGACCAGCTCGGGCAGCTCCAGGTTCCGCACCGTGGCGGTGTCGAGCGGCATGGTCGCGTCGGGCGAATACGTGCGGACGCTCAGCAGGCCGGGACCGAGGCGAGTCTGGATCTGTTTGAGATAGTCGAGCACCACCCCGGCGGCGCCGACCGCCAGCGGAGCGTCGCCCGCACCCACCGCGGCGGCGTACGCGATGCCCAGCAGATCGCGCAGCCGCTGCTGTCCGCGGACCGGGTCGAACCTGTACGCCTCGATCGCCGGTGGCTCCAGCAGCTCGGCGGGCGCGAGTCGCTCGAGCTCCGCGCTCAGCCGCTCCGCCGGCAGCTGACACAGAAGAAGCTCGCCGGTGGATACGTCACAGGCGGCAAGCCCAGCCTCAGCGCCATGAGTCCATGCGGCCACAAGGTAGTTGGGACGAGCCGGGTCGAGGTACGAGTCCTCGACCACGGTTCCTGGTGTGAGCACGCGGGTGACGTCGCGTTTGACGACAGGTCCTTTCCCGGGCGCTTCCATCTGGTCGCAGATGACCACCTTGTGGCCCGCGCGCAAGAGCTTGCCGACGTACGACTGCCACGCGTGGTACGGGACGCCGCACATCGGCGCCCGGCCGGACTTTCCCAGCGGCCGCGATGTGAGCGTGATCCCCATCACGGGCGCGGCGATGATGGCGTCGTCGAAGAACACCTCGTAGAAGTCGCCGAGCCGGAAAAGGAGGATTCCTTCTGGGTGCTGCTCCTTTGCCTCCCGGTACTGGCGCATGACCGGGGTCAGAGCAGGGGGCCCTTCTTTCACGCCGCGGGCAATCCTGTCAGCTGGCCGGCAGAAGCCGACACGACGCGAAGATCGATGACATCGCCCGGCTTGACGCCCGAGCCCCGCAGCACGACCGCCCTCTTGCCCTGGCGGATGCGCCCGTAAGGGCGGCCCAGCTCGTCGGTGCCTTCGATCAGCACCTCGACGTCGCGGCCGACCCATCGGGCGGTTTTGCGCACCGCGATCTCACGCTGCAGGGCGAGCAGATCGTTCAAGCGTCTCAGCTTCTCTACGTTGGGAACGTCATCGCTCATCTTCGTCGCCGCATATGTGCCCGGACGCGGGGAGTACATGGCGAGGTGCACGACGTCGAACTGGATGTCCTCGAGCAAGCTGCGCGTGTTCAGAAACGCCGCTTCAGACTCCCCCGGGAAACCCACGATCACATCGGTCGCGAGGCCGATGTCGGGCATCAGGGCGCGAGCCCGCTCGACGATGGCACGATAGTGCCTTGTCTGGTACCCGCGAGCCATCCGCTTGAGGACGCCATCGTCGCCAGACTGCACCGGCAGCTGCAGCTCTCTGCACAAGACGCCGCTGGCCGCCATCGCCTCCAGGAGGTCCGGCTCGAGATCCTGTGGATGCGAGGTCATGAAGCGCAACCGCTTCAGTCCGGGGATCATCTCGACCTCGCGGACCAGGGCGGCGAGGCCGCCCCGACCATCGGGGTCGTGATAGTCGTCGACGTTCTGGCCGAGCAGCACGATCTCTTTGGCGCCGGCTTCCACAGCGACGCTGCACTCACGAAGCACCTCCGCCAAGGGGACGTGGCGCTCGCGCCCGCGCACGCGCGGGACGATGCAGAACGTGCAGTTGTGGTCGCAGCCCTGAATGACGCGCACGTAATGGCTGACTCCGGTGCGACCGGCAGCAGGGAGTGCTTCGCCCTCCGAGTAGTCGTATCTCGCCTCCAGACTGGCCAGGAAATCGTCGTATTCGCCGATCGGGACGACCGCGTCAAGCTGCGGAAAGCGCCGCCGGAGCTCGTCCCCTTCCTTGGCCACGATGCAGCCGGTGACCGCGATCGTCCGCTCCGGCGTCTTCCACTCTTTCAGCTCGTGGAGCTTCGAATAGACCCGATCCTCTGATGCCTGGCGGACGACGCAGGTGTTGAGGATGGCCACGTCCGCGCGGTCGAGCGAGTCTTCCTGGTAACCGGCTGCCAGGAGTTTGCGCGCCAGACTCTCCGAGTCAGCGGCGTTCATCTGGCACCCGATCGTCCAGATGTGGAACGACCGTCCCGTCAGCGGCTCTCCACGAGCAGTCGGATCCCGGTGCGTTCTTCGCCGTCGATCGAGATGTCGATGAAGGCCGGTATGCAGACCAGGTCAAGACCCCCTGGCGCCACGTACCCCCGCGAGATGGCGATCGCCTTCACTGCCTGGTTGATCGCACCTGCGCCGATTGCCTGCACCTCGACCCGTCCTTTGCTTCGAATCACTCCGGCTATGGCTCCGGCCACCGCAACCGGTTTGGAAGTGGCTGAGACCTTCAGCACCTCCACTGGAGCGCGCCCCTCCCCTGTCATTGCTGGAACCCCTTCAAATGTGTTCTCGGTCGACTCGCTGGATCGATGTTGCCCGGCCGGTGGAAGCACTAATGGTAACCAGTACCGCATTGAAAGTCACAATTCCAGACGCCACTAAAAAGCGGTTCGGGACCCCTGTGAGGAAGCGCTGCAAAACGACGTTCTTGTCCATCCCGATGCACCCGTCGCGGGGTCCGACCATGCCCACGTCCGTGACGTAGGCCGTGCCGCCCGGGAGCACCCGGGCGTCTGCGGTCGGAATGTGGGTGTGGGTGCCGACCACGGCGCTCACCCGGCCGTCCAGGTACCAACCCATCGCCGTCTTCTCAGAGGTCGCCTCGGCGTGCATGTCGCAGAAAACGATCTTGATTTGGGGGTGGTCGGCCAGGATCGCGTCGGCGGCGCGGAACGGGTCGTCGAGGGTCTCGATGGTGAAGATGCGGCCGATCAGGTTCATGACCAGGACCTCACGGTCGCCGGCACGGAAGACGCATGAGCCTTTCCCCGGCGCCTGGGGCGGATAGTTGGCCGGCCGGATCACGTTTTCGAGCGCCGGCAGCTCGCCGACGAACTCCTTCTGCGCGAAGACATGGTTGCCGGTCGTGATGACGTCGGCTCCCGCCCCCTTCAGCTCTCCGACCAGCTTGGCGGTGAGCCCGAAGCCGCCGGCGGCATTCTCTCCATTAAGGATGGTGACGTCGGGTTCGAGCTCACGTTTCAGCCCGGGCAGCAGCGCTTTGACGGCTTCGCGACCGGGCTGGCCGACGACATCAGCCACGAAGAGAATGCGAAAGTCGTCAGCCATGTTTGAAAGGCTAACTTGAAACGAAAAAGGGGAGCCCGAGTTGGGCTCCCCTTAGCTCTTTACTTTGCGTATTCGACGGCCCGCGTCTCGCGGACCACCGTGACCCGGATCTGACCGGGGAAGCTGAGCTCGGTTTCGATGCGTTTGGCGATATCCCGGGCCATCAGCTGAGCGGCCGTGTCGTCGATCTGCTCCGGCTTGACCAGGATTCGGACCTCGCGCCCGGCCTGGATCGCGTATGACTGCTGGACGCCCTGAAACGAGTTGGCGATCTCTTCCAGCTTCTCGAGCCTTTTGACGTACGCCTCGAGTGACTCACGTCGCGCGCCCGGGCGCGCGGCCGAGATGGCGTCCGCCGCGATGAGCAGGACCGCCTCGATGGAGTGCGGCTCCTCGTCGTAGTGATGAGCGCGCACCGCGTGCACGACCGGGGCGGGCACCCCGTGTCGCTGCAGCAGATCTGCCCCGATCACGGCGTGTGAGCCCTCGACCTCGTGGTCGATGGCCTTGCCGATGTCGTGCAGCAGGCCCGACATCTTGGAGATGCGAACATCGGCGCCGATCTCGGACGCCATCATGGCGGCGAGGTAGGCGACCTCTTTGGAGTGGTTCAGCACCTGCTGGCCGTAGCTGGTACGGAAACGCAGGATGCCGAGGTGACGGACGACCTCAGGGTGAAGGCCCTGCAGCCCGACCTCCAACACCGCCGCCTCGCCCTCCTCCTTGACCCTTTGCAGGACCTCCAGGCGGGACTTGGCGACGATCTCTTCGATCCGAGCCGGATGAATCCGGCCGTCCACGATCAGCTTGTTGAGGGCGACGCGAGCGACTTCGCGGCGCACAGGGTCGAACCCGCTGATGATCACGGCTTCCGGGGTGTCGTCGACGATCAGGTCGATCCCGGTCGCCTGTTGTAGGGCCCTGATGTTGCGGCCCTCTTTGCCGATGATTCGGCCTTTGAGCTCGTCCGTCGGCAGCGGCAGCACCGAGACAGAGACCTCAGCGGTCTGGTCGGCGGCGATGCGCTGAATCGACTCGGTGACGATCTCCCGGGCACGGCGCTCGCTCTCATCGCGAGCCGCCAGCTCCGACTCCCGCACCTTGCGGGCGACCTCGTTTCTCAGCTCCTGCTCGACCTGCCCCATCAGGACGCCCTGAGCCTCCTGGCGCGTCATGTTCGCGACACGCTGGAGCTCGCGCTCCTGCTGGCGGTAGGTGTCCTCGAGCTGGGCTTTGATGTCGTCCAGCCCCTTCTCCTTGGCGCCGAGCTCGCGCTCCCGCCGGTTGAGGTCCTCGCCCTTGCGGTCGAGGTTCTCTTCCTTCTGAAGAAGGCGCTTTTCGATTTGCTGTGACTGCACCCGGTACTCCCGGGCCTCCTGTTCGGCGGCGGTGCGGACTTTCACCGCTTCCTCTTTGGCTTCGAGCAGCTTCTCCTTGGCCTGGGTTTCGGCCTCGGAGAGCGTCACCTGGGCCTTGGCCTCGATGGCGCTCGCTCCATTGCCTTGCCGGTTCCTGAGCAGCAGGTATGCCACCCCAAACCCGGCGAGGAGTGCCACCACCAGTATCGGTACGAAGACGTAGGTAGACAGGACAGGCATGTGACATGCACCTCATTTATTCGATTGTCAAAGTGCGCCATCGCAGGCTAAGAACAAGCCCGCGTCGGTTTGGCTCTATGACTGCGGGCGCGAAAATCGCGCCGCTCGTGAGGAAATTCTAGGCTTCGGAGGCCTCGGGGCGCCTTGCCAGGGCGGCACCGCAGGCCGCCCGCGCGATCGACACCGAGAAGCCTCGCCGGACCAGCTTGGTGCCGATCTCGTCGAGGACCTCGCGGTAGGTTGCCGCGGGCTTCCTGGCGTACAGGCGTTCCGCGATGTGGGTCGCGGCGGCCAGCTGCTCGACCTCGCCGAACTCGGCTACGGCCGTGTCCACCTGGGCCCGATCGACGCCTCGTGAGGCAAGCTCCGCCGACAGCGCTCGGGGGCCGCGCATCGAGCCTCGGCGCCGCACGAAGGAGCGTGCGAAGGCCTGGTCGTCCAGATACCCAAGGTCCTCGAGCCGCTTCAGGGCCGTCCGGATGTCCGCGCCCTCATAGCCGCGCCGTGTCAGCTTGAGCAGCATCTCCACACGCGAATGGGCGCGGCGCCCGAGCAGCCTCAGGCCGGCGTCCAGCGCACTGACAGTGGGCGGCGAAGACCTCGGGCGGCGGCTAGAAGTCCTCGGGGCCAACGGAGCTGTCCAGAGGAGCCGTGCGCCCTGCGGCCGCTGCCGCCCGCTGCACCGACTGCGCGGTCCCGCCCGCGGCCTTGGCGCGGACAGCCGTCTCGATCTCGGAAGCAAGCGTCGGGTTCTCCCGTAGATAGTTGCGCACGTTCTCGCGACCCTGACCGAGGCGCTGGTCGCCGTACGACATCCACGTGCCGCTCTTCTCCAGGATCCCGTACTCGAGCGCGGCGTCGATGAGCGAACCCTCGCGCGAGATGCCTTCGTTGAAGAGGATGTCGAACTCGGCGGAGCGGAAGGGTGGCGCGACCTTGTTCTTCACGACCTTGACCTTCACTCGCGCGCCCACCGAATCGAGACCAGACTTGATGACCTCGACCTTGCGGATGTCGAGCCGCACCGACGAGTAGAACTTGAGGGCGCGACCGCCGGGCTGGGTCTCCGGATTCCCGAACATGATTCCGACCTTTTCGCGCAGCTGGTTCAAGAAGATGACCGAGCAGTTCGACTTCGAGATCGCAGCGGTCAGCTTGCGCAGCGCCTGCGACATCAGCCGGGCCTGCAGGCCGACGTGGGCATCCCCCATCTCGCCTTCGATCTCCAACCTCGGCACGAGCGCCGCCACGGAGTCGATAACGATGACGTCGAGAGCTCCCGAACGGACCAGGACCTCGACGATCTCGAGCGCCTGCTCGCCGGTGTCGGGCTGGCTGATCAGGAGGTCATCGATCTTGACGCCAATCCTCGACGCATAAAGAGGATCGAGGGCGTGCTCCGCGTCCACGAAGGCTGCCACCCCACCCTGCTTCTGGGCCTCGGCGATGACGTGCAGCGCGAGCGTTGTCTTGCCCGCCGACTCGGGACCGTACAGCTCGGTGACCCGGCCGCGCGGAATCCCGCCCACGCCGAGCGCGAGGTCGAGCAGCAGCGCGCCGGTGGGGATCACGAGGATCTCTCCACGCTGCGCGGCCTGTTCACCCAACTTCATGATCGAGCCTTTGCCATAGCTCTTGACGATGTGGGAGATCGCCGAGTCGAGGGACTTCTCTTTTTCCTTTTCCAATGCTTTGAATGCCTCCTAGATCGTTGCGGCGAGTGTTCTACGTCGTGGGTTTGAAATCAACGTCGTCTTAAC
>MNEW01000084.1:0-305 GCA_001917895.1 Actinobacteria bacterium 13_1_40CM_66_12
CTCGCCATGAGCCCCGACGGCACCACCGTCTACGCGGTCAGCGACGGCGGGATGATCGCTGAAATATCGATGTCGGGCTCCCATCAGATGACCACGTTTGGCGGCGCCCCGGGTCAGCCGCTCGCCCTGATCAGGGTGGCGGGGGTTCCGGGCTCTTAACGACCTTTTCGTAGCCTCGGCAGCGCAGCACGGGCAGGCGCGGGTAGCGCGGAAACGACGGATCGGTCCGCGACCGCTCGCACATCCAGAACGTGCTGCGCTTCGCCGAGATCGTGCGCGAGTGCTTGCATGACGCGCACAGCCCT
>MNEW01000084.1:368-13525 GCA_001917895.1 Actinobacteria bacterium 13_1_40CM_66_12
CACCTACTTCGGCATCTTGCTCAGCGCCTCGCTCAGGCGCTTGAGCGAACCGCCGACGCCGTACCGGGTCCCGAGCTCCTCCACCTTCCTGGGATGCTCGGGGTAGCGCTCCCGCCGGCCGCGCGGCACCTTGATCTTGAGATCGCGCACAGGCGGCACCACCCGCTGCGCTCTTTCAAGATATTCCGCGTCGGCGGAGCGAAAAATTTTGGCGTCCAGCATCCCCTGGATCGAGCCGTATCGGCGCACGAGGTCCGCCGCCTTCTTGTCGCCGACGCCGGACAAACCTGGAAGGCCATCGGAGGGATCGCCGCGCAGGATCGCGTAGTCGGAGTACAAGCGCCCCGGGATGCCGTACCGCCGCGCGACCTCCTCCTCGTCCACGACCGTCAGGCCGGTCTTCTCTGGATAAAGCACGACGATCTCACGGTCGCGGATCTGGCTGAACAGGTCGCGATCGCCGCTCAAGATCTCGACCGGCGGCTCGACCTTTGTCACCAGCGAGGCAATGATGTCCTCGGCCTCGTAGTCGTCGAGGCCGACGACGTCGACGCCCACCGCATCGAGGCTGTCCATGATCACCGGGATCTGGGGCTCGAGGGCGTGCGGGACCGGCTCGGCAGTGCGGTGCGCCTTGTAGCTTGGGATCAGCTCGACACGCCAGTCGGGCCGCCAATCCTCATCGGTGGTCACGGCGACATGCCGGGGTTTGCGCTCGTCAATGCGGCGGGCAAGGGTGTCTAGAAACCCTCGCAGGGCGTTGATCAGCGCCCCATCCGGCGCGCGGTTGGTCTGCGGAACGCCATAGAAAGCGCGAAAGATGATGCTCGAACCGTCCACCAGCAGCCACTCCGGCAAGGCCGAATCATGGTAAGACCCTGCTGGTGACGGTGAGGCTCTGGGCTTTGATCACGATCGTGGCGCTCGCGGCCATTGCTTGCACCAATTCAACCTCAGGCTCGCCCGCCTCAGGAGCCCGGGCCAACCCGACCCCGGCCGCGGGAAGCGCCGCGGACTCGAAGGCGGCCGACCTGCGAGTCCGTCTCGACGAACTTTTGGGCGAGCACGTGATCGTGATCGCGAAAAACTCTCTCGCCGCAACCGCGAACCGCTCTGACGAGTACAAGGGCTATGCAACCCTCTTGACGACGAACGGCAGCGCCCTCAGCGACATGATCGCATCGGCGTTCGGCGCGAGCGCGGCCGCCAGCTTCGATCAGATCTGGGCAGCGCAGAACAACTACTACGTCGACTACACCGTGGGCATCGTGAGCCACAACGCCGCCAAGTCCAACGGGGCCGCATCCGGACTGACAAATGGCTTCGTGCCCGAATTCGCGAAGTTCATGAACTCCATGGCCTCGATCCCACTCGACCCCATCACGCAGCTGTCGACGGAACAGGTGCTGGAGATCAAGGCGCTGATCGACGACCAGGCGGCCCTGAACAACGCGAAGACGTTCGCGGACCTGCATCGAGCGTACGGTCAGGCGTCGAGAATCGGCGACGCCCTCGCGACTGCCATCGCCGGCAAGTTCGCGGACAAGTTTCCGGGCGACCCGGCCGCCAAGGCGGTCGACTTCCGGGTCTCGCTCGACAACCTGCTCCAGGAGCACTCATATCTCGCGACCATGACCACCAGCGCAACCGCGGCCGGCCGCAACGGGGAGCAGGCCGCGGCCCTGAACGCTCTCGCCGCCAACGCCGACGCGCTGGGCACGCTCTTCAGCGAGGTGTTCGGCGCCGCCACCGGGACGAGGTTCGACCAGGTGTGGGGCGCACGCGATGCCGAGCTGGTCGTTTACGCGGGCAATGCGGACGCGGCGACCAGGCAAGGCGCTCTCGACAGCCTCACGAATACGTTCGTCTCGCAGTTTGCAAGCCTGGTCCACGACTCCACAGGTCTGGCCGAGAGCGACATCTCGACTGCGGCCCAGGGCCAGGTCGCGGACGTGACCCGCGTGGTCGACGACCAGAGGTCCGGCGCCGCCACCCATGTCGCCGCCGACGACCACGCCGCCGCGGCGGCCACGATTCCGATGGGTGACCTCATCGCTACGGCGACGGTGACGAAGCTGCCGACCAAGTTCTAGTCGAGGGCGGCTTCGATGATCTCCAGTCCTGTGGCGGCCTCTTCGGAATCCAGAACCAGCGGCGGGCACAGCCGGACGGCCCGCGTGCCCGCGGTGAGCAGCAGCAGCCCTCGCTCGAAAGCTGACTGGACCAGGCTGGCTGCCTGATCCGCCGTCCTCAGCTCCAGCGCGACCATCAGACCGAGTCCGCGCACGTCGGTGATCTCGCTGTGCGTGGCTGCGATTTCGCGCAAGCCATCCTGCAGCTGCGCGCCGACTTTGGCCGCGTTCTCCATGAGCCCTTCTTCCAGGAGGTCCAGGGTCACGAGGCCCGCGGCGCAGGCGAGCGGGTTGCCTCCGAACGTGCTGCCATGCGATCCGGGCGGCCAGCTCATCTGCTCGGCGCGAGCGATGAACGCGCCGAGGGGCAGCCCAGAGGCGATTCCCTTCGCGAGGCATACGATGTCGGGCTCGACGTCCCAGTGCTCGACCGCGAGCAGGCGCCCGGTGCGGCCCATGCCCGACTGCACCTCGTCGGCGACCAGCAGGATTCCGTATTTGCCGGTGAGCTCGCGGAGGCGAGGCAGGAAGTCGTCCGGCGGGACGAGGTAGCCGCCCTCGCCCTGGATGGGCTCGACGAAGACCGCGGCCACGCTCTCAGCCGGAGCCACAGTCGCGAACAGCTCCTCGAGGTGGGCCATCGTCTGGTCGGTCGTCACTCCGCGCGCTGCTGTCGGGTACGGCGCGTGAAAGACCGATGACAGCAGCGGGGCGAACCGGCGGCGCTGGCTGGCTTTGGAGGCGGTGAGGGAAAGGGCACCGAAGGTCCGTCCGTGGAAGCCGCCGATGAAGGCGATGTAGCTGGGCCGGCCGGTGGCATACCGGGCGAGCTTCATCGCGCCCTCGATGGCCTCGGCCCCCGAGTTCGTGAAGAACACTCTGGCCGCCGTCCCCGGCAGGATCTTGGCCTCGAGGCGTTCGGCGAGCTCGATCTCGGACCGGTAGTAGAAATCGGTCCCCGACATGTGAAGGAAGCGCCTGGCCTGCTCCTCTATCGCGGCCACTACGCGGGGATGGGAGTGTCCGGTGGTGACCACCGCGATGCCGGCCGTGAAATCCAGGAACCGGTTTCCGTCGACGTCCGTCACCCAACAGCCGCTGCCACGGTCCATCACGAACGGGTATGCGCGAGTGAAGCTGGGTGACATCGCCTTGGCGTCGCGAGCGATCCACTCGGCGGCGTTGGGTCCGGGGAGCGGGGTCTGGATCAGGGGTCGGCGGTCGGCAGCCATGCCCGGGGACAATATCAGCGTGGTCAAGCTAACGGAGCGTCAGGTTCGGATCCTCAACGGCCGGCACTTCGCGACCGTCGCGACGGTGAACCCCGATTGCAGTCCGGAGGCGACGGTCATCTGGATCGAAACCGACGGCCAGTACATCTATTTCAACACCGCCCTTCATCGGCTCAAGGCCCGCAACCTCTTGCGTGACAACCGCGTCGCGATCACGGTCTTCGATCCCACGCATCCTTATCGAGACGCGCTGGCGATCCGCGGCCGCGTCGAATTGATCACCGAAGGCGCCAATGAGCACATCGAAAAGCTGGCGCGCACATACACCGGATATCGGTTCAAGGGTTTCCGGCCAGGCCAGACGCGCGTGATCGTCAAGGTCACGCCCGAACGGATCCATCTGCAATGATCGTCGCGTGAGCCCCAAAGCAGCCAGGGCAGCAACCGTCCGGGCCGCCACCCACGATGACCTGCGCGCCATCGTCGGCATCTACAACTGGGCCGTCAATCAGACCTTCGCCACCATCGACTCCGAGCCGCTAGACACCGAAGAGGCCGCCGCCTGGTGGGAGGCTCACGGCAAGCGCTCGAAGCTGCTGGTCGCCACGGACGAAAGTGGCGTGATCGGTTGGGCGCGCCTGTTCCCATGGAATCAGCGTGGGTTCGACGTGGTCGAGGACCTTGTCTACGTCGACCCCGTCCACCAGGGCCGCGGCATCGGCAAGGCCCTGCTCACCGAGCTCATCAACGAGGCGCGCGGCCTCGGCTACCGCACGATCGTCGCGACCATCGCCACCGACAACCGGTCGGGCCTGCAGCTGCACACGAGACTGGGCTTCGAGGCGGTCGGCACGATCAGGAACGCGGCGCACAAGTTCGACCGCTGGATGGACATCACCCTCGTCCAGCGATCGCTCGAACAGTAGGGAGACTCAGACATGGACGTTCGGGACGATGTAGTCGAGATCATCTCGGGCTTCTCGCTTTTCAGCGGCCTCTCGACCCCCGAGCTCGACCTCATCGCGCGCGTCTTCGAAGAGGCCTGGTTCGGTGAGGGCGACCGCATCCTGCGCCAGGGATTCACGGGCTCGAGCTTCTACATCATCCTCGAGGGCGGACGTTCTGGAACAAAGTCCAGCCGCCCACGAATCCCGCCACGGCCGGGATCGACATCGCAGCACCGCTGTTCGCCCGGGCGTAAGCGCTCCGGGCCTGCTGCAGTAGGGCTAGCCCCGCTGGAGAAAGCGCTGCGTCGCTGATATCCGAATCGGGCTTGTCGGCCGCATACACGCCGACCGCGTCCGCGCCCAACCGCTTACTGAAGTCGGGCATGCAGAACGCCGAGCTCGTCCCGACCGCCGCCTTCAAAGCGACATTCCGGCGCAGCAGCGCTTGCCAGATCGCGACCCCGTCGTCGAGATAGCTGACATCCCACAAAAAGTCGGGATGGTCGGCCGCCACCCGCGAAGCGATGACCGCGGCATCGTATGCATGAGGGTCGTATTCGATGACATCGACGACCGAAATGCCCAGGCCCGAGGCCAGCGTCTCCTCGCCGCCGCCGACCGAACGCCCATAGACGTCGTCGACGCGGATGACAACGACCCGCGGCGCCTGCAGCTTGTAGAACGGCTGGAGAACCTGGTCTGTGAAATCGACCGCCATCCGCCCGAGCGCGCTGCCAGTGGCCACGGTGCGAAAGACATAGCGGCGCTGTGCGGTGATCGGGTCCGCGACCGCCCCAGTCTCCCAGTACACGGTCTTAAGCTCCTCGGCGCGCGCCGACGCCGCCGCGGAAAGCGTGCTGCCATAGGTGCCCAGGATCGCGGGAACGTGGTCGTCGCGCACCAGGTGATCCACCGCGGCGGCCGCCGCCTGCGGCGTGGTCGCGTCGACGACGTCGAGCTGCACCGGTGTCTTGAGCGCACCCGAGCTCTGGGCCACCGCCAGCGCGGCCCTGACTCCCGCGAGCTCCTCTTTTCCGCCGGCGGCCTGCGGGCCGCTCAACGGGTAGATGGCCCCGAGTACGAGCCCGTGCGAAGGCGTCGCCTGCGATTGGCCGCACGCGGCCAGGACGATCAGAAGAGCAAGTGCAGAGATAACCAGCCGGCGCATTTCTGCCAGCTTAGGCGGTCGCGGTTTGCTCCAGCGTAAGACCGCTCCGCGCTTCGGCCAGCTGCCGATCGAGCTTGTTGGCCGGCGCGTACCCGTAGTTGACGTGCAGGGCGCGGCCGTCGGCGGTCATGACGACCGTGGTTGGCAGCGTGTACACGTGGAAGCGGTCGGCAAGCTCCCGCTCGGCGACGGCGTCGACCTTGTCGACGCGTACGCTCCCGAGCTTCGCCAGCGCCGGCTCCTGGTGTGTCCGGCACACGGTGCAGTTGTCGCCGGTGAAGTACAGGATGTACGGCTCGGCCGCCGGCGCCGACGTCGTCCCCGCCGCGAGGCGCCGCGCCCGCGCTGCCCGGTACGCCTCCAGACCGGCGGCAGCAAGCACGACCGTGCCCGCCGCCGCCAATGCCCAGAGCTGTGTGTTCACGACGCGCGAATCAATCCCCGCTTGCCAAGCTGGAAGTAGATCTGACATCCAAGGCAATAGCCGAACGCCAGGTTGACAAAGGCGAGAACCGCGACGAGAAGGGCGAGAGCAAGACCGATCACCGGAACCGGCAGCAGGAACACGGACGAGATCACGAGGAAAACGCCGCCCAGTCCCTGCGCGAAGTTGTGCGGCTCCGGACGATCCTGAACCGGACGCGGCTTGACGATGCCGCGCGGCTTCAGGACCTTGAAGTAGAACTGCTTGAAAAGCGCCAGCTGCGGGGCGAACGTGCCCACCAGCAACACCACCGCGAGCAACGGGATCAACACCAGCAGCGGCCTGTAGAAGTAGCTGCCTATGAAAGCGACCAGCACGGTCGCCACGATCCCGGTCTGGTTGACCTTGAGCGCCGAGTGGTCGACGGTTGTGAGCGCCATTACTTTTCGATGGGAACCCGAATCGAGCTTCCCCACTCCGTCCACGATCCGTCGTAGTTGCGCACGTCGTCGTAGCCGAGCAGCTCCTTGAGCACAAACCACGTGTGCGCCGAGCGCTCGCCGATGCGGCAGTACGCAATGATCTCGCGGTCGGGCGTGATGCCCTTGCCGCCGTAGATGTCTTTCAACTCTTCGGTGCTCTTGAAGGTGCCGTCCTCGGTGTTGACGGCCGTCCCCCACGGGATGCTGACGGCGGTCGGGATGTGACCCCCTCGCTGCGCGCCCTCCTGGGGCAGGTTCTCCGGCGCCAGCAGCTCGCCCGAGAACTCCTTCGGTGAGCGGACGTCGACCAGCCCGGCCTTGCCGAGCTTGGACTGCACGTGGTCCTTGTAGGCGCGGATGTCTTCGTGAGTCGAGCCGTGGAATTGATACGAGGTGGCGGGAAAGCTCGGGACGTCGGTCGTGTAGGGGCGTCCTTCCTTCTCCCACTTGACACGGCCGCCGTCGACCAGCTGGACCTTGTCGTGGCCGTAGTACTTGAGGGCCCAGTAGGCGTATGCGGCAAACCAGTTGTTGTTGTCGCCGTAGAGCACGATGTTGGTGTCAGGCGTGATGCCGCTCTTGCCGAGCAGCGCGGCCAGCTCTTCCTTGCTGGCAACGTCACGCACCAGCTGGTGCTGGAGGTCCTTTCTCCAGTTCCAGCCGACGGCGCCTTCGACGTGACCCTTCTCGTAGTTGCTGGGGTCCACGTCGACTTCCACCACGCGGACTCCGTTGTCCTTTCCATGGGCCGCGACCCACTCGGTCGAGACCAGTGGCTTTGTTGAAGTCGATGAGCTCAATTCCAAAACCTCCAAAAAATGCGAATGACGAAACAGATTGGCTTGACGAAAAAATCGGGCGGAGAGGGCGCGCCCTACCCGGTAAGGAGCTGGGCGCGAACTAAGGCCCGGGGCCTAACTACAGAAGCAGGCCGGGTTGTGAACCAGACGTTGGGCAGGCCAGACGAGATCCTGCATGGTCACAACATCTTATGACAACCCACGGCAAGGCAGCCAGATTCCCGATGATAGGCGCGCTAATGCGAATCGATCTCATCAAGTACCAGGCGCTGGGCAACGACTACCTGGTCCTCGACCTGCCCGGGCCCCTCGACGATTTGGTCCCCTTGCTCCCCGTGCTGTGCGACCGCCACCGGGGCCTGGGCTCCGACGGGCTGCTCTCGTACGACCCGGCCGCGATGGCGGTCCGCGTTTTCAACCCGGACAGCTCGGAGGCGCAGAAGAGCGGCAATGGACTGCGCATCGCCGCCGCGCATGCGGTCCTGGAGCACGATGCCGGAGACGACTTCGAGCTTCATACCATCGGGCGCGCCAACCCGGTCCACATCCTCGCGCGCAACGGCGCGGAGGTCACGAGCCGGCTCGACATCGGCCGCGCCTCTTTCCGCGCCGCCGACCTTCCGGCGCGGTTCGAGGGCGAGCCGGATCGCGTCCACTTCGACACTCCCGCCGGACCCGTCGAGGCGATGCTGGTCTCGGTCGGCAATCCGCATTGCGTGGTGTTCGGCGAGCCCGCGACCAAGGCCCGTTGCCTGGAGCTCGGTCCCCTGCTCGAGACCAACCCGGCCTTTCCCGAGCGCACCAACGTCCAGCTTTTTGAGGTCATCGACAGGAGTCGCGTCCGCATCGAGATCTGGGAGCGCGGCGCCGGCTACACGCTGGCTTCAGGCACGAGCGCAAGTGCGGTGGCAGCCGCATGTATGCGAGCCGGATTGGTCGACGATCAGGTCAGGGTCCAGATGCCTGGCGGCAACCTCGAGGTTCGAAGAGAGAAGTCGGGCAACCTGGTGCAGTCCGGCCCGGCGCGCAGGGTTTTCCGAGCGAACATCGACATCGACGATTTCAGGTAGGACGCAGGAAGGCTCGCACCGTATCGGAGAGGCGGACGGGGTCGACGACGCGAACCACTCCTGGAGTCGTCTTGATGATCCCGGCAGCGCGCAGCCCCTTCATCGCCCGGCTCACGACTTCGCGCGACGAACCGATGGAGGCCGCCAGGCCTTCCTGGGTCACCATCGCGTCCAACCGCCCCATCTCGAGCTGGGATTGGCACGCGCGCTCGAGCAGGTCGTAAGCCAGTCGCTGGGTGATGTTGCCCAGGGAGCGCAGCGCAACCAGCCTATGGGCATTTCGGACCAGCGCCGCCAGCTGCGTCGCCACAGCCGTCATGACCTGGATGTGTGTTGAGGCGACATTCCGGAGCGTCTTCACGTCCAGATCGGTGATCGTGCTGTCGATGACGATCTGCGCGCATACCCATGGCGGGTCGCTCACGATCAGCGATGCTCCCAGGATCTCGCGGGTGCGCAGGAAGGCCACAGTGGCCTGCCGTCCGTCAGGAACGGTTCGGAAGACCCGGACCAACCCACTTTCGATGAGGATCACCCGAGCTGGGTCACCCTCACGGAAGAGAAGCGTGCCCGCCGGGTATACCACTGGCGTCGACTTCCCCAGCACCCGGCGCCGGTTCGCCTCGCTCATCAGCGACATGAAGTCGACGTTTTCGTCCGCGAGCCGCGCTCTCGCCGGCACGGCGCGATTATGTGCTTGATTGAAGCGATAAGCAGGGCCGATTAATGCGGGGCGGCAGCCAGCCTTTTCACAGCTTCTGGCAGCTCCGCCAACCCGGAAACCACGGCTTCCGCAAGTGTGGGATCGTCCCTCTCGCCCTGGCGGTTGACCCAGATCCTCCGAATGCCCAGCTCGGCCGCGGGTGTGATGTCGTGGTAGTAGCTCTGCGCGACGTGAATCCACGCGTTTCCCGAGCCGCCGAACACCGACGCGAACCGCTGGAAATGCGCGTGGTCCGGCTTGTAGGCGGAGACGTCCTCGGCCGTCACGACGGCGTCGAACGGTTCCGGCAGGCGGCGCTCGGTGAGCGCGATGAGGTCGCGATCGCAGTTGGTCAGGAGCGCCAGCTTCCAGCCGTCGGCGTGAAGTGTTCGCAGCGCCGGCCCGACGTCAGGAAAAACTGGCCAGTGCGGGAGGGTCGACGTGAGCGCGGTGGCGTCGTCGTGCTTGAGGTCGAGCTTGAGTGACGCCGCGGCGCGACGCAGCGTCTCCGCCAGCACCACGCGGTAGCGGCGGAACGGCTTCTCCTTCTCGACCTCGGCCTCGATCTCGATGTAGGCGCCAAGCAGCTCGGCACCGCGGCCCGGGAAAAGCAGCTCCCCGGTCGTGCCGATGCCGTGACGCCAATCGACGAGCGTCCCGAAGCAGTCGAACGTCAGCCACCTGGTTGCCACTAAGTGCTCAGCGCCCGGGCGCGCGATACGTCATCGCCTTCTTGCCGGCCGCGTCCACCTCTTCAGGCGTCAGCAGCACCGTTGTCTTGAGTGACGACAGTGCTCCGGTCGACGCGACACCCATCGAGAACGCGGCTGCGCTGGTGTTGTCGATGCCATCGACAACAACGTAGACGTCGGTCTCGCCGAACCCGTAGTAGAACGACTCGAGCTTGCCGCCCAAGGACTTGACCGCAGCCTCGACTGCGGCCCTCCTGCCCGTGCCTCCGTCTTTGAGCACGCCCTTGATGCCTTCGGCCGAGTACGAAGCCTGGAACATATATCGCCCCATCGCGCAACTCCTCCGAACTAACGAATGGACAAGCGCCGCGCCCTCACCCCGCTTTCGGCAGGTACTCCTGGATCGCGTGCGCAAGGTGCTGCATGCTCATCGACTGCAGCCAGACGCGGCCCGGCCCCGTGAGTGCGGCGAGGAAGAGGCCGCTGCCACCAAAGAACGCGTTCTGGATTCCGGGCACGGTGGTGATGTTGAACTGCACCGATTCCTGGTACATGCCGACGTGGCCCGGGTGCACGCGCAATGTGTTGCCCGCCTGCAGGTCGTAGGTCACGACCTCACCGTTCAGCTCGACCCAGGCCGCGCCCTGTCCCTGGAGGCGCTGCATGCGGAATCCGGTGCCGCCGAAAACGCCGGCGCCCAATCGCTGCTGGAAGCCGATCGAGAACTGGACGCCGATGGTCGCGCACATGAAACCGTGCCGGTGGACCATGTAGCCCTGACCAGGGGCGATCTCCATGGGCAGGATCTGCCCGGGCAGCTTGGCCGCAAAAGCGAGCAGCCCTGGGCCGCCGACCGCCGTGTACTCGGTCATGAAAAGCGTGCCGCCGGCGACCGCACGTCCGAGCGCTCCCATGAACCCACCCTGCTGCCCACCTGCCGACGTCGATGTCTGCATCTGCATCGCCATCGACATCCACGCGAGCTGGCCCGACTCCGCAAAGACCTTCTCGTTGGGCTGCATGCTCAGCTCGAGCACCGGCATGACGGTTCCGACGATCTTTGGCTCCATTTGGCCTCCTGATGAATGGAAGCGGCCGCGGGCGCGACCACTCTATCAGGAGCCTGAGGCGTCTCCCGCGTGGTGGACGTGCTCCAGCGTGTGTCGGCGAACTGACTTGCGGCCAGGCGTCCGCGAGCACGTCTCGCAGACCCCGACGACGAGGACCTCAGTGTGCACAGGCGTAAAACGGTGGGTGCCCTCGAGGTGCCTTTCCAGCTCGCTCACAAGCGCCTCCTCGATGTGCAGAACACCTCCACAAAGCTGGCAGACGGCGTGGTGGTGGTCGCCGGTCGCAAGCTCGTAATGGGTCGGACCGTCGCCAAGGTGCGCCGCATACACCGAACCCGAAGCCGTCAGCGCTTCCAGCGACCGATAGACGGTGCTGCGCGGAAAACGCGGCTGCGTGTTGTGCAGCTCGGCCGTGATCTCGTCGGCGGTGCAGTGCCCGCCGAGCCGGACGATCGCGTTGTAGACCATGGTTCGCTGCGCGGTGCGACGCATACCCGGCGCGAGCATTCCTCCCCGCCCCGCGGGGAGGTCGGCGCGGCCGCTGTGCGGCCCCGGCGGGTGGGGGGAATCACTCATCAAGGAGCGACCTCGCGGAGAGATCTGACTGCGGTGGTCAGCAGGCGGCACCCGTCCGCCTCGACGACGACGTCGTCTTCGATCCGCACGCCGCCCCAACCAGGGATGTAGACGCCGGGCTCAATTGTGAACACCATCCCCACGTCGAGCTCGGTGTGCGAGCCGGGGTCGAGCGAAGGCTCTTCATGTGTTTCGAGGCCCAGCCCATGGCCGGTGCGGTGGAAGAACTGGTCGCCCAGACCTGCCGCCTCGATGACATCGCGGGCGGCTGAATCGACGTCGCCCGTGGTGGCGCCGGCGCGTACGGCGCGGATGGCGGCGTCATGGGCAGTCAGGACGAGCTCGTGGATCTCGCGCTGGCGAGTATCCGGCTCGCCGACGACAGCCACCCGCGTCGTGTCCGCCCGGTAGCCCTCGTACGCAGCGCCGAAGTCGAGCAGCACGAGGTCGCCGGCTCCGAGCCGGCGTCCGGACGGCCGGCCGTGGGGCAGAGCCGAGTTTGGGCCTGAGAGCACCAAGGTTTCGAAAGCGAGCGTGCCCCCGGCGGCGCCGATCGATGCCCCAAGCGCGACGGCGACCTCGAGCTCGGTCTTACCCGCGCGCAGCGACCTCAGGATCTCTTCGGTGGCGGCGTCGGTGATGGCCGCGGCCCGCTGCAGCTGTTCCAGCTCAGTGGGCGACTTGGTTCGGCGCAGACGGCGAATCTCGCGCGCAACGTCGACCAGGTCGTGAGCACCCAATCGCTCGCGAAGCGCCTCGGCTGCAGCCACGCTCAGGTGCTCCTTCTCGACACCCAGGCGAGCCGTGCCGTGGAGAGCGCGATGTACGAGGCGGTATGGATCCTCGCCATCCCGCCACGAAACGATGTCGGCGCTGGTCTTCGCCCTCTCCGCGTTCTCGACCTCGATCGCCGGGACGATGAGCGTCACGCGGTCGCCCCTGACCGCGAGCGCCATGAGCCGCTCGTAAGGTTCGGCCTGGACGCCGGTCAGGTATGCGATCGATACCGGGCGGGTTACGTACGCGGCCTCGACGTCGCTGCTCGCCATCCATGCGCGCAGGTCGTCGAGCCGCGTCGCCGCCGTCGTTTCAGTCGACGCCAACGATCCGGACCCTGTACGACCCGTTGGGCGTCTTGATCTCGACCTGCTCGCCGACCCGGTGGCCGATGAGGGCCTTGCCCAACGCCGATTCGTAGCTCACGCGTCCACTCTTGGGGTCGGCCTCGGCGGGTCCAACGATGCGGTAGGTCTCCTCGCCCTCGCCGTCTTCCTGGAAGCGAACGGTGCTCCCCATCGCGACGACACCGTTGCTCTGGGTCGACTCGATGAGGACGTGGTTTTTCACGATCGCCTCGAGCTCGTTGACCCTCGCCTCCATCATTCCCTGCTCGTTCTTGGCCGCGTGGTATTCGAAGTTCTCCGACAGGTCGCCGAACTCTCGCGCGGCCTTGATCTTGGCCACGATGGCGGGTCGCTTGACCGTGGTCAGCTCGTGCAGCTCGGCCTTGACAGCCTCGAGGCCTTCTGGGGTGATGTGAACGTCACTTGTCATCGATTCGAGTCTAATCGTCGGCGGCTCGGCTGAAGTCTCGCCAAGAGTGGCTGAACCAGGTGTTCGGACCCGGAGGTCCGCCGCATATTCGCGGCACTGGTGGCCGGAGCCAAGGAAGGGTGGCGCGACGAGGAGCGCATCTGTAGATGCGTGACGAGGAAGCGCCGGGCCCCCTGACGCCGGCTTCAGCGCCTGTCTCGGGGCCCCCGCCGAATCGCCAGATTCCGCGGGGCGAGACGGCGCCCGGCCGCCCGGGCCGTCGAAGATGCAAGGAAGCTTCCGGGGCTGAACACCGGGGCCGGTCATA
>MNEW01000077.1 GCA_001917895.1 Actinobacteria bacterium 13_1_40CM_66_12
CATAGAGCGCGCCCCGAAACGCGATCTCCTCGCCGATCGAGACCACGATCGCCGGCAAGGCGAGGAAGGCGGGCAGGATCGGCGCTGAGCCGGCGCGGGCGGCGGCGGGCAGGAGAAGCACCACCGCCAGGGCGCACCCGCCGAGGATCCTGAAGGCGAGGCGCGACCGGCCGATGCCGAGCCTGTCGAGCGGCCATCCGGCCCCCGAAAGGACCAGTGCAACGCCCCCGAGAAAGAGCGCGGCAGTCGCAGCGTGAGGCGCCGTCGACGCCAGCGCCCGCGACCACTCCACGAGCAGGACATAGGCCGCGATCACCCCCACCCGAAGGGCCGGACGGCCGGCCAGGACCGAAAGCATCAGCCGATTATCCGGGAGCGGGATAAGACCCTACTTTGTGAGGCGTTCCGGAGCCGAATACACGTTGAAGCGGTCGCCTCGAAGGAACCCGACCAGGGTCTGGTTGAACTCGCGCGCCATGGCCACCGCGAGGCTGGACGGCGCGCCGACGGCGGCCAGGAGCGGGATGAAAGCGCCGATCGCCTTCTGGACGATCTCGTAACCCGCACGCCCGCTCACCACCAGCTGCATGTTCGAGGCCGGAACGCGGCTGTCGAGGAGCAAACGGCCGACGACCTTGTCCACCGCGTTGTGGCGACCGACGTCCTCGCGCAGCGCGATCACATCGCCAGCGGCATCGAACAGGCCCGCGGCGTGGAGACCACCGGTGCGGTCGAAGACGCCCTGGCCCGAGCGCAGCTTGTCGACAAGCCTGGGAAGCAGCGATGGATCGAACTTCGGCCCGGCCGGCAGCGGTGCCAGGTCGCGACGCAGGTCTTCGATCATCTGGGTGCCGCACACTCCGCAGGCCGAGCTGGCCAGCATCGAGCGCTCGGGCTTGCGCCAGGGCTTACCCGCCAGCAGCACGTCGACCTGGTTCGACTCCACCAGTGTGGGCTCGACGTTGATGCGCGACTCGGTCTCGCCCGCCTCGGCGCTGATGCGCAAGCCGCGCACCTCTCGCGCCGAATGGATGATGCCCTCGGCGAACAGCAGGCCGAGCGCCAGCTCGATGTCCGCTCCCGGAGTGCGCATCACGACGGCCAGCGGCTCGCCGTCGAGAAGCAGCTGGAGGGGTTCCTCGGTCACGACCGCATCGGGTGCCTCGGTCCATTCGCCGGCCGCAAAGCGGCGAATGCGCAGCGCCGGCGCCGCCGGTTTCGCCATTTATTGAGCCATGCGCAGCCGGCGCTGCCGAGGCACCGAGGTGGCGATCGAAAAGCCGCGCCAGGACGTGACGCGCTCGACCCGCAGCTCGACGGCGGACGGAACGTCGGTCTCGTCGATGGCGTAGCGTTCGGCGATCGCGGCGCGGTCGGCGCCAGAGCCGAAAGTCCCGCGCACGCAGGCCCCGACCATCATCGACGGCCTGAAGGCATTTTGCGACTCGACGACCAGCGCGCCCACGGAACCCGCCCGCGCATGGCCGCCAGTGGGCGCCATCATCACAGTGCCCCGGTCCACCTCCCAGAGCGTGGGGCGGATGACCGGCGCGCCGCCCTCGAACCAGCACGCGTATCCGCGCGACACGCCGGCCAGGCGGCGGCTCACCTCCGCGGGCACCGCCGGCACCCTCGCCGCGAGCGCGACTGGGAACGGCTCGACGTCCGTGACCTCGATGTCGATCGGGTGCAGCTGGAGAACGATGCGGTTGTACGGCATCCATTCGCGAGGTAGGCGGAGGATGTCCAGCAGGTAGCCGGTCACGAACGGGACGTTCCGAAGGGCGTACTCGGCCATCCCCAGGTACAGCCCGGGTCCTGCCAGCGCCGCGCGAACCTGGTTGGAAAGGGACAGAGGGTCGAACACCTCCAGAGTGCCTCGCATCAACACCGCCCGCGAGCCCCCGTCGACGAAGAAGGCCGCACGCGGGTCGCGCCGGGCCATGACGTTCTTGGCCGCATACCGAGATGTCGTCATCCACAGGGATCCCGCCGCGAAGCTGTAGGCGGCGGGGTTGACGAGCGGCAGACGAGCCGAACGCAGGGCCAGCATGCCGATGTGGGCCCGGCCCAGGATCGACTCCGCCTCGCGGCTCAAACGCACACGCCCACTCTAAGACGCTTCGAGGGTGTCCCGGATGCGGTTCATCGCCCGCTGCAGCCGGCGCTTGACTGTGCCCTCCAGGCGCCTCGCCACCAGCTCGCCTACGACGGAGGCCGGCGGGACGTATGCGACGTGGAGCTCGACCCGCACCCCCTCCGGCACTTCCGTGAACGTGAATCCTCCGTGTTGCTCGACCAGCCCGGATTCCGACACCCAGCCGATCTCGTGTGGTCGGCGCCACCGGTTCAGCCGCAGAACCCCACGCAATGGAACGCCCATGGCCACGAGCTCGACGTTGTAGCGGGCGCCGACGCCGGTCGAGCGCGACCCGATCGGTTCCCACCGGGTGACGCCCTCGAGCACCTTGGCCACATGGCGATGGTCGGCGAAGTAGTCGAAGGCGCGATCGGGCGACGTGTGGATGACCACCGTCGCGGAGAACTCGAGCCCCGGCACTCGACGAAGATATCCGCGTGCGCTCAGCTGGTGGACAGGTTTGGGTCGAGGACTCGGTGGCAAGCCCGCACGTAGTCAGCGGAAGAGAGCTCCGCGAACAATTCGCGAGCGACGTTTCCGCGCTGACGTTCGGCCTCGTGCGAATGCGCGGGACGTCGATGGTGTTGGGTCCTCTCGAGATATTGCGATTTGGACGCCCAAAAGTGACGCGGTCCGGTGTCTCCTGGCCGGTCGAGGGCGGCCTCGCCGCCCGGGCAGGCGGAGGCAAGTGGTCCATCACGGCGTCGGGCGGCCGGTTGGTGGCCAGCCTCGAGGGCTACAGGCCGCGCATACCGGTTCCCCTTTACAGGCTGACTCAACTGCCTATCCACCACCTGGTCATGCGCCTGCACCTCTTGCGGGCGCGCGGCCGGGTGCCGAGCCCGGGAGTGCCTGCCGCCCCGACCCGCCGTATCGCCGCTGGGACGATCGACGCCGGCCTGTGCGCCGCCGTCGCGCTGACGGCGGGGAAAGGCCGCCGCTTCGCGGCGTTTGCCGGCATCGCGATCGGATACCACGTTGCCTGCTGGAGCTCATCCGGGCGGACGGTCGGCGGCGTCATTGCAGGTCAGCGGGTGGTTTCAGTGGATGGATCGCGGGTGAGCATCGGCCAAGCGCTCGTACGGCTGGTCGCCTTGCCCGTGGCCGCGCTGCGCCTGCGTGCGGTGCACGATGAGATCGCAGGCACTGAGGTCATTTCCGACTAGCAACTAGCATTGCCCCAAGATGCCAGCCGTCGACCTCGTCATCTTCGGCGCCACGGGCGACCTCTCGCGGCGAAAGATCCTCCCCTCTCTGGGAGCGCTGCTGACGCGCGAGGGAACGAAGCTGCGCGTGATCGGCGCTGGGCGCAGCCACGACACCACAGAGCAGTTCCGCGACCTGGTGAAGGAGGCCAGCGGCAGCCCGGCTCTGGCTGCCAACGCCGAGTGGGTGACGCTCGACTACGCGGACCCGGCGAGCTTCGCTCCCATCAATGAGCTCATCACCGGCACACCGGTCGTCATCTTTTACCTGGCCACGCCGCCCGAAACCTTCAGTCCCATCCTGGTCGCGATCGCCAACTCGGCGATGGTGACGAAAGGCGACCCCTCGCGTCGCGTGGTCCTCGAGAAGCCGCTGGGCTACGACCTCAAGTCCGCCAAGAAGCTCAACGCACAGCTGGCGACGGCCTTCGACGAATCGCAGGTCTACCGGATCGACCACTACCTCGCTAAGGACACCGTGCAGAACGTGCTCGCGTTCCGCTTCTCGAACTCTCTCTTCGAGCCGGTCTGGAATCGCAACCTCGTCGAGACGATCCAGATCACCGTCGCTGAAGAGGAAGGCATCAGGCAGCGCGCCGGCTATTACGACCAGACCGGGGCCGTGCGCGACATCTTTCAAAACCACGTCCTCCAGCTGCTCGCGTTGGTGACGATGGAGCCGCCGACAACGTTCGACCCCGATTACGTGCGCCGTGCCAAACGGGCGGCCCTTCGCGCGATGTCGCCGCTGGATGTGACATCGGCCGTGCGCGGGCAGTACGAGGGATACCTCGACGAGCCCGGCGTCTCGCCCGAGTCCCGACGGGAAACGTATGCGGCGGCTCGGGTTTCGATCGAGAACTGGCGCTGGGACGGTGTGCCGATCTTCGTCCGCACCGGAAAGGCGCTGCGGCGCCGCGCCACCGAAGTGGTGATCAAGCTGCGCGATGCCCCTCTGCTCCGCATCGGCGGCCGGCGCCAGCGCGGCATCCCGACGCTGATCGTAATCCGCGTCCAGCCAGACGAGGGGATCACGTTGCGAATCGGCGCCAAGCGGCCCGGGCCGAAGTTCGAGCTCGTGCCCGCGGGCATGCGCCTCGACTACGCGAAACTGACGAAGGCCCCGCTGCCCGACGCTTACGAGAACGTGCTCTCAGAGGTCCTCGCGGGCGGCCACTCCGCATTTCCTGGCGCCGAGGAGATCGAGCTGCAGTGGGAGATCGTCGATCCGCTCATCAAGGCGTGGGAGGCCGAGGGCCATCCGGAGGTGTACCCCGTCGGCTCGTGGGGACCGCGTGCGGCCGACGACCTCGTGGCAGCAGGTGGTGGCGGACGGTGGATCGTAAGCGGCGACGAACCCGGCACTAGCTAAAAAGAAAAAGGGCAGCGCGAGCTGCCCTTTCAAAGTTGTGCGAACGAACTACATCTTCCGGGCAGCCATGCCGCTGGGCATCTTCATCGTGCCGCTCATCCAGAGCTCGGCCTTGTTCGGGTAGAGAAAGATCAGAACGGCGCCGGCGATGATCGCGACGGCGAAGGCGATGATGTCGAAACGACCGAGCGAGATCTGCAGGAAGACCTGGTAAACGACCTGCAGGATCGCGTACAGGATCAGGGCGCGCACCCAGCTCACGTTGGCGATCGGGTCGAAGCCGGCGATCATGATTCCAGCTCCAAACGCGACCCCGGCGACCGATGCGGTAACGCCGAAGTTCGAGTCGAAATTGAAGATGGTGCTGCCGATGAAACCCAATCCTGATCCCGCGACTATCAGAACGCCCATCACCCACATCAAGACCTTCAACGCCAAAGGGTTCCATTTAGCCACTAGTCCAATTCCTCCAATTCGACCGCGCTGTTGTTAGATTTTGTGAGCGCAGCGGTCATTTGTTGCCGATGTTGTACGCCAAATGCACGTGACTTGCAACGGTGGTCAACTCAAAACTTGCGCCCCGCCCCGCCAAACGCGCAGCGGCCGGAGGCCGTAAGCCCAGGCGAACGCCCCCTCGTGATCGGCGTCCCACAGCACGAGGTCGGCCAGCATCAAAGGGGCGACGGCGCCTCGATCCGAGCGCGAGATGGACAGCGCGCCGCCGAGCGTCGCCGCGATCAAGGCCCGTTCGACCGAGAGCTTGAAGACCGCCACGGCCATCGCCACCACCACGCTCATGCTCGTGATGCCGCTCGTGCCCGGGTTGTGATCAGAGCCTAAAGCGATGACCGCGCCCGACGCGAGCAGGTCTTTGACCGGCGGCAGCTTGCCGATCGAGAGCGCGGTGCCTGGAGCCAGAGTGGCCACCACTCCGGCACGCGCGAGTGCGATCGCGTCGCTGCGGTTCGCGCGCAGCAGGTGGTCTGCCGATGCCGCATGCAGCTCGGCCGCCAGACGCGAACCGCCTGTGCGCGCGAGCTCATCGGCGTGAAGGCGAGGGATGAGCTGGGCATCGAGCGCTGCCTTGAGGATGCGCCGCGATTGCGAAACCGAGAAATACCCACGGTCGCAGAACACATCACAAAAACGCGCGCCGGCGGCGTGCGCGTCGTCGCACCAGTCCGCGACCTGCTTCGTGTATTTGCCGAAACTGGCGAAGCGGTCGGGGGGCTTTGCGTGCGCGGCTAGAAACGTGACCTCGATGCGAGGCAGGTCGGCGCGCTCGCTGAGGCGCTTGAGCATCCGCGTGTCTTCCAGCTCGCCCTCGCGCTGCAGGTGATAACCGGTCTTGGCCTCGACCGTGGTGGCGCCACCTTCGAACCATCGCCGCAGCCTCGCCGCCGTCGCATGCTCGAGCGCTTCCGGGTTGGTTTCGCGCGTCGCCCTGACGGTGGCCACGATGCCTCCTCCCGCTTTGGCCACCTCCTCATACGACGCGCCCGCCGAACGCATCGCGACCTCAGCCATCCGATTGCCCGCGTACACAGGATGGGTGTGCGCGTCGATGAGCCCCGCGGTGACGAGCCCGCCGCCGCAGTCTTCGTCGTGCGCGATGTAGCCAAGAAGATCGCGCGGCTCCTCGCCTTCGCGCCCGCACCAGGCGATGTGCTCGTCGTCGTTGCAGATGATCGCCGCCTTCTGGATCACTCCGGCCTGGGTGCCGGTGAACAGGCGGCCGATGTTGTGGAGGCGCCTCATTTGCTGACCACCGTCTTGCCGCCGACGACCACGTTGGTGACGTCGCGGGCCGAGCAACCGAACATCAGGTAACCAAGATCGAGCTGCCGCCAGAGCACCGGGGGCTCCTGGCCGATGGTGATGAAGTCCCCCAGAATTCCAGGCCTCAGCGTGCCGGCGTCCCAGCCCAGCGCCCGCATTCCGTCGACCGTCGCCGCGCGAAAGAGCTCTTCCGGTTGATGGAGCACGCGCCGCCCGGTGGCGCGTCGCTGGTCGAGCTCCACGCCGCGAGCTTCCTCGAACGGATCGATGACGGCGTTGGAGTCGCTGCCCATGCATAACTGGCTGCCCGCATCGGCCAGACTGCGTATCGGTCCGACGCGATCGCCCAGATCGCGCTCTGTCGTCGTGCACGCACAGATCGAGACCTTGTTGCCACCGAGCAGAGAGATGTCGTCGTCATTGACGTGAATGGCGTGAACCGCGGTCAGGTCTGGACCCAGAATTCCCTCGCGTTCGAGCAGCTGCGTGGGTGTGCAGCCCTCAACCGCCAGACACTCCTCCACTTCCGCCGGCTGCTCTGCCAGATGGATGTGCAGGGGGGAATTGCGCTTGCGTGCCCATTCGGCGACGGTGCGCATGGACGCCGGATCGACCGCGCGCACGCTGTGGATCGCCGCGCCGATGCGAACTCCGGGGCCCTCGTCGAGGTCATCCATTCGCTGCGCCCAATGTTCGGCGTCGCCGTCGGAGAAGGTCTTTTGGACGTCATCGAGAGGGCGGCCGTCCATGCCGCCCCGCAAGTAGCACGCATCGATGAGGGTGATTCGAATGCCCTCTTGCGCCGCGGCGGCGGTCAGCGCCTCACCGAGCCCGTTGCCCAGGGCATGCAGGTAATGAAACTCGCCGACCGCGGTGATCCCCGCCTCGAGCATCTCGCGAAAGACGAATCGGGCGCTTTTGAAGTAGTCCGTCCAGTCCCAACTCCCGGCGACCCGATACATCTGCTGGCGCCACTCCCAGAAGTCGCCGGCGCCCGATTCCACGGTGCCACGAAGGGAGTGCTGAAACGCGTGGCTGTGAACGTTGGCGAAGCCAGGAATCGTCCATCCCGATAGCCGCACCGCACCTGCCGGTGCGGGAACCCCGGCGGTCACGGCTTTGATCCGGCCGTCTTCGACCTCGATCAAGACATCCTCAGCGCGGTATCCGAGCCATGCCTGATCGGCATGCCAGCGACCGGAGCCGTTCACTGCTGCGGAATGTGGACGCCGCGTTCATGAGCGACTTCGATAGCGCGCTCGTACCCGGCATCGGCATGTCGCATCACGCCGGTGCCGGGATCGTTGGTCAGCACGCGCTCGAGCTTGCGCGCCGCGTCGGCGGTGCCATCCGCGACGACGACCATCCCCGCGTGTATCGACCGGCCGATGCCGACGCCGCCGCCGTGATGGACGCTCACCCACGAAGCCCCGCTCGACGTGTTGAGAAGCGCATTGAGAATCGGCCAGTCCGCGATCGCATCGGAACCGTCGCGCATCGCCTCGGTCTCGCGATAGGGAGACGCCACTGAACCCGAGTCCAGGTGGTCGCGGCCGATCACGATCGGAGCCTTGACCGCGCCGGTGCGGACGAGCTCGTTGAATCGAAGGCCCGCGCGGGCACGCTCGCCATAGCCGAGCCAGCAGATGCGAGCTGGGAGCCCCTGGAACTTCACCTTCTCGGCAGCCGCCGTGATCCAGCGCACCAGCGCGGCGTCGTCGGAGAACTCCTCGACCATTGTGCGGTCGGTGACGGCGATGTCCTCGGGGTCACCCGACAGCGCCACCCAACGGAACGGTCCTTTGCCCTCGCAGAACAACGGTCGGATGTAAGCGGGCACGAAGCCCGGAAACTCGAATGCGCGCGTACTTCCTCCCAGCTTCGCTTCGGCGCGAAGGCTGTTGCCGTAATCGAAGACCTCGGCACCGTGATCGAGGAAATCGACCATCGCGTCGACGTGACGGGCCATGCTCTCGCGCGCCCGGCGCACATACGCGTCAGGGTCGTCGAGCCGCAGCTCCTGCGCGTCTCCAACGCTGAGTCCGGCAGGGATGTAGCTGAGCGGATCGTGCGCGGACGTCTGGTCGGTGACGACGTCGATCTCGAAGCCGCGCGACGCCAGCGCAGGTAGCACCTCCGCGGCATTGCCATGGAGGCCGATCGACAACGGGCGCTTCGCCTTTTTCGCCTCGTTTGCGAGGCGCAGCGCGTCCTCGAGGTCGGACGCGCGCACGTCGAGATAGCGATGGTCAAGGCGGCGTTGGATTCGTTCCGCGTCGGCCTCGATGCAGATCGCCACGCCGCCGTTGAGCGTGATCGCGAGCGGTTGGGCGGCGCCCATGCCCCCGAGGCCGGCGGTCAGCGTGATCGTGCCGGCGAGCGAGCCACCGAAGCGCTTTCGCGCCACCGCCGCGAAGGTTTCGTACGTGCCCTGCAGGATGCCTTGCGTCCCGATGTAGATCCACGACCCCGCGGTCATCTGTCCGTACATGGTCAACCCGAGCGCCTCCAGCCGCCGGAACTCTTCCCACGTCGCCCATTCGGGCACGAGGAGCGAGTTCGCGATGAGCACGCGAGGCGCCCACTCGTGCGTCTCGAACACCCCGACCGGTTTGCCCGATTGGACGAGCAGGGTCTGGTCCCCCCGAAGCTGCTTCAGCTCGCGGACGATCGCGTCGAACGCGTCCCACGATCGCGCCGCGCGACCCGTACCGCCGTAGACGACGAGGTCCTCTGGCCGCTCGGCGACCTCCGGATCCAGGTTGTTCATCAGCATCCGCATCGCGGCCTCCTGCGGCCAGCCGAGGCAGCCCAGCTCCGTTCCGCGAGGCGCGCGGACGACCCG
>MNEW01000041.1 GCA_001917895.1 Actinobacteria bacterium 13_1_40CM_66_12
TCCCGGGGCTGCGGGTGATCCAGTCCCTCAGCGCCGGTGTCGACTGGCTGCTGCCAAAAGTGCCACCCGGGGTCGTCGTGTGCAGGGCGGTCGGCGTCCACGACGCGCCGGTCTCGGAATGGGTGGTCGCGGTGATCCTCGCGAGGCGCCGACGCTTGCTCGAGTTCTGGGATCTGCAGCATCGCGGCGAATGGAACCGCGACATCGCTGAGGCGGGCGATGGATGGCACCATCCGATCGACGATCTCGAGGGTACGACTGTGTTGGTGGTCGGGCTTGGTTCGATCGGGCGAGCCGTGGCGGCTCGGCTGGCTCCATTCGGCGCGAATGTCATTGGCGTCGCCAGGCACCCGCGCGACGACGCGCGATCGGCCGATGAGCTTCCGCGGCTTCTGCCCGAGGCGGACGTTGTCGTCAACCTGCTGCCCTTGACGTCCGAAACCGAGAAGTTCGTGAATGCCGCATTCCTGGAGCGGATGAAGCAAGGCTCGTTGTTCGTCAACGCGGGCCGCGGCAGGACAGTCGACACCGACGCCCTGCTTGCAGCGCTGACGTCCGGACGTATTCACGCGGCGCTTGACGTGACCGACCCGGAGCCGCTGCCCGCCGAACATCCCCTGTGGCACGCGCCCAACCTGTTCATCACGCCGCACGTCGCGGGCGCGGTCACGCGATGGGAGTCGCGCGGTTACCGGTTCGCCGGCGAGCAGATCCGCCGTTACGCCGCCGGCCAGCCACTGCTCGGAATCGAAGCCGGCACCGTGGACTTGAAGTTGTCGTGAGCAAGACCGGCAAGGAGATCCTCGAGGCATCCCAGGTGATCGCCGTCGTGGGCGCGTCGCGAGACCCCAACAAGGCGGGCGGATCCGTTCCCGTGGGGCTGCAGCAGCGCGGATTTCGAATCATCCCGATCAACCCTTACGCCGGCACCCTGTTCGGCGAGCGCGTCTATCGCTCTCTGTTGGACGTCCCTGAGAGGATCGACATCGTCGATGTGTTCAGGCCGGCGGCCGATGCACCGGAGATCGCGCGTCAGGCGGTGGCTGTGGGTGCGAAAGCGTTGTGGCTGCAGCTCGACATTCGCTCGGATGAGGCGCGGCGGATCGCTGAGGCAGGCGGGCTCGATTACGTCGAGGACGAGTGCACCGCGGTCACGACTGCTCTGTACCGAATCACAAAGAAGACTGCCGCTTAACTTAATCTCCTCGCGTGGCAAGGGCCCGAGTGCACCACCGACCACGTGACCGCAGCGTCGAATGCGAGCTCAAGTTCCGCGTCGCCGGCCCGCGCGACCATGCGCGGCTGCGTGCCCTGCTCCGCAAGCGCGGCGCGAAGCTCGAGGGCAAGTACGACGAAGAGAACTATCGCTTCGACGGTCCCGGCAAGTCGACGCGCCACACCACGCTGAGGCTTCGCGTGCTCGATGGCGGTCCGCGCGGCGTGCTCACCGCCAAGGGCCCGGCCAAGTTCGTGGGCGGGGTCAAGGTGAGAGAGGAGACCGAGGTCGAGGTCAAGGACGCGCACGCGACTCTCGACCTCCTCGCCGAGCTCGGATTCCGCGTCGAGTTCACCTACAACAAGCACCGCGCCGCATGGATCCTCGATGGCGTGGTGACGGTCACCCTCGACACGCTCGCGTTCGGATCCTTCGTCGAGCTCGAAGGACCGCTCGAGGTCCTTCCGGAGAAGGCCAGAAGCCTTGATTTCGATCCGAAAAACGCGCTCAAGGACAGCTACTCGGTGCTCGCTCGCAAGCATCTGCAGACGGCCAAGAGGCCGCCGGCCAAGTCGGCCTAGCTCAAGTGACACCCGCGATCGAAGTCCGCTCGCGGGGCCGATTCCGCACGTTTGGGTTCAACGCTTGCTTTCACCCCTGCCTTTGCGCATGGTTGGCGCCAGGCGTGCGCTTGCGCGCACCATGCTCAGCGCCCCCCGAACCTGGGCCTCGACGATCTCGGCGCGACTGTGTATGTCAGCGGCTGTGAAACGCAGGAGCCGGAATCCGGCGTTGATAAGCAGGTTCTGACGGCGATCATCCTCGACCAGGCGCTCACGATGGTTACCGCCGTCGTATTCGAGAACGAGCTTCGCCGCCGGGTAGTAGAGGTCAGCCCTACCGATAAACCGCGCCTTGCTGTCACGGAGATTCGTCTGGACCTCTGGTCGCGGCAGGCCGGCCTGGATGAGGAGCCAACGCAGCCGCGTTTCCATCGGCGATTCCGCGGGAGCCGCAAACGCGGCCAGCGAGCGCAGCCTGCCTGCGCCCGCGCGACCTTTTGCTGCCTCTGCGTACCGACCGAGAGCGGCAGCGTCGGTGATACCTGCGCGGACCGCCATATCGATGGCGACCAGTGCCTCAACGGCCGGGCGCTGCAAACAGAGTCTGGCCAGTGCAAGTGGCAACGATGTCGTGCGCAGCCCGCGAACAGAGACGACCTCTCCCGGTGAAACGTCACAGCGACGAACGCTGAGCCCGACGCGCGAACGGATGCCCGAGTCTGGTGGCACCACGATCTCGATCGGGTCGGCAGGTTCGAGGTCGAGGCCAAACAGCCAGGCCGCGGTAGCGCCGGCGAAGACAGCCTCCGCCGGGAGCAGACGCTGCCAGGCCGACAGCAGCAGCCACGGATCGGTCCCGAGCTCTGTCAAGCAGTAGAGCTCGGCACCGAGGCGCCGCCAGGCCTTGCCCTTCAGCGCGCTCAGCGTGAGGCCAGCCGTGCGCGCCTCATCCAGGGTGAAGGGCCTGCAGGTCAGCTCGGGCGGAATGCACGGCGTGTTGGCCACCATGGCAGGATGGACGGACAACCGCGTTTCCGCCAGCCACCCTGTAAAGACTCCGATTTCGCACGTCTGACGCCGAACACGTGTCTGCGAAGCGCGGCATGCGCACGGTTGGCGTCAAAAGTGCGTATTACTTCACCGGGCCGATCCAGATCGTCTGGATGTTGGTGAACTCCTTGATCCCGTACGTCGATAGCTCGCGCCCGTAGCCCGACTTCTTGACACCGCCGAAAGGAAGGCGCGCGTCCGAGGCGACCATGCCGTTGATGAACACCAGGCCCGCCTCGATGCGCTCGGCCACCTGGCGGCCGCGCTCGACGTCGGCGGTCCAGACGCTCGAGCCGAGACCGAAGTCGGAATCGTTGGCCACGCGGAGCGCTTCCTCCTCGTCGCTGACGCGGATCACGGCCGCAACCGGGCCGAAAGTCTCCTCGTGATAAACCGGCATGCCGGGCCGCACCCCCGTGAGCACGGTCGGCTCGAAGTAGTACCCCTCGCCGTTGACGCGCTTCCCGCCGACTAACGGGCGCGCTCCCAAATGGACCGACTCCGACACCTGGCGCTCGAGGTCGGCGACGAGGTCTGCGCGCGCGAGCGGGCCGACCTGCACACCGCGATCCTTGGGGTCACCGATCTTTAGCGCGCTGACCGCGCCGGCGAAAAGCGACTCGAACTCGTCCGCGACCGCGTCGACCACGATGAAGCGCTTCGCGGCAATGCAACTCTGACCGTTGTTCTGGTTGCGCGCGCGGCAGGCGACCGTCGCCGCGGTCTTGACGTCGGCGTCCGCCAGGACGATGAAAGGATCTGAGCCGCCCAGCTCCAGCACCGACTTCTTGATCGTCTTGCCCGCCGTCGACGCCACGCGCGCGCCCGCGGCTTCGGAGCCGGTAAGCGTCACGCCGGCCACCCGACGGTCTTCGATGATCTGCTCCACCGCTCCCGACCCGACCAGCAGCGTCTGGAAGACGCCCTCAGGTATACCGGCCTCCCGAAAAACCTCTTCGATCGCGAGCGCGCACTGGGGCACGTTCGATGCGTGCTTGAGCAGCATCACGTTCCCGGCCGCGAGCGCGGGCAGCCCGGCCCGGAACGCCTGCCAGAACGGAAAGTTCCAGGGCATCACGGCCAGGATCACGCCCAGCGGCTGGAACCTGACGTAGCTCCTGGTCGCGGTGCTCTCGATCGGCTCGTCCGCGAGCACGCGGGCCGCGTTGTCAGCGAGCCAGGCGGCGGTCCATGCGCATTTCTCGACCTCGCCCTCTGCCTCGGGAACGCAGCAGAGTTGCGCGCATGTCGACGCCGATGTCGCGCCAAGCATGCCGAGAGCCCCAGGCCCGGGCGGTGGCCGCCTCGATCCCGGCGGCGTCCAGCTCAGGGAACTGGGCCAGCTCTCGACCGTTCGCAGGATCGATCGATCTCAGCATCCCCACGGCACAAGATTACTGAGTTCACGCCTCCCCTTCGGGGAGAGGGGATCCCTTAGTACGATTGAGTCGTGGCTCGCGCACCGGTCAAGCGGACGTCCACGAGGCCCGATCTCCCCTCACCGGCGCTTCGCGCCGGAGCTCCCCCCATAGGGGCGAGTCCAGACGGAAGAAAACGGGTCGCCATCGAGTCGGTCGCGCCCGAGATCGACGCGGGGGGCTTCCCGGCCAAGCGGACCGTGGGCGAGAAGGTGGCGGTCGAGGCCGACATTTTCGCCGACGGCCATGACGCGCTCGCCTGCGTCATCCGGTACCGCCACCAAAGCAACTCGACCTCGACCGAGGTACCGATGGTGCCCCTCCCCAACGACCGCTGGCGCGCCGAGTTCGTGGTCACCGAGCTCGGCACCTACCGGTTCACCATCGAGGCGTGGGTCGACCGCTTCGGGACCTGGAGCCGCCAGTTCGCGAAGCGGGTCGAAGCCGGGCAGGACGTGACGCAGGAGCTCGAGGTGGCCGCCCGGCTTGTGGATGCGGCCGCCGCTCGTGCGGCGACGCCGGACAGGGAAAAGCTGGCCACCTACGCGGCGCAGCTGCGAAAGGGCAAGGCCGCTGCCACCGCCGCCCTCGGCTCGGATCTCGCCGTGCTCATGGAGCGGCACGCCGACCGCAGCCTGTCCACCACGTACGGCCGCGAGGTCGAGGTGATCGTGGAGGCCGAGCGAGCCCGTTACGGCGCCTGGTATGAAATGTTCCCGAGGTCAGCCGGCAAGCAGGGCAAGCACGGAACGTTTCGAGACGTCGAAGACTGGCTGCCGTACATCTCGGGCATGGGATTCGACGTCCTTTACCTGCCCCCGATTCATCCCATCGGCCGCACACATCGCAAGGGCGCCAACAACAGCGTGCAGGCAAAACCAGACGAGCCGGGAAGCCCATGGGCGATCGGGTCCGAGGAAGGCGGGCACAAGGCGGTCCATCCGCAGCTCGGAACCCTGGACGATTTTCGGCGCCTCGTCCGAGTCGCCGGCGAGCACGGCCTGTCGATCGCACTGGACATCGCGTTCCAATGCTCGCCCGACCACCCCTATGCCAAAGAGCATCCAGAATGGTTCCGCCATCGTCCCGACGGCTTGATCCAGTACGCGGAAAACCCGCCCAAGAAGTACGAGGATATCTATCCGTTCGACTTCGAATGCGAGGCGTGGCGCGAGCTGTGGGCGGAGATGCTGTCGATCGTCGTCTTCTGGATCGACCAGGGCGTGCGGATCTTCCGTGTCGACAACCCTCACACGAAGCCGTTCGCGTTCTGGGAATGGCTGATCGGCGAGCTCAAGCGGGACCATCCGGACGTGATCCTTCTCTCGGAAGCCTTCACGCGGCCGAAGGTCATGTACCGGCTGGCGAAGTCGGGCTTCAGCCAGTCGTACACATACTTCGCGTGGCGCAACACCAGCTGGGAGCTGAGTCAGTACTTCACAGAGCTGCGGTCATCGCCGATACGTGAGTTCCTGCGCCCCAACCTCTGGCCGAACACGCCGGACATCCTCACCGAATATTTACAATCCGGTGGCCGCCCGGCTTTCGCGGCCCGACTCGTCCTGGCCGCCACATTGGGCGCAAGCTACGGAATCTACGGACCTGCGTTCGAGCTGGGTGAGAATCGCGCTAAGGAACCTGGGTCTGAGGAATACCTCGACTCCGAGAAGTACCAGATTCGCAGTTGGGACCGCGACAGCCCCAGCAGCCTTCGCGAGCTGATCTCCGTGGTCAACAAGGTCCGCCGCGAAAACCCGGCGCTGCATAGCGACAACGGATTGGTGTTCCACCCCACCGAGAACGACCAGATCGTCGCCTACACCAAGAGCACCGACGACCTGGCCGATGTGGTCCTCACCGTCGTCAACGTCGACCCGCATCACCGGCAGATCGGCATGGTCACCCTGCCGCTCGAGGCTCTTGGCATCGACCGCGAGCGCAGCTACCAGGCGCATGAGCTCCTCAGCGGGGCGCGCTACATCTGGAACGGGCCGCGCAACTACATCGAGCTCGACCCCAACTCGACGCCTGCGCAAATCTTCCGTTTTCGCCGGCGCATCCGCAGCGAACACGACTTCGAGTATTTCCTGTGATCACCGAGAAGCCGGAGGAAGCGTCGATCAACGAGCCCTCACCCAGCCCGCCTCCCGACCTCAAGGCCGCGCCCCGCCGGCGCAAGAAGGAGACGTTCACCCTTGATGACGACCCGCTCTGGTACAAGGACGCGCTCATCTACGAGGTGCACGTGCGCGCCTTCTACGACAGCGACGGCGACGGCAGCGGCGACTTTCGAGGCTTGATCGACAAGCTGCCGTACCTGCAGGACCTCGGCGTGAGCGCAATCTGGCTGCTGCCCTTTTACCCCTCGCCGATGCGCGACGACGGCTACGACATCTCCGACTACACCGACGTCAACCCGATGTACGGAAATCTGACCGACGCCCATCAGTTCATCAAAGAAGCTCATCGGCGCGGGATCCGGGTCATCAACGAACTGGTCTGCAATCACACGTCCGACCAGCACCCGTGGTTCCAGCGGGCTCGCCGTTCGCGCCCCGGAAGCGCGGCGCGTGAGTTCTATGTCTGGAGCGACACCAACCAGCGCTACCAGGACGCGCGGATCATCTTCAAAGACTTCGAAGTCTCGAACTGGACGTGGGACCACGTCGCCGGCGCGTACTACTGGCACCGTTTCTACTCGCACCAGCCGGACCTGAACTTCGACAACCCGAAGGTCAAAGAGTCGGTTCTGAAAGCGATGGACTTCTGGCTCGACGGCGGCATCGACGGCATGCGGCTGGACGCGATTCCCTACCTCTTCGAGCGCGAGGGTACGAACGGCGAAAACTTGCCCGAGACGCATGCGTTCTTGAAGGAGATGCGCCGTCATGTCGACGAGCACTACCCGAACCGCATGCTGCTGTCCGAGGCCAACCAATGGCCCGAGGACGCCGTCGCGTACTTCGGCCAGGGCGACGAGACCCACATGGCGTTCCACTTCCCGCTCATGCCCCGCCTGTTCATGTCGATCCGCATGGAGGACCGCTTCCCAATCGTCGACATCCTGGCGCAGACGCCCGCCATCCCGGACACCTCGCAGTGGGCGCTTTTCCTACGCAATCACGACGAGCTGACGCTGGAGATGGTCACGGACGAAGAGCGCGACTACATGTACCGCGCGTACACGCAGGACCGAGCGGCTCGGATCAATCTCGGCATCCGCCGGCGCCTGGCGCCCCTCCTCGGCAACGACCGCAAGCGCATCGAGCTCATGAACGGCTTGCTCTTCTCGCTCCCAGGCACCCCGGTCCTTTACTACGGCGACGAGATCGGAATGGGCGACAACATCTTCCTCGGCGATCGCAATGGCGTGCGTACGCCGATGCAGTGGAGCGCCGATCGCAACGCGGGCTTTTCGCGCGCCAACCGGCAGCGTCTCTACCTGCCGATCGTGACCGACCCGGAATACCACTACGAGAGCGTCAATGTGGAGGCCCAGGCCCAGAACCCGCATTCGCTCCTCTCCTGGATGAGGCGGCTCATCGCGCTCCGCAAGCGGCATCGCGCCTTCGGCCGCGGCTCCCTCGAGCTCCTGCGGCCTGAGAATCGCAAAGTGCTGGCATTCGTTCGCGCCTACGAGTCCGAGCAGATCCTGTGCGTGGCCAACCTATCGCGCTTCCTGCAGGTGGTCGAGCTCGACCTTTCCAAGTGGAAGGGCATGGTGCCGGTCGAGCTTTTCGGCGCCACCGAGCTGCCCGCAGTCGGCGACACGCCCTACTTCCTGACCCTTGGCCCGCATTCGTTCTACTGGTTCGCCATGCAGCCCCGAGCCGCGTCGACAGTTCCGGCCGACTGGGGATTGGCGGCTGCGGTCCTGCCCGAGATCAAGGTCGCGGGCAGCTGGGACTCGGTGCTGTTCGGCGTGGCCAAGGAACGGCTCGAGGCCGTCCTGCTCAGCTCCATCAGGCATCGCCGATGGTTTGCGGGCAAGGCGCGCCGTTTGAAGTCGGTCTCCATCATGGACGCGATCGAGGTCAACGGGATGGACCGAAGCGCCTACCTGCTGACACTTCTCGTCGCTTACGCCGAAGGCGACCCCGAGACGTACCTGCTGCCCGTGACGTACGCCAACGCCGCGGAGGCGCCGCAGGTGCTCGAGCGATGGCCGTTTGCGGCCGTGTGCTGGCTGAGGACGCCGGCCGAGGAGCAGCGGGGCCTTCTTTACGACGCCCTGGGGCCGCCCGGATTCGCCGAAGGCCTGCTGAACATCATCGCCAAGCGCAAGCGGGCGGCGAGCTCCACCGGGATGCTGGTCGGATCGACGACCCGGGCCTTCGCTCGGCTGCGCGGTCCGGAGACCATCAGGCTCGAAGCCGCGCTTTCGGTCGCCGAGCAGAGCAACAACTCGGTGGTCTTCGGCGAGAGACTCATCCTCAAAGTCTTCCGCCGGCTCGAGGAGGGTGTGAACCCCGAGCTCGAGGTCGGCCGCTTCCTCACCGAGAAGACGGACTTCGCCCAGATCGCGCCGCTGGCGGGCAGTCTCGAGTACCGGCGCGACCGCGGTGAGCCGGTGGCGCTTGCGGTTCTGCAGGGTTACGTGCCCAACCAGGGTGATGCGTGGCAGTACACGCTGACCACCCTCGCCCACTATCTGAAGGCGATGGAAGCTCCGGCGAGCGGGGAGCCGCCCGTCCTGCCGCGCAACCTGCTGCAGGCCAGCTCGGTGGACCTGCCCGAGGTCGCCGCCAAGACGATCGGCGCCTACCTCGACTCTGCGCGCTTGCTCGGCCGGCGCACGGCTGAGCTACACACCGCGCTGGCGTGCGACCTCACCGACCCGGCCTTTGCGCCGGAGCGCATCTCAGGCCAGGACCAGCGTTCGATGTATCAATCCCTCACCGGGCTGGCGGCTCGCGCGCTGGAGCTGTTGCGCAGCCAGCTCAACCGCCTGCCCGATGACGCGAAGGACGAGGCGAAACGAGTGCTGGAGCTGGAGCCGCGCATCGCGCAAGCACTGCGCGCGTTTCTCGCCAAGCGCTTGACCACGACGCGTATCCGGGTGCATGGCGACTACCACCTCGGCCAGGTGCTCTACACCGGCCACGACTTCGTGATCATCGACTTCGAGGGCGAGCCGTCGCGCACCCTCTACGAGCGCCGGCTGAAGCGCCTCGCGCTGCGCGACGTCGCCGGCATGCTGCGCTCGTTCTCTTACGCAAGCCAGGCAGCCTTGCGGTCGGACCAGCTGCTGCCCGACGCCCGCCCTCGCGTGGAGGAGTGGTCGCGGTTCTGGGCGGACTCCGTCTCGGCGGCGTTCCTGCGCAGCTACCTGAGCACGGCCGGTACCGCTTCGTTCGTGCCCCAGACGACCGAGGACCTCGACCTCCAACTGTCGACCATGCTGCTCGAGAAGGCGCTATACGAGCTTCGCTACGAGCTCAACAGCCGCCCCGACTGGGTGCGCATCCCGCTCCGAGGAATTCTGGAGGTAGTACACCCCGCATGATCGCGCCCTCGCTGCTGACTCCATTCGACCTGCACCTCTTCAACGAGGGCACGCACAGCCACCTCTACGAAAAGCTCGGCGCCCACATCTCGAAAGACCCCGACGGCACGTCGTTCGCCGTCTGGGCTCCCAACGCCGATTGGGTGAGCGTCATCGGCGATTTCAACGGCTGGAACCGAGACGCGAACAAGCTCGTGCCACGCGAGCAGTCGGGCATCTGGGAGGGCTTCATTCCGGCCGTAGGGCATGAAGCGCTGTACAAATACCACGTCCACTCACGCGTCACACGCACCGGAGCCGACAAGGCCGATCCCTTCGCCGTGTTCGCGGAGCAGCCGCCGCGCCAGGCCTCCGTCGTGTGGGATTTGAGCTATGGCTGGGGCGATGCCGAGTGGCTGACAACCCGCCAGCGGGCCAACGGCCGGCAGGCGCCGTGGTCGGTTTATGAGGTTCACCTGGGTTCGTGGATGCGCGTACCCGAGGAGGACAACCGCTGGCTCACCTATCGCGAGCTCGCGCCACACCTGGCCGACTATGCGCACCGGTTGGGCTTCACGCACGTCGAGTTCATGCCCGTCATGGAGCATCCCTTCTACGGCTCGTGGGGCTACCAGGTGACCGGATATTTCGCGCCGACCAGCCGCTACGGCACGCCTCAGGACTTCATGTTCCTCGTCGACCACCTGCACCAGCACGGCATCGGCGTGATCCTCGACTGGGTACCGTCGCACTTCCCGTCCGACGAATTCGGGCTGCAGTACTTCGACGGCACGCATCTCTACGAGCACGCCGACCCGCGGCTTGGCGTGCATCCCGATTGGGGCAGCTCGATCTTCAACTACGGGCGCAATGAGGTCCGAGGCTTCCTCCTCAGCAGCGCCCTGAGCTGGCTGAACCGCTATCACGCCGACGGGCTGCGGGTCGATGCGGTGGCGTCGATGCTCTACCTCGACTACTCGCGCAAGGCGGGTCAGTGGCTGCCGAACAAGTTCGGCGGCAATGAGAACCTCGAGGCGATCGATTTTCTCCGCCGATTCAACATCGAGGTCTACAAAGAGCACCCCGACGTGCAGACGATCGCCGAGGAGTCGACGTCGTGGCCTCTGGTCTCACGACCGACTTACCTGGGCGGCCTCGGCTTCGGCATGAAGTGGGACATGGGCTGGATGCACGACACGCTCTCGTACATGTCCAAGGACCCGGTTCATCGGCGGGTTGTTCACGGAGAACTACATGCTTCCGCTTTCGCACGACGAGGTCGTGCACGGGAAGGGCTCGCTGCTCGCCAAGATGCCTGGGGACGACTGGCAGAAGTTCGCCAACCTGCGCCTGCTGCTCGCGTACATGTACGCCGTGCCCGGCAAGAAGCTTCTGTTCATGGGCGCCGAGTTTGGACAGTGGGGCGAATGGAACCACGAGGAGAGCCTCGACTGGCATCTGCTGGATGAGCCGATGCACGACGGGCTGAGCCGATGGACAGGAGACCTGAACCGGGTCATGCGCGACGAGAAACCGCTGCACGAGCTTGACTTCGACCCAGCCGGTTTCGCGTGGATTGACATCACCGACGCCGAGCAGAGCGTGATCAGCTTCATGCGTCGAAGCTCTAACGATGAGCTGATCATTGCGGTCTTCAACTTCACGCCGGTGCCGCGCCACAACTATCAGATCGGCGTGCCATTGCCTGGTCGCTGGCTCGAGCTCGTCAACAGCGATGCGCCGATTTACGGCGGCAGCGGCCAGGGAAACCTGGGCGGAGTGGACGCGGCGCCGATTGGAAAGCATGGCCATCTTCACAGCGTCACGCTCACGCTTCCGCCACTGGGGGCGATCTTCCTGAAGCCTGATCCGGGCAGCGCCACGGGTAAGTGATTCTCCCCACATGGTGGGGAGGCGACTTTCACGGCTCTACAGTCAGCGGGCCTCCGAACCGGTTGCTCGCACCGCTCTCGGCGCGGATCACGTGCATGACGGCGTTGATCAGAGCCAGGTGCGAGAACGCTTGCGGGAAGTTGCCGAGGTGGCGGCCGCTCCGGGGGTCGATCTCTTCGGCGTAGAGCGCAGACACCATCCAGAACGAGCAGATCGTGAACGTGCCCTCTTCGCCCGACAGGCCGTCGTCGGTTTCCTCGGGGCGGTACCGCAAGACCATGCCGTCTTCCGTCAGCTCGTCGGCGATTGCGAGCACGGTCGCCCTCACGCGAGGGTCGTCGGGGGGCAGGAAGCGAACGAGCGGGATCAGCAGCACCGACGCGTCCAGGGCAGTCCCGCCGTAGTGCTGCACGAACACGCCGCGCGAGTCGACGCCGTTGGCGGAGATGTCGGCTTTGATCTCATCGGCCTCCGCCTGCCAGCGCTTCGCCAGGTCGAGGTCGCCGTGCAGCTCGGCGAGGCGAGCGCCGCGATCGCACGCCACCCAGCACATGAGCTTCGACGAGGTGAAATGCTGGGGCTCACCCCGTACCTCCCAGATGCCGCAGTCGGGCTTCCGCCAGTTCTCGATGGCCGCTTCGACACTGCGCTTGAGGATCGGCCACACGACCTCCGGCAGGTAGTCCCTGGATTTGGTGTGCAGGTACACGGAGTCCAGGACCGCACCCCAAACGTCGTGCTGCTTCTGGGCCTGAGCGATCAGCTTGTCCGCCGATGCCGTACATGATCTGCAGGTCTTTCTTGCCGGCCGCGACGTCGGCGATGAAGTAGAAGAAGTCGTTGGCCTCGCGCGCGAAACCTAGTGTGTAAAGGCCCCACAGCATGAAGGTGCCGTCGCGAATCCACGTGTAGCGGTAGTCCCAGTTGCGCTCGCCTCCGATGGTCTCGGGGAGCGATGTCGTTGGCGCCGCCAGCAACGCACCGGTCGGGCTGTAGGTCAGGCCCTTGAGCGTCAACGCGCTGCGCTGGAGGTAGCTCTGCCATGGATGCTCCGGAAATTCGCCGCGGTTGATCCACTCGCGCCAGAAGTCGGCGGTGCGCTCGGTCCGGGCGAAGGCTTCGTCGGCATTGGCCGGAGGCGGGTGCTCGGCCCAGAACTCGCTCGACGCCGAATATTGGGATCGAGGCCACGCGAGCGCCACGTATGCCTTCTCTCCTTGACGCAGGGTCTTGGTGGCGTGAGCTCCGGGCCCTTCGAAGCCCATGCGCAGGTCGGTCACCAGTCGAAGCGGCACGTCGCCCTCGCCACCTCTTGCCACCGCCTCGCCATACCCGGGCCCCGAATACTCCCAGTGCGCGGCGGTCCTTCCGTAATCGAACACCGGGTGGCAGTCGAGGCTCAGCTCGACGCTTCCGACCACGCACTTCGCGGTGCGCAGGAGGATGTGCTCGGCTTCCTGGTCGGTCGGCGGGCGCCGGTGCGTCCCCGATCGTCGCTGGCTGTGGTACCAGGGGCCGATGCACAGCGCGTCGCGAACGATGAGCCAGCCGGTGCGGGTGCGCCAGGTCGTCTCCAGCACGAGCGTCCCCGGCAGGTAGCGCCGGCCTGCCGGGACCATGACCCCGCTGGGCGCAAACCGAAAGGCGCCCGCGGCGCGGTCGAGGATGGCCGCAAACACGCTGGGGCTGTCCGGACGCGGGAGGCACATCCACTCGACACGCCCGCTCGGAGCGATGAGGGCGTTGACCTCGCAGTCGGAGAGAAAGGCGTACTCCGCGATCGGTGGGAACGCGCTGGCGATGCCCGACGCGAACGGGGCGGGCATGGCTTCCACAGTCGCCTGGCTTTCGCCGTTGACCATCGGCTTGACGATCTGTCCGAGGCCTTCGACGCCGATTTTTCTTGCCATTTCTAGCTGCTGAGAACGCTGATCATATGCCGCGGGCCTGCGGTTTGCCGTTCAACACGCTCTTGATCTCATCACGGACCCGATCGAACACCTCGTCCACCGCACCGACGCCGTCGACCTCGGCCACCGGCACCCCGCTCCGGCGGTAGTGGTCGAGCACAGCCGCCGTCCGCATTCGATATTCGTGCATCCGCTCCATGATCGCCTCGCGCGTGTCGTCCGCCCTGCCTTCGACCGCGGCCCGATGCAGAAGCCGATCCACGAGCAGGGGTTCCGGTACGTCGAGCGCGACGACGAAGTCGACGTTCCGGTTGAGGTCGGCGAGCATCCGATCGAGGGCCTTTGCCTGCTCCACCGTCCGAGGGAAGCCGTCGAGGAGCACGCTCGAATCAGAGTCCGTGCGCCGCAGCAGGCTCTCGACGATGCGGTCGATCAAATCGTCTGGGACCAGGTCGCCCGCCGCCATGATTCGGGCTGCCTCCTTGCCGACCGCGCTGCCATGGGCGACCTCCGAGCGGAGGATCTCGCCGGTCGAGAGGTGAGACATCCCGAACTCTTTCTCGATGCGGCCGGCCTGCGTCCCCTTCCCACTCCCCGGCGGCCCGAAAATTAGCCCGATCAACGTTCGACCCGCCGGCGCTCGGGCAGCACCATCGCCCAGCGCCGCTGCCACCAGCGTTTGGCCTCCTCCTCCAGCAGCGCATGCACGGCTGGATGCGGTCCCGCGGGCTTGCCTGCCTCGCTCAGGGCAAGCCAGCGCCGAGTGATCTCGACGTACACGTCGGCCTCAGTCCACCCTGGCATCTGCTCCAGCACGTTATGCCGGCGGATCGCCTTCGCGATCGGAAGGTAGACCGTGTCGTACCAGCTGGCGGCCGCCTCCGGCAGCGACACCGCGTGGCCGCGCTCGAGGCCGAGGAAGTACTCGTGGCCGAGGATGTGCTTGAAGATCTCGTCGTAGCGGCCGAGCCGGCTGCACTCGAGCCGGGCGTCCGGCCGCAGGCGGTGCAGCTGCGTGGTCTCCAGGAACTGCGCGTACTCCGCCGTCCTGAGCAGCTCCTCTGGATCCACGTTCGTACCCAGCGGCGCTCGGGTCTGGACGTCGATGACGCGGGCATTGATCGTGTCGCGGCCGAGGCTGCGCGCCACCGAGACACGATGGTGGCCGTCGATGACGTAATAGCCCTCTCCGACTTTGTAGACGTCGATTGGCGGCAGCTCGCCGCCCTCGACCATCGCCGTGTACACCCGCGTCCATCGATCCCGAAGACGTCGCGTGGCTGGAAGGAAGCCGGGGAGGAAATCGTTCGCTTTTGCCGGCGACGCGGCCGAGCCAACGATCTGGTCGATCGGAATCTCGCGAACGCCGCCGAACGAGCGGCCCTCGGCGCCGGCCGCGTCCAACACCGAGTCCAGCGAAACCAGCCTGCTGGCACGGCCGGTCAGGGTGTTCCGGATCGACCTCCGGAAGGCGCGGAAGCGCGCGCTATCGAAGTCTTCACCGGCCCGTATCTGTTCCACACGAGGCGCTTACAAGAGGGCGAGTTCGCTCTCGGCGTCGAAGAGGTGCAGCACGCGGGTGTCGAGTCCGAGATGCACCATGTCGCCTGGCTCGACCTTGAGCTTCGGGTCGACCCGCGCGGTCACCGAGTCGCCGCCGACCTGCCCGTAGAGGAATTGGTCCGAGCCGAGGCGCTCGACCACGTCCACCTTCATGTCGATGGTGCTTGCCGGGTCGATTATCCGATCGGTCACGGTCTCCGGCCGGAACCCCAGCGTGCCCTTGCCCGCGGGCACCGACTTGGGCAGCTTCACCTCGAAGCCCGAAGCCTTGGCCGTGCTGTCGGAAGTCGTGACGGGGACGAAGTTCATCGTCGGGCTGCCGATGAACCCGGCGACGAACAGGTTGGCGGGGTGGTCGTAGATGTCGCCCGGCGTGCCGACCTGCTGCAGGATGCCGGCGTTCATGATCGCGATGCGGTCGCCCATCGTCATCGCCTCGACCTGGTCGTGGGTGACGTAGATGAATGTCGTCTGGAGGTCGCGGTGAAGTTTCTGCAGCTCGATGCGCGTCTGCCCTCGGAGCTTGGCGTCGAGGTTGGACAGCGGCTCGTCGAGGAGAAAGACCTTCGGGCTGCGCACGATCGCCCGGCCGAGTGCCACGCGCTGGCGCTGGCCGCCGGACAGCGCGCGCGGCTTCCGCTTGAGGAAGTTGTCGAGGCCGAGGATGCGAGAGGCGTTCTTCACCCTCTTGTCGATCTCAGGCTTCGGCATGTGCTGCATCTGCAGCGGGAAGGCCATGTTGTCGTAGACGCTCATGTGCGGGTAGAGCGCGTAGGACTGGAACACCATGGCGATGTCGCGATCTTTGGCGGCGACGTTGTTCACGACCCGGTCGCCGATGCGGATCTGGCCTTCGGTGATCGCTTCGAGGCCCGCGAGCATGCGCAGCGCGGTCGACTTGCCGCAGCCCGATGGACCCACGAGGACCATGAACTCCTTGTCTTTGATCTCGACGTTGAAATCCTTGACGACTGTGACGTCTGCCGTGTAGCGCTTGACAACGTGGTCGTAAGTGACTGATGCCATTCCTAATTACCCCTTCACAGATCCTGCAAGAATGCCGCGCACGAAATAGCGCTGGAGGCTGAGGAACACGACGAGCGGCACGATCATAGAGAAGAAGGCAGCCGCGGTCAGGACCTGATAGTTCTGGCCATACGAGCCAACGAGGTTGACCAGCGTCACGGTGATCGGAGCCACCGATGCGGTGCCGCCCACGTAGATCCGGAAGAATACCGTCAGAGTACCCGCGCCATCGATCTCGGCCGACTCGAAGAGGTCGCTCGGCAGGGCACGGAAGAAGTTGGCGAGAAGGTACGTGGAGAACGGCAGCCCGTAGCCGGCGTGGGCCAGCCACAAGCCGACCCAGGGCGGGAGGTTCAGCGCCGTCAGGTTTTCAATCGTGATGCCGTGCTCGACGTAGAACTTCAACACCGGGATGAATGTGAGCTGCAGGGGTACGGCGAGCAGGCCGACGAAGGCAAGGAAGATCCAGTCGCGCGCCGGGAACTTCATCCACGCGAACGCGTACGCGGCGAAAGCGGCGATGGTGACGGGGATGACGGTCGACGGCACCGACACCATGAAGCTGTTGAAGATCGCGGTGCCCAGGTTGCTTTGCGCGAAGAGCTGGTTGTAGTTGTCGAGCGTGAATGCATAAGGGGGTGAGATTGCCGCCCACCAGCCGCTCGTGGCGATGGCCGAGAACGGCCGAAAGCTGCTGAGCACGAGGCCCAGCGTCGGCACGACCCAGGCAAGGGTCAGGCCGATGACGACCACGTGGAGCACGATCCTACCGAGTCGCTGCGAAATCCACTGCCCCGATCCGACGGCTGCTGTGGACTCGGTCCTTGCCGCTGCTGCGACGCTCATCGCCTTGCCTCCACAGCCCGGAATTGCCTGAGATTGAAGATCAGCACTGGGACGACCGCGATGAGCAGGATGATGGCGACCGCGCTCGCCCCCGCCGGGTTGTGCGAGAGATAGAGCAGGTTGTACATGCGGAAGGCCAGCACGTCTGTGTTGTAGTTGCCGTTCGTCATCACATACACGACGTCAAATGCCTTCAGGGCGAAGATGACCAGGGTGGTGCCGACGACGACGATGGTCGGCATCATCAGCGGGAAGATGACGCGCCGGAAGATGGTGATCTCCCCCGCTCCGTCCACCCGAGCAGCCTCGAGCAGCTCGCCAGGGATGCCCTTTAGCGCGGCGGAGAGGATGACCATCGCAAACCCGGTGATGCCCCAGGTCGCAGCGCCGATCAGCGCGAGATTGTTGAGAATCGCGAGGCCGTTCGGCCACTGATCCTGGAGCCAGGCCACCGGATCGTGGTGGAAGAACGTCACGATGGCGTTCAGGGTCCCGGTTTGAGCGCTTCCAGGCGGCTGGTACCAGAACATGAACTTCCAGATGACGCCAAGCGCGACGGACGAGATGGCCATGGGCATGAAGATCAGCGACTTGACGACCGTCTCGTACGCCACTCGGTCGAAGAGAACTGCCAGTGCGAGGCCGAAAGCAAGCACGAACAGGGTGTAGAAGATCAGCCAGATGATGATGTTGTTTCGGATCGCGATCCAGGCGCCGCCGGATGGAAAGTCGGCGAGCTGGTTCGCGTAGTTCTGCAGGCCGACGAAGTTGCCCTGGTTGTCCTGGAAGCTCTGGATGACGGTAAAGATCGCGGGAATGAAAAGGATCGCCGCCACCAGGAAGATGGCAGGTCCGACCCATATCCAGGGCCGGACCTGCGGGCGATTCTTGTCTGGGAGCCGGCGCACCACGTACTCGCCGCCCACGATGTAGGCGGCGAGCACGATGGGCACGCCGACGATGACGACTACGAGCGTTGGAAGGTCAGACAGCAGGATGCTGAAGTCCACGCTCTTCGTCTCCTAACTCGTCACTTATATGCCGTCGCTTGGACCCCATCGAGGGTCTTCAATATCGAATCGAGCTTCGACTGGTCGCCCACGAAGTCGAGCACCGCCTTCCAGGCCGCGGCCCTCATGTCCGCAGGCATCTGGTCGGTGGCGTCGTACTTGGCGATCTTGGTCGCCACGAGGATCTGGGCGCTCTCCTTGGTGAGCGGGTCGGGGTACGCGTCCAACGCGGTCTGCTTGTTGGGCGAGATCTTGCCGCCCCGCTTGACCCAGATGGTCTGTGCGTCGGCGGTGATCAGGTAGTTCATGAGCGAGCGCGCCTGCGACGTGTCGCGGAACATCGCCCACGAGTCACCGGCCACCACGTGTGCGCCGGCGTACTGAGCGGTGATGTCCGGCAGGGGGAAGAAGTTGAAGTCGGTCACGGGCTGCAGGCTCGGGACGGCGCTGGTGAAGAACGTGGTGATGAAGGACGCCTGGTTGTGCATGTAGCACTTCGGCGGGTTGTCGAACATGTGGGTGCCGCCGTCGCCGAAGTTGGTGGCGAGCATGAACTGCTTGCCGCCGTAGACGTTTGAGTCGTTCGCACCGAGGACCTGGCCCCACGTCGTGAACGCGGACTTGATCTCAGGCGAAGTCCACTTCTGCGTGCCGGCCACCCAGCCGTCATACACGCTTGGGCCTGACTGGCTGAGAACGATCTCCTTGAGCCAGTCGCTGCCCGGCCAACCGGAGGCCGAGCCGCTCTCGAGCGCGACACACCAGGGCGTCACGCCGCTGCCCTTGATCGTGCTCTGGAGGTCCATCAAGGACTGCCAGCTGTTGGGCACGTTGTAGCTCTTGGCCTGGAAGTTCTTCGGGTCGTACCAGATCAGGCCTTTGACCGCGACCCACGAGAAGGTCTCGTAGAGCTTGCCGTTGATCGTGCCCAGGTCGATCCAGCTTTGCGAATAGTTCGCCTTCAGTGAGGTCATGTCGATCTTGTCGTCAAGCGCAATGACCTTGCCCTGCTTGGCGAAGTTGGTCAGCGTAGTCGGGCTGGGCGCCGCCGCCAGGTCGGGCGGGTTGCCGGCGCCGACGCGCGTGGTGAGGAGAGCATCCAGGTCACGGCTGTATTCGTAGTTGACCTTGATGCCGGTCTTGTCCTCCCACGGCTTGAGCACCGCGAAGAAAGACGCCTGCTCCTGTCCGGACCAGGCCGCGAGGATTTTGATCGAACCTGCGTTCCCGGTTGATGAGGTTCCGCAGGCTACCGCAGTGAACACGGCCGCCATCGCGACGACCAGTGCCCGAACGAGACTCGAAGAATGCATGTTCTAGATCCCCCACTTGTGGAAGGCCGACGGCCTCCCTATTGACGATCTCGACTCCGAGCTAAGAACCATTCTATGACCCTCTGTGTATTTGGCAAGCGCGCGGCGGGGCGCGTCGATCAGATGCCTCGTGAATCAGCCCTGGCCCGGCACCTCCTTTGGACGTGCGGTGGAACCGCGCACCACCAGGCTCGTGCTGAGCGGAGGCGGCGAGGTCACTACGTTGCCCTGCAACCGCTGGATCAACAGTCGGGCAGCGACGCGGCCCTTCTCGACGATGGGCTGCCTGACCGTGGTCAGCGGAGGGCTCGTCCATGCCGCCATGGGCAGGTCGTCATACCCGACCACCGACAGGTCTCCGGGAACGCGCATTCCCGCCGCATCGGCCGCGCCCAACACGCCGATCGCCGCCATGTCGCTCATGGCGAGGATGCCGGTCGGCCGACGCTTTCCTTTTGGAAAGGAGTCGAATGCACGCGCGCCGGCTGCCATGGTCGCGCCCGCGGTGACCATGTAAGGAGCCGGCGCATCGAAGGCGGCGAGCGCCGCCTGGTAGCCGGCGAGGCGGCGAGACGCCGCCGGGGTCAGCACCGACTGCGAGCGCGTCGGTGGCAGCATGATCACCGCGAGCTGGCGGTGTCCAAGATCGAGGAGGTGCCGGGCCGCGGCCTCGGCGCCTCCGGCATCGTCGACGTTGACTGCCGGGTGCTCTGGAGACTCCTCCGAGTCGATCAGCACGGTCGGGATCCCGATTCGATCCAGCGTCGCCAGCGCCGCGTCGTCGGGACCGAGGCCGAGGCTGATGAAACCGTCTACCGACGCCTGGCGGATCGCGCCTTCCAGCGAGCCGTCGAGGGGCGGAACGAGAAGCAGCGTCAGGTCGTGCTCCTCGACCAGCTCGCCTAGGCCCTGGAACAGCTCGCTCAAGAACTGGTTGGCGAACACGGTGCTGAGGCGCTGCGGGATGAGAACGCCGATGGTTCCACTGCGGCGCAGCGAGAGAGCTCGCGCGGCCGGGTGCGGCGTGTAGCCGAGCTCGTGCGCGACCTGCAGCACCCGCTCGAGCGTGGCCTGCCCGAGCTTCTCGGGATTGTTGAACGCGAAGGAGACCGCGGTCTTCGAAACGCCCGCGGCGCCGGCCACGTCAGCGATGGTGACTCGACTCACAGCCCCGCCGCCAAGGGAACCAAGGCTCCGTGTCCCTCATCATGCCCCCACACACATTTAAACCGCTTTAGTAAAGCGGTTTAAGCGGAAGTTATACCGTTCGTTTGGCGCTGTCAAGTCGGGAGTTGGGCCGCTACCCTTCTCGTGCCTTGGCCTCCGTCACCCGATTTCCCCCCGGCTTCCTGTTCGGCGCCTCCGTGTCCGCCCACCAGGTCGAGGGCGGCAACACCAACAGCGACTGGTGGTGGTGGGAGCACAAAGAGGGGACGCCTTGCGTCGAGCCGTCGGGCGACGCCTGCGACTTCTACCACCGCTACCGCGAAGACATCGCGCTGCAAGGAGACCTGGGCTACAACGCATTCCGCTTCGGGATCGAGTGGGCGCGCATCGAGCCGGCCGAGGGCGAGTTCTCTGGCGCGGCGCTCGACCACTACCGGCGCATGCTCGCCGCCTGCCGCGAGCAGCGGATCGCGCCCATCCTCACGTTTCACCACTTCACGCTGCCGATGTGGCTCCACGACCAGGGCGGCTTCACGTCGCCGCGATTTCCGGAGCTGTTCGAGCGGTACTGCGACCGCGTAGCGGCGGCGCTTGGCGACCTGATCGGTTACGCCTGCACCATCAATGAGCCGCAGGGCCTCGGTCTCAGCGGCTATGTGCTCGGCATGAACCCACCTGGTCGCAAGGGCGATGTCGAGGGTGCACGGTCCGCCACGGAGAATCTGCTCGAAGCCCATCGTCTCGGCGCGGCGGCGATCCGGCAGCGCGCCCAAATTCCCGTGGGCATCTGCCTGGCTCTTCCCGACCTGCAGTACGAGGACGGCGCCCTACCCGGAGACAGCGGTTTCGAGCTCGAGTCGGCCATCAACGAACGCTATTTCGAGCTGGCCAGAGATGACGACTTCGTCGGAGTGCAGACGTACACGCGCTTTCGCTTCGGGCCGGAGGGGCCGCGCGGGCCCGGGCACGAATGGAGTGACCTCTCGCGCGAGCTCACCGAGACCGAAGAGACCACGCAGATGGGCTACGAGTACTACCCGCGGGCGCTGGGAGGGGCGATCCGCCGCGCATGGAAGAGCACGGGCGGCATTCCGATTCTCGTCACCGAGAGCGGCATCGCCACTGCGATCGACGCCAAGCGCATTCGTTTCATCGACACCGCGATGCGTGAAACGCTGGCCTGCATCGCCGAGGGCATCGAAGTTCGCAGCTACGTCTACTGGTCGCTGATGGACAATTTCGAGTGGGCTTTCGGCTACAAGCCCACCTTCGGGCTGATCGGGGTCGACCGCGAGACGCTGGCAAGACGGCCGCGGCCGAGCGCGTACTGGCTCGGCGAGGTCAGTCGGTCCGGCGCGCTACCTGCGACTACTCATGGGGAAAGAGCCGGAGCATAGATTCCTCCGCGTCGCCGATCAATCCCTTCAAGCGCTCACGCGCAACGATCAGCTTCGAGCGGCGCCCGGCCAACCTGTCCTCCAGCAGGCCCGCATCGCGCAAGAGCTGCACGTGCCCGCTGACCGTCGGCTGCGAGAGCTCGAAATGGTTCGCGATCTCCGTCACCGACGCCGGGTGCTTCGCGAGCCAGAGCAGGATGCCGAGCCGGGTGGGGTCTGCGAGCGCTTTCAGGTTGCCGGCGACCCGTGTGGCGGTCTCGCGGCGGACCGCATCCTGGTCCTCGGTCCGCACGCCGCGGCCGATGTAAACGGTGCCATCAACCTCGACGACATGAATCACTCCGAAAAACCACCCCGGCGACAGCACCATGCGGCCCTCGGCCAGCGCGGACTCCGCAAGCTCTTCCAGCTCCGGCCGGCCGGGCCAGACGTGGGGCCGGTCGAGGAGGGTCCGGTATCCGGCCCCCTCCTCCAGCATGCGAGCCCATTCGACGGCGGCATCGCCGGCCGCCCGCCGGCCGGAGGCTTCCCATTCCGCCTGCAAGGGCTCCCAGGCCGAGAGCAGCAGCGATCGATACTTGGCGCGCAGCGCCCGGTCTTCACGCAGGCGCTTGACCCGCGTCTGGAAGGCGACGCGCTCCGACGGGCGCTCCGACAACAGCGACAGGCCGCCGTCCATCAGCTCGATCGCGTCGTCGAGCTTCTCGAAATAGCGATCGAGATCGAGGTCGAGCGTGGTGCCGCTGCGCTCGGCGAGGACGATGGTCTCCGTGTAGCCGCGGACGCCGTCCGCCCAGAACGACGCGACCTTGGGCTGCATGTCCGCGCGCAGGCGCTCGAGGCTTGCGTAAGGGCCGTTCAGAACGTGCTTGGCCTGGAGGTTGTGGAGGATCCACATGAGCTCGAGGGGGGCGGAGGCGCTGACCCGTACTCGGGTCGCCTCACCGACCTCTTCAAGGACTGGCATAGGTCAATGGCTATGTTAACAGATGGTAGTGGCATATGCAATAGGCCCTTGACTATCACCAGAGCCATTGGTCTATAATCGCCGGGTGAACATGTACTCCCAGGAGAGGTGGCTCCTGGACCGACACGACGAGATGATCAGGAGCGCGGAGGAGCGTTCGCGCCTGGAAGGGTGGCAGCCGCGCGAGCGGCTGGCCGAGCGTGTCGCCGCACGCCTGCGGAGACTGGCCGACCGCATCGAAGGCGAGCAGCCGGTCAAGCTCCGGATCTACGGCGGTTAGCCCCGCTTCGGGGTGAGCGTCGCCTCCCGAAGCCGCTCAGCGTCGACCTTGGGTTGGCGCTCGAAGGTAAGCAGCCCGTTCTGCTCCTGCTCGATGTCGGTCAACTGCGTGTAGCAAAAGCCCTCCACAGGGCCGGGCTGCATCAGGGCCTCGACCATCTCTCTGTACGTTTTGAGGAGCTCGCCGGCGCCGGCTACGCGCTGGTACCCCATCTCCCCGCCTGACATCGAGAGGCCGCCAAACTCGCTGAGCACGACCGGCTCGCCTCGGTACTCAAAGCCCGGCAGGTAAGGCGGCTGTTCGCGGGCGCCGGGATCCAGCGCCGATTCGAGGCTCGCGTAGCGGTTGCGAAGGGTCGAGGCCTCCGCGTAATCGTGCAGCGTGCACAGGTCGCTGATCGCATGCTGCCAGCCGTCATTGGACATCACCAGCCGCTCCCCATCGAGGCGGTGCGTCAATTGATAGAGGTGCGTGATCAGCCGCGCCATAGCACCAGGCTCCATGTTCTTGAGCCCCATGCTTTCGTTGATCGGGACCCACGCAATCACGGATGGATGGTCGCGATCCCGCACCACCCTTTCGCGCCATTCCGCCTCCAGGCGCGCCTCCGCCTCGGGCGAGTGCTTATGGAAGTTAGGCATCTCACCCCAAACGAGAAAGCCAAGCCGGTCCGCCCAGTGGTGCCAGCGGGGGTCCTCGATCTTCTGGTGCTTGCGCGCGCCATTGAAGCCCATGGCCTTCGCGAGCTCGATGTCGCGTCGCAGGTCGTCGTCTGAAGGTGCGGTGAGCAGCCCGCCGGGAAAATAGCCCTGGTCGAGGATCAGGCGTTGGACGTAAGGTCGGCCGTTGAGCAGGAAGCGGCCGTCCTTTGTTTCCACCTTTCGCAAGCCGAAATAGCTCGCGACATGGTCTGACTCGTGGCGTGCTTGCAGCACGTAGAGATTAGGGTCCTCCGGGCTCCACTCGTGGATTTCGTTCAGCGCGATCCTTGCTTTCGTCCCGTCTCCGCTCCATTCGCCGACCGGCCTGCCATCGAACGTGACGATCAAGTGCTTTTGTCCCTCGGCGCCGATGTCGAACTCAACCTCGCGAGCGTCGAAGTCCGGCTTGATCCGGAGGAGCTCGATGGCGCGGTGCGGGAGCGGTTCGAGCCAGACGGTCTGCCAGATGCCGGTGGTGTTCGCGTAGTGCCACGGACCGTGCATCTCTCCCGAACGCTGCTTCCCGCGCGGAAGGCTCCCATCGTCGAGCGGATCGTCGGCACGGACGACGACTTCGTTGTCATGCTCGCGAACGACCCGAGTGACGTCGGCGGAGAAGGGCGTATGCCCGCCCTCGTGCCGGGTCACCACCTCCCCGTTGACCCAAACCACAGCCCGATAGTCGACGGCGCCGAAGTGCATCACCATCCGGTCGGCTGCGGGCGCATCGAATCGTCTCCGGTACCAGACCGTGTCGGCCGGCTCCCAATCCCTGATTCCGGACAGCTGCGATTCCGGCGCGTAAGGGACGACGATCTGGCGGTCGAACTTCCGCGCATCACCCACGCCGAACTCCCAGTCGCCGTTCAGGTTCACCCAGTCGCGCCTGTGCAGCGTCGGGCGCGGATACTCGGGCCTCGGGACGCCAGACCTATGATGCGGGGGCAAGGATGCATCCGCCGCTAGAGACAGCGTCCGGCCTCGCAGCAGTCCTTCGCGGCGTGGTCGCCGACATGCAGCACGCTTCGGGCGCTGACATCGTGTCCATCTTCCTTTACGAAGAGGCGACCCGGAAGTACTACGCACCGTTTGCGACCGGCCAGCCGCAGGAAAGCCTGCTTGATTCGCTCGCCGACATGACTCAACAGCTGGAGCGCTACCTCAGCGACCAGAAGCAGGGAAAGGTCCCCGACGAGCTGGGGGTGCATCACTACGGCTCGACGGTCTGGTTGACCGTGACCAGGCTGAAGCTCGTCGCGCGAGACGCGCCGTCGGAGATCGACAGCACATTCATCCGGCGATATCAGGTCCAGGCGACGATCGGGCTGCCGCTGCTGTTCGGCGACCGGCTGCTCGGCCTCGTCTATCTGAACTACCGCACGCGCGAGCGCGTCCCGGACGCCGCTCAGCTCGAGGCGCTGGAGGGCCGCGCCCATGCTGCGGCGAGGGCGATCCAGACGGTGCTCGCCGACTCGGAGCGGACGGCGCTGGAAGGTCTCGGCCGGTTGACATCGCTGCTCACGGGACCGATCGGCGACCCCAAGACCGACGCCAAGGAGCTGCGCCGCCTTCTTTCGATCGCCCTGGCCGACTTGCTGCTCGCAAGAGACTTCGACGCCGCGGCCATCTACCAGTTCGCGGCGCAGCGCACGAGCCTCGAGCTGGTCACCGCACACGCACCAGTAGCTGCTCCGGCGCACATCGACAGGCACGACGCCGGCACCGCTTGGGAATCCGTGCTCAGCAAATCCGTCGCCGCGGGAACCGCGTCCGCCGAGCTTCACGTCGTCGCCACATATGCGCTCGGTACCGAGGACGAGCCGCACGGATTCCTCGTGGTCCTCAGCCGAGATCCGCTCGCGACCGTCCGCCGCCCGCCGGCTACCGACCTCTTGTTGAAGGCTGCCGCCGATCTCATCGGCGCGTCTCTCGCCACCCGGATTCTGATTGCCGGCCTCGAGCACAGCAACCGCTTGCTTGGAGCGCTCGGCAACATGACCACGGCGATGCTCCGACCGGGTTCAGGCAAGCAGGACGTCCTCGACGCCGTCGCCGGGCACCTGACCGATGCGTCGGTGCCGGAGTTCGACTTCAACTTTGCGACTGTCTACCTGCTCGACGAGCGGGCCGATGGCACCACGGTCGTGCGCATGGCCGCCGGAGCGGCCACGACCTCGACCATCATCTCGGCGGGTTCATCCCAGAAACGCGTTCCTCGATGGGCGCTCGAAGAAGAGCGAGAGCTTGCTGCCGACGACGTTCTCGTCTACGTCGCGCGCACCAGGCAGGCCGCTGTCGTCGGCGCGCTGGCGGCCGGTGTCGAATCGGACCGAAGCGACGTCATCAGCGGCGCCATCCCCGAGTCCGCGACGTGGTTTGACATCCCCGTCGTGTGGAGCGACGGCACGACGATGGCGCATGTCGCCGCCTGCCTCATCGGCGAGGCGAAGGGAAAGGACGACCGCCGCCCGGCTCGCGGCCAGGCGCCGTTCACGCTCGCGGGCGAAGTGTTCCAGAGCGGAGGCCATGCGGACCTGATCCGGATCTTCCTTCCGTTCGGCTCCGATCTATCGCGGATCGCGATGGGCGCACTGGAGGTGGGCTACCACCGCTCCTACGAGCGCCGGCCCGACTGGGGTCAGATCGAAGCGCTGAGGGCGGCCGCGGCGCAGGTGGCGATGGCTGTCGAGACCGCGGGACTCTACGAAGACACACGGCGACACGGCGAGCAGCTCGAGCTGAGCGCCGACATCAGCCGCGCGATCGCATCCTCGATCGACCTCGATCAAACCCTCCGCCTCGTCGCGCAGAACATGGCGCGGCTGGTCGACGCATCGATGTGCCAGATCGCGCTGTACGAAGAGGATCGCGAGGGCTGGTTCGGCGCCGCCGCCTCCGACCAAGAGGACGTCTGGCGGCGCCAGCATGGCGAGCGCTCGGAGCCATCGTTCCTGTTCGAGGTGCTGGACCACGGCCAGCCAGTGGTCATCGAGGACACGAGCGCGAGCACGCAGGTGAGTCCGGCGTACGCGCGCGCTTTTGGCGTGCGCTCGCTGCTGGCACTGCCCCTGCTGGCGGACGGCCAGTCGATCGGCGCCGCGGTGCTCGCGGAACGCGACCGGGAGCGCGCCTTCACGACCGAGGAGATCCAGCTCGCACAGGGCCTTGCGCTGCAGGCCGCGGTCGCCATCAAGAACGCGCGGCTCCATGCGCTCGCCGAGGAGGAACGACATCTTCAGAAAGACTTCGTGCTCATCGGCTTCGGCCAGTGGGGACAGAAGGCGTACCAGCACCTGCTCACGCTGAAGCAGTTCTTCAATTTCCGCACCCATGTCGTCGAGCAGGACTCGGCCGGAGCCCGCGAGCGCATCGCCGGCAAGGACGAGGAGGTGCGCGGCCACGGTGATGCGTTTTACTGGGACAGCCCCGCTTCGCCGGCGCGCGACCAGCTCGAGCGCGAGCTCGAGTCCAGCTCGTACGTCATCACGTACGTCGCCACGCCGGCCGCCACGCACCTGCCGACCGTCGCCCTCTATTACGACCTCAGCGACGTCATCCTCATCGAGAAGCCGCTGGGCGCGCCGCCGGAGGCATACCGCGAGTTCCTCGACTCCGCGCCGGGCGGCGTCGAGATCGTCGCCGCCGACCATTACTACTTCAAGCTCGAGGTCCGGTTGCTGCAGCTCCTCCTTACCGAGGAGCGGACGCTGCGTGACTTCCTCGAAAGCGTGGAAGAGATCCGCATCGAGATCCTGGAGGAGCAGCCGCTCACCGGCGCTGCGGCGGACATCGGCGTCATCGCCGACCTCATTCCGCACGCCTTCGCGATCATCTCGCTGCTCACGCCCATCGACCACATCCATCTCGACGCCGAGTCGCCGCTCCTGGTCGGGAGGCACGAGGGATTGCAAGGACAGCGCGAGAGCTACGCACGCATGAACGGCACCTTTCCGTCGCACGGTCGCTCGGTGCGATTGGTCATCGACGTCGGCAAGGGCGCGGAGAACGCCAAGTGGATCAAGCTCAGCGGCGAGCGCCGCGCCGGCGGCCGCAGCCCTAGCTACAAGTTCGACTTCGGGCGAGGCGAGGCCATCGATGGCACGCAGGCGACGGTGCGCGCCGCGGTCCGCCGGATTCGCGAGCCGGGCGTGCCCGACAGCGCGCACCTCAACATGCTTCGTCATGTGATCGAGAAGCGACACCCGGCGGTAGGCATCCTCTCGATCCGCGAGGCGATCCGCGCCAACCAGCGCGTGCGCGACCTCGAAGCGATGGCGGTCGACCTCCTCGCCCGCGGCCAGTGGACCGGCTATTCAGTCGGCTCGAGGCCGGCCTTCGACGCCGCCGCGCAGACTTCGCCGCTCCAGGCGCGCACGTCCTGACCAACCTGCTGGCCGCGAAGCGCGCCGTCCTCAAGAACAACCGCTGGTTCGCGGTTTCGGCTCCGAACGGCGAGATGACCGCCGCGAGCCCAGACGGCCACGGGCTCTGGCACGGCGATACTCGTGTGGTTTCGGAGTTCCACCTCCTGGTCGATGGACGCGAACCAGAGGCTGTCGATCTGAAGGGCTCGCCGGGTTCGCTCCAGTTCGAGGTAGCGACCGGCGATCTGCGCATCACGCGGGAGCGCTATGTCGACGAGGGCTTGCACGAGCGCATCACGATCACGAACGGTTCCTCGTCCGCGGTGCACAACACCATTGCTTTCGACTTTGGCGTCGACCAGGCGGCGATGCTCGCTGTCCGCGGCATCGTTCGCATGTCTCCGGCCTCACCAGGCCAGGCGGTTGAGATCAGGGTCTATCCAGGCGGCCCCCGGCGAGATCAGGCCGTCCGGGTCCTCGAAGGGGTCCGGGTCCTCGAAGGGGATGGGCAGCCGATCGACCTGGGCCCGGGCGAGTCCCTCAGCTTCCTCGTTGATGCGCCGGTGGAGGGTAGCGCAAAGCACTCCGACTTCGACGCGGGCCTCGGCCGTGTTCGCGATTCGTATCGGTCCTGGGCCGCGGACTGCGCGACTTTCGAGACCGACAACACGCTGCTCAACGAACTATTGGGGCAGAGCCGCGACGACATGCGCATGCTGCTCGACACCTACCCGACGGGCATCTACCCGACCGGCGGCATGCCATGGTTCGCGGTGCCATTTGGCCGCGACGCGCTGTTCACGTCGTCCTTCACTCTGCCGATGAACCCGGACGTGGCGCGGGGCGCGCTGCGGTTCCTGGCGCAGCACCAGGGCCGGCGGGTCGACCCGAGGACCGAAGAGGAGCCGGGCAAGATCCTGCACGAGGTCCGCGACGGCGAGGTCGTGGAGCGCGGGCTGTGGCCTCACATCCTCTACGGGACCGTTGATGCGACCCCGCTCTTTCTCTCCGTCCTCGCCGAGACGCTCGACTGGACGGGCGATACGGCCTTGTTCGATGAGCTATGGCCCGCCGCGGAGGCGGCGCTCGCGTGGTGCGGGTCGTATGGCGACAAGGACGGCGACGGCTACCTCGAATACGGCATCGGTGTGGAAGCGCGCAACGAGGGCTGGAAGGATTCGAACGACTCGCTGACGAACGTGGATGGCACGGACGTGCTTCGCCCGGCCGCGCTGTGCGAGGTGCAGGGATATCTGTATCGCGCGCTGTTAGGGATGGCGCGCAAACGTCCGGAGCTCGCTTCACGAGCCGCCGACCTGAAGGACCGCTTCGGCCGCGACTTCTGGATGCCCCGCGAGAGTTTTGTCGCCCAGGCGCTCGATGGGCGCAAGCGACGAGTGGAAGCGATCACGTCCAACCCAGGCCACTGCCTGTGGACCAGGATCCTGCCGCCCGCGCGCGCTCGCGCCGTCGCGGAGCGGCTGGTCTCGCCGGAGCTGTTCTCCGGTTGGGGGATCCGCACACTGTCCACGCGTGCGATCAACTACGACCCGCGCAGCTATCACAACGGGTCGGTGTGGCCGCACGACAGCGCCATCGCCGCCGCAGGGCTGCGCACGTCGGGCTTTCCCGCCGAAGCCGAGATGGTGGCGCGGGCCATTTTGGAATCAGGCATGGCGTACTCGGATCGCCGGCTGCCAGAGCTTTTCTCAGGCGCCGACCGGGTGCCTGGAAGGCTTCCGGAAGACTACGAAGCCAGCTGCCGCCCGCAGAACTGGGGCGCCGCATCCGCGTTCCAGATGATCCATTCGCTGCTGGGGCTCGAGGCCGACGCGATGCGCGGCGTGCTGAAAATCGCGCCGGTGGAAACCGGGTTGTGGAAGCGCATCGAAGTCAACGGCCTGCAATTCGGTGGGCATCGGCTGGACTTCTCGGTCGACAGCGGGCGCGTCAAGGTCGGCGTGGTGCCGCATGGCGTAAGGGTCGAGATCGGCACGTAACAGACGACGAGAAGACTGGGAAAAGGGTGTAGGCGCGGGTCCGCAGGCGGTACGCACGCGGGAGTTTGGGCCCCGCGAAATTAACACCAACGTTTTCTTGACTCTCCAAACATCTGTTCGTACAATCTCATCATGGAGAGTGGGGTGGGGGGTAGTGCACCTAGAGCCGGCGAGGAGATCGCTACTGAGCTGATCCGCCGGCGTCAGAAGATCAACCAGGACGAGCTCGAGTTCTCGGTCCTCGCCGCCGCGTTCGCGCAGACCGATGAGTACGACTGGCAGGGCTTTGATAGCCCGATCTCGTGGATCAAGGCCAATTGCCACATGAGTGGCGGAGCTGCCGGTGATCGCATTTGCGTCGGCGAACAGTTGGCGAGTCTGGACCAGAGCTCGTCAGCGATGGCAAATGGCGAGATTGGCTTCGCCCATTTCGCCCTGATCGCCCGCACATCAGCCGCTGTGGGCGAGCGTCTTGATCAAACCGGGCTGCTGAGGCAAGCTCGCAAGCACACCATCGCTCGCTTTCATGACGACTGCTACCACGCTCGCCACGCGGCCGACCCCAAGGGTTGTGCCGCTGAAGAAGCCCAGAACGTGGAGGCGCGCAGCCTCAAAATCTCCGACGGCGACGAAGGTACGGTCTACTTCAACGGCTACCTCGACAAGGTCGGCGGTGCCGCCGTGCGGTCTGCGCTCGAGCCTTTGGCCAAGCGCGCGGGCAAAGGCGATGACCGGACTCGCGACACGCGCATGGCTGACGCTCTGGTCGACCTCTCTATGCGTGCGCTCGACAACGGCCTGGTGCCGCAGCGTGCGCATCTGCAGGTCACAGCCTCGCTGGAGACTCTGCTCGGCTTGCCTGGCGTCCCCGGGGCGAACATGGAGCTCTCACTGCCGATCTCGGCCAAGGCCGTTGAGAGAATCGCGTGCGACTGTGCAGTGACGCGCATCATCCTAGGCTCCGACTCAACGGTTATCGACGTCGGGCGCGCCAAGCGGACGATCTCCGGACCCCAACGCAAAGCGCTCAAAGTCCGCGACGGTGGCTGCACCTGGCCTGGATGCGACCGGCCGGTGAGCATGACCGAAGGCCACCACCTTGTGCACTGGATCCATAACGGCCCCGGCGACCTTCCGAACCTCACCCTTCTCTGCTACCGGCATCACTGGATGGTGCACGAGGGCGGCTGGCAGATCGTGCGCACCGATGACGCGCGGATGCTCACGATTCCGCCGCAGACTGGATTCGAACGCCTTCCGCGCGGGCCGGATTAGGCGGCCACGGCGGCCGGGCGCTTTCCCATCCGAACCATAACGGCGGATGCCGCGATGGTCAGCACGACCGTCGTCAGCATGGCTGTGAACAGCGCTGAAGAGATCAGTCCCCGGGCGAGGAGGATGCCCGCGAGAACGAAGCTGAACTCCCCCACCTGGCCGAGGCCGATGCCCAGCTGCCAGTGGCGGACGTCGGGCAGGCGGGCAAGCCGGCTCAGGCCGGCGGCGGGAAGCGCTTTGGCGACGACGACGGCTCCGACGAGAAAACCGATCCAGGGCAGTGCGCGGGGGAGCGCTCCAGGATCGATGAGGCTGCCCAGGAGCACGAAGAACAGCACCGCGAACAGGTCAAAGCCGCCAGCGCGAGCGGGACGTCGAAGTACCTTGCGCCAAGTCCCGCCAGCGCCAGGCCGCTGCCGACCGACAGCATCAGAAACAAATCGTGCTCGGCATTGATGGCATGGAGCAGCCTTGGCAGCACCCACGCGGCGGCGACGACCACGAGTAAGTAGCCGACGATACCGCCGGCTGCCTCGAGCGGCGGCCGGGAGCCGAGGCCGAAAATGGCGATCACCAGCAGCGCGAGAGCAACCCCGATCATGTCCTGCATCACGCTCCAGCTGAGCAGCGCTTCATCGGTCCCCTGATTCGTGGTGCGGCGCCTGCTCCGAGTGATGTTGACGACGACGACGCTCGACGACATCGCGACCGACAGGCCGACCAGCACCGCGCCGCTGAAGGCCAGCCCGAGCGCGAGCGCTGTCCCGCCCACGACCAGCGTGGTCAAGAAGACCTGCACAGGGGCTGTCCACAACACGGCGCTCCGATTGCGTATCAGCCGCACCGGATCGATCTCGATGCCGACCTCGAAAAGGAGCAGCACCACCCCAACATCAGCAAGCACCTGGAGCTGGCGGCGATCCGCCACATAACCAGGCGTGAACGGCGAAACGATGAGGCCGACCACGAGGTACCCGAGCACCGCGGGAAGGCCGATCCGGCGCGCCAGCCAGCCTGCCGCCACCGCAAGCAGGAGCAGAAGGCCGATCTCCAGAACCGCCGGCGCCGTCTCAGGGACAGCCTGCACTGTCATCACCATTCGGCTGATCCTATCCTTCGTTTATGAGCACCACGCCGAGTCAATCCGTTCGCGTCCTGTACACGGCAGAGGCCACGGCGACCGGTGGACGCAAGGGCCACGGGCGCACCAGCGACGGCCGCGTCGACGTCGACTTCTCTTCCCCCACCGAGATGGGCGGCGATGGAGGTCCAGGCACCAACCCCGAGCAGCTCTTCGCCACCGGGTTTGCCGCCTGTTTTCAGAACGCGATGATGAGCATCGCCCGGCGCAAGAACATCTCGGGGGTCGACGACTCGATCGTCACCGCGAGGATCGGGATCGGACCGATCGAGAACCGCTTCGGCCTCACCGCCGAGCTCGACGTCAGGCTGCCTTCGATCCACGACCGGGCGGTCGCGGAGGAGCTGGTCGCGGGAGCGGACAAGCGATGCCCTTACACGAACGCCGTACGCGGCAACATCGACGTCGCGATAAGGATCCTGGAGCCGAGCTAACCGTTAGCCCCCGTGCGTATGCGGGTGCGGCAGGGTTTGCTTGAGCTCGATGTTCTGGCAGCTGTAGCAGATGGCGGCCGGGCACCCAGGCTCCTGGCAGAAAGCGCAAACATCGATCTCCCGGTTGCAGCCCTTGCACTTTTCTTTGGCGGCGGTATCGGTCATTTGTCCTTCTCCAGCGCGGCCGCTACGTCCTCCTGCAGAAGCAGGCCGACGAGCCTCCCGTCAGAAGTGCTTATCACTGAGCTCTCGAGCTTGTGATCGACCATCTTGTGGAGCATCTCGTGGAGTGCGACGAACGTCCTGAAGGTGCTGGGCCCCGGCCGCATTGCCTGCTCGATCAGAAGCTCGGGATCTTTCTCCAGCTCCTTGGCGCGGAGCAAGCCGAACACCACTCGCGAGGCGTTGACCACCACGACCGCATCCCATCCTTGCGCGCGAACCCGCGCCTTTACATCCCCAAGCTTCTCGGTCAAGGCGCAGGTGGGCACGTCCTTTCGCGCAACATCGCCCGCGCGTGGATGCTGCGCATTGGTGCCTTCGGTGGGCAGGCCGGCCGACATCCAGTCGTTCTTGCCGTCGACATAGTCGTAAACCTCGCTGAACCCGAGGCTCTCGAGCCGCCACGCGGCCCTGGGCGACATGTCTCAAGCCGTATCCCAGCAGTACACGATCACGGGCCTATCGCCGTCCAGAACGGTGCGCGCGTCTGAGTCGATTTTCCTCAAAGGCACGTGGATCGCCCCGGGGAGATGGTCCTCTTCGTACTCGGGGCTGGGCAGCACCTCGACCAGCTGTGCACCGGCCGCGACCAGCTTGCGAACCTCTTCACGCCGAATCTCTTTAGGCATCCTGGATCCTCACCACTCTATTCTCGTGGCCAGATGATGCTTTCGATCGGCGACCTGGTCGTCGACGTCACGATCGTGCCGGAGGGGCCCCTACGCGTCGACGACGACAATCCATCCCGCATCCGGATCGGCGGCGGCGGCCAGGCCGCCAACTTCTGCGCCTGGACCGCATCGTTGGGTGAGCCGGCGCGATTGATCACCAGGGTGGGCGATGACGACAACGGCCACCGCCTTGTGGCGGAGCTCCGGGCGATCGGCGTGGAGGTGCGGCCGGTATATGCACCCGAGCCCACCGGGGTGATCGCGGTCCTCGTCGATCCCGGAGGCAAGCGCACCATGGCCACCCAGCGGGGGGCGAGCACCGGCCTCCGCGCGGAGGACTTGCGCGAAGAATGGTTTCAGGACGTGCGCCTCATCCACGTGCCCGCATATTCCTTGTTCGTGGAGCCCATCGCCTCGGCCGCCAGAGCCGCCATCGAGCTGGTCCGGCGTGAGGGCGGAGTCCTCTCCATCGACCTCTCGTCAGCCGCCGGCCTGAAGGAATACGGCGGGGCCCGCATGGCCGGGGAGCTGTCGCGCCTGCGGCCGGACCTGCTGTTTGCGACCCAGCCAGAGGCCGAAGCGCTCGGCGTTCCGATGGAAGACCTCGAGCGCCTGGCGAAGGTGCCGATCATCAAGCTGGGCGCTGCGGGCTGCAGCGTGTTCGGCGACGTCGTCCCCGCGCCGCGCACGAAAGGCATCGACCCCACAGGAGCCGGCGACGCTTTCGCCGCGTCCTTCTGCGTCTCCTATCTCAACGGCGCCCCGCACATCAATGCGGCGCGCAAAGCCGTGGAGATGGCTTCGCACGCCGCTGCAAAAGTGGGTGCGCGACCCAAATGAGCGACCTGCTCCGCGTTTCGAACGAGGTCGCCGACGCGCTCGCGCACGGTCACCCTGTGGTGGCGCTCGAGACGTCCATCGTCGGCCAGGGCCTTCCGCATCCGCACAACCTGCGCGCGGCGCGCGAAAGCGAAGCCGCGATCCGCCAGGAAGGCGCGGTCCCCGCGAGCGTGGCCGTGCTCGGCGGCCGCCTGCACGTCGGCCTCACCGATGCCGAGCTGGAACGCATTGCCGCCGGCGCGGTCAAGGTGAGCTCACGCGACCTGGGCTGGGCGATCGCTCTGCGACAGGCGGGGGCGACCACCGTGGCGGCGACCATGCGGGCCGCGACGATGGCGGGCGTCCGATTCTTCGCCACGGGCGGAATCGGAGGGGTGCATCGCGGCCACCCGGAGGACGTGTCCGCGGACCTGATGGAGCTGAGCCGGACGCCGACGGCGGTCTTCTGCGCCGGCGCCAAGATCATCCTCGACCTGCCGCTGACGCTCGAGCGGCTGGAAAGCTTCGGCGTCCCGGTGCTCGGCTACGGCACCGACGAATTTCCCGCCTTCTACTCCAAGCACAGCGGCTGTCCGGTCAGCGCGCGAGTCGACAAGCCAGTCGACGTTGCCCGCGTGCTGCAGGCATCGTGGGCGACCGGCACTCGCGGCGTCGTGATCGCCGTACCGCCGCCTGCCGAGCTCGAAGGCGCGGAGGAGCTCGTGCAGCGCGCCGTTCGCGAGCTCGCGGACGTCAGCGGACCCGATCTGACACCGCGCCTGCTGGCCCGGGTCGCCGAGCTGTCGAACGGCAAATCCCTCGACTTGAACGTCGACCTCGTCGTCAACAACGCCCGGGTGGCGGCACGGGTGGCCTCGGCTTTTTCAGGACTACGAAAAGGAAGCAGCTAGCGGAGCTAGCGCGGGGTCTTGAGGAGGCACCAGGCCTTCGCGATTCGTGTCAGCTCCGCGGCGCCTGCGTTCACCTCCGCAATGTCAGCGAAACGTATGAAGCGCGCGTTGGGACCGCTGCCCTCGAGGTGTGGAAATTTGCCGGGGATCTTAGCCCCGTTGTTGAACATCAAGTTGATGTTCTTCTTCGTCACCTGCACGAAGCTCACCAGGTCTCCTTCGTAGCCGAGCAGCAAGCTCCCGTACTTGATGTAGTCCTTCATCCGTGGGTCTGCGGAGAGAAGGATCTCCCGCACCCGGCGCATGGCCGTCTCGTTGGGCAGCTTCTTGGCCGCGAACCACCGCTCGACCTCGGGATTCGCTTTCAACTCGCACCGAGTCTAGAGTTCGCGGAGACCTTTTGGCACAGCTCTGGTCTACCGTCTCCAACCAGAAACCTTGGAGAGCACCGCCCCTCCGACCCCGAGGTCGGGCTGCTCATCTTTCCAGGCCTCGGTTCCAGCAGATCGGAATGCTGCGGGCGCTCGGCTATCGCCGCTCGCTCGTGCAGCGGTCGTCCTTGATGGAGTCGATTGCAGCACGCGGGTCAAGAGGCGGAGGATGAGTTGATGATTGCTCAACCCATTCGAATCGTTCCGTTGCATCCCGGGCCGGCGGCCGCACTCGTAACCCAGGCTCAGCTCACATACCGCGGAGGCCCCCTGCTCGGCGCGGTGGAGGTGGTCACCGCATTCTGGGGCGCCGAGTGGCTGGCGGACGAGGCTCCCCTCCTGACCCAGATCAACGATTTCTTCCTGTACATCCTGGACAGTCCGCTGATTGACCAGCTCGGCGAGTACTCGGTGCCCGATACACAGATCGGCCATGGATCCCTCGCCGGCACCGAGATCCTCACCGACACGCAGCCTGGCAGCACGGTGACCGATGCAGACATCCAGAACCTGATCCAGACCGAGATCGCGAACACCAAGCTGCCGACGTCGAGCGCCAACTCGCTGTATTACGTTTACCTGCCACCCGGCGTCACAGTCGACCTGGGCGGCCAGCTGTCGTGCTCGGCCTTCTGCGGCTACCACGACAGCATCGGCGGCTCCATCTACTACGCGGTCATGCCGTATCCGGACTGTGCCGGCTGCGTCGGAGGCCTGCACCTGCTCGATGCACTCACGTCGACCAGCTCGCACGAGCTCTGTGAAGCGGTCACCGATCCCGTGCCGGGCCAGGGTTGGTATGACGACACCAATGGGGAGATCGGCGACATCTGCTCGTGGCAGACAAGAAAGCTGGGTAACTGGACTGTTCAGCTGGAATGGTCGAACCAGCAGGGCACCTGCATCTGAATGGCCGTATCAACGCCAATCGAGCACGTGGTCATCGTCTTCAAAGAGAATCACGGGTTCGACAACTACTTCGGCCAGTTTCCTGGCGCCAACGGAATGGCCATGCCCCGCAGCCCGAACCCTCCGCGGAGGGATCCTGATCACCGCCATCCCGCGTGGCTGACGCGAGCCAAGACCGCGCCGCGCGTGGAGTTCTTCGAGGCCGACATCCCCAAGTACTGGGCGTGGGCGCGGTCTTTCACACTGTGCGACTCGTACTTCACCGACGTCGCGGGACCTTCGAGTCCCAATCACTTGATGGTGATCGCCGCGGACTCGCCCATCATCGAGAACCCACACCCGACGCCCTTGTTCGATTTGCCGTCACTGCCCGCTCAGCTGGACAAGGCAGGGTTGAGCTGGGCGAACTACGGCGGCTACGCCTTCGACTACATCAAGTACACGAACGGCAAGAACAAGAAGACGCCGGACCAATTTGCGGTCGATGCAGCTGCCGGAAAGCTGCCCACGGTGTCGTGGGTCTACGCCGACGACGCGCTCTCAGAGCACCCCGCCGACACTCCGGTCCAGCGCGCAGCCGGCGGCGGCAATGTGACGAAAGGGATGGCGTGGACCGTCGCCCAGGTCGCCGCGCTCGTTGCGGGCGGACTGTGGCCGAAGCTGGCGATCTTCGTCACGTGGGACGACTGGGGCGGCTGGTACGACCACGTCAATCCACCGGAGGTCGAGAAGTGGACGGACGGGACCCAGTTTCGATACGGCGGCCGGGTGCCGTGCCTGGTGTTGAGTCCTTATGCGAAGGCCGGCTTCATCTCGCACGCCCAGCATTCGCATGTCAGCCTGCTTCGGTTTTGCGAGAAAGCGTTCGGACTGCCATCCCTGAACGCGCGCACCGCCGCCGACGATGGGATGGCGGACTGCTTCAACTTCACTCAGAAGCCGCTACCGCCTCCGGCGTGATCGCCTCGCCGGTCTTGTTTTGGTGACGCTTGGGTCCGTGAAGTAGCGCTGAAGCGTAGGACCCAGCCACGCCACGATCTGATCGGCGTCCGCCGACGCGATCGGTTCCACCTTGACGACATAACGCAGCATCGCCATCCCGATCAGCTGGGCGCCGGCGAGGCTTGCCCGCAGCTCGGGCTGATCAAGGTCGACCGCCTTCGCCAGGCGTCCCAGAACCTCGCGCGTGATGAACTCGCGCATGAGCACCGCGGCGTCTTCGTTACCGACCACGGAACGGATCACGCCGAGCATCGCGCTCCCGGCGGGAGAGTCCCAGGTGTCGACGAAGAAACGCACGAGCCGGTCTCCAAGCCCGTCGACGCCTGGGGCGACCAAACCCGGAATGAACTCCGCCGGGTCGACCGGAAACGTGATTGCGGCCCGGAAAACGCCGTCCTTCGATTCGAAGTAGTGCAGGACCAGGGCCGGGTCGACCTTGGCCTGGGCCGCGATGGCTCGGATCGTGGTGCCGTCGAAGCCTGACTTGCTGAAGTCGTGACGCGCGGCCGCGAGGATTCGTTCCCTCGTGGCGCCGGCGCCAGGACGCCTACCGGTTCGCGCCAATCAGGCCGGCACCGCGGCCTTCCGGCTGCGAGTGGCGAGCTCGCCGATGACCGTGAGCAACAGCCCGACAACCAGCCACCCGCCCAAGACCGCGATGGGTGTGGCCAGCGCCGCGCCGTCGAAGAAGAGCGCATCCCGCAGAGCGCCGTACAGCTGGCCCGCGGTCGTCCAGGGCGCCAGCGCCCGGTAGAAGTCGGGCAGCAGCTGGCTGCCCACGGGTCCACCTGACGAGACGAGGCTGAGCAGCATCAGCAGCGCCGCCAGCCCGATGCCTGGCGTTCCAAGGAGCCGAACCAGACCGGCGACCACCGCGCCAATCGCGATCGAGGCCAGCGCATCCAGGCCGGCAGCAGCCCAGAATCCGTCGCCGTAGCCGCCCGCGATCCAGGCGGCCATCCCCATGGCTGTCATCCCGACCAGCGCGCCATAAACAAAGATGAGGCTGAGCTTCGCGCCGATTCGCAAATTCCTACCGGTGGCGAACAGCACCGCTTGCGACGCCAGAGTGCTGATGAGTGTCGCGACGACGACAAAGAACAGGATCAGGCCGTGAGCGTCACCGCTTGCAAAGGGGTGAACGGTCTCGACGGTCAGTGTCGCGCCCTGTGCTTTGAAGACGTTCGTAAAGGCAGCTGTGATGACCCCCGTCACGCCATCCCCCGCAGCGCCGGCGATTATCAGGTGCGGACTCGCGCTCCCGAGGATGAGGACCCCGTCGACCGTCCGCGTGTCGAGCGCAGCGCGTGCGTCGTTCTCCGAAGCAAACGTCGTGAAGTCAAAAGCGCCCGGCGCAGCTGTGGCAAACGACGATGAGATCTGCTGCACGGCGGGAGCGGGGCCCACCAACCCGACTGGAATGTCGTGAGGTTGCGGGTTCTTGATCGCGGTTCCAATGAGGCCGATGAGCACGATCACGATGAGCAGGCCGACGACCAAAGGGGGCAGAAACGGCTCGAGTCTTCTTTGGATGTTCATGGCACTCCCTCTTCTAATTCAACGTCGGTTGAATTCTACAGCCGTTGAATTCTCGGAGTCAACCGACAATGCGCTTACCGATGGCAGATGACGACGCTCGCTGGTTCTCCGCCACTGACATAGCCCGCCTGGTTGGCGCGGGCGAGCTCGAGCCGCGGGCGGTGGTGCGCGCACATCTGGCCGCGATCGAGCGGCTCGACCCCCGCATCCACGCCTACATCCACGTGGATCGTGAAGCTCGGTCGTCACCCGGGCCGTACGCGGGTGTGACCCTTGCGGTCAAAGACAGCCAGCCGGTGGCCGGCATGCCGTACACGTACGGAACCTCTTCGTGGCGGGACCGCATCGCGACAGACGACGCCGTCGCGGTGGCGCGTGCTCGGTCGGCCGGGATGGCGATCCTCGGCAAGACCAACCTCCCCGAGCTCGCGGCCTCCATCGGCACCGCCAACGCGCTGTTCGGGTCGACGCAAAACCCATGGCGTCAGGGCTTCACTCCTGGAGGCTCGAGCGGCGGGAGCGGTGCGGCGGTGGCGGCGGGCATGGCGACCGTGGCGCTGGGCGGCGACACCGGCGGGTCGATACGCATTCCCGCGTCGTGCTGCGGGGTCGTCGGCCTGCGCCCGACGCCCGAGCGCGTGCCGATCGAGGAGGTCGACGCGACGGTCTTGCAGTCCCGCGGCCCGATGACGCGATCGGTCGCGGACGCAAGGCTTCTCTTCTCGGTGATGACCGCGACGAGCCCGAACGGGAGGTTCGACTCCAAGCGCCGCCTGATCGGGATGGCGGATTCCGGCCCTTTCGGCGTCGACGATGCCTGCCGCGACGCGTGCCGGCGAGCTGCCACCGCGCTCGAGTCGGCGGGCCACGAGGTCGAGACGATTCCATGGAACCCGCAGCCTGTCGCCGAGGGCTATGGAGTGGTCCGGCGCGCGAGCATGGCCAGCTTCCCTGCCGACCTTTCGACTTTCGGACCAGGGATACGGCAGCTCGCGGAGCAGGGCCGCGGGCTCACGGCGATGGATTACTTTCGAGCGTTCGAATCGGCGACCGACGCCGCCAATCGCTCGGTCGGCGTGCCGCTGCAGACGCGATACGACTTTCTGCTCACGCCCACTCTTGGGATGCTTCCGATGCCCATCGAGCGCGTGCCCGCCTTCCTCGGCGACGAATGGGCGCGCTACACGCAGTTCGTTCTGCCGGTCACATTTTCGCGTTCACCGGCGATCTCGATCCCGGCCGGCCTCCACGACGGCCTGCCGGTGGGCGTCCAGCTCGTGGGACGCTTTGCGCAGGAATATGAGCTGCTCGATTTCGCTGAAGAGCTCGAGAAGATGCCCGGTTTCGGGTTTCAGCGCCCGCCAGGTCTTGAATGAGGTGATCGGATGAAGGCTCAGCGTGTGGAACTGTTCGTCCGGCCCATGGCCACGCCGGCTGACACGACCGGGCTGCAGAAGCTGGCGGACGAGGGAAAGATCAAGCCCGACACGCTGGTCGCCCTGGTGGGAAAGACCGAAGGGACGGGCTTTCACGATGACTGGGGCCGCGTGTGGGCCGACGTGGTGCTGCGCGAGTGGACGGGCAGGTTTCTTGGCATTCCCGCCGGCGACGTGGCCAAAGAGGTGATCTTCGTGCTCTCGGGCGGATGCCCTGGCGTGATCACGCCGCACATCGCGGCAGTGACGCGTGAATGGGTCGAAGTGCCGGATGAGAAGAGCCAGGACAAGCGGCTCGTCGTCGGCAGGGCCGGCTCCGAACCGATGCCGCCCGAGGAAGTCGGCCGCATGGGTCAGATTCGCAAGGTTGCCGAAGCCACGCACCGAGCGATGGCGGACGCCGGCCTGACCGATCCCAAGGACGTCCACCTCGTGATGGTCAAGGTGCCGGGGCTGACGACCGCGAGCATCAAGGACGCGGAGTCCCGCGGCAAAACGGTGGTGTCGCACGACCTCACGTTCGGACCCGAGGGCGCGGGCGTGTACGCAAACGACGCCG
>MNEW01000001.1 GCA_001917895.1 Actinobacteria bacterium 13_1_40CM_66_12
GGTTTCGAAAAAGGCGATCAGCTCTGCGAGCGACATGAATCCGTCGGGATCCGGACCTCGATAGGCGGCGCCCGGGAGTTTCACCGACTGGTTCGGCGTCACCAGGCAGAACGAATCCCACCGCCTGCTGCGCCAGGTTTCCGCGACCCGTCCGCTGTCGAAAACGACATGGTCGGCGCCCGCCTGGGTCAGGTACCAGCTAGTCGCCAGTCCCGCCTGCCCGGCGCCTATCACGGCGATGTCGACGCTTTCTATCATCCGGCGGCCAATCTTAACGGCGGCTAACCTGCGCTCGGGCCGAAGGTCAGGCGAGCCTAGCCGACGAGGTCGCCTTCGGCCGGCTCGACGGTCACACCGCGCGATTCGAGGTACTCGACCCCACTGTCCAGCTCCTCCGGCTCGCCAGTCACCTCCAGCAGCACCCAGCCCTGGTCGCGCGTGACGTCGGCGCGGCGGATGTTGGTCACGATCTCGAACTTGCGCCCGAGCTGATAGATGACCGGCTCTTTCACCAGGTCCGGACCGAAGATCAGCTTGAGACGCCGCCTCGCCATGAGGCGAAGTGTATTAGCCGCTAGCCTCCGGCGACCGCCGGCACGATGGAGATCTCGTCCTTGTCGGAGACCTTCGCTCGCAGGCCGGGTCCGAGCCGGACGTCCTCGTCGTTGAGGTAGACGTTCACGAACTGGCGGAGCTCGCCATTCGCGTCCAGCAGGCGGTCCTTGAAGCCCGGATAGCGCGCATCCAGCGCGTCGATCGCCGAGCCCAGGTCGGTCGCTTCGACTGCCACGGTCATCTGTCCGTCGGAGAGCCGTCGGAGAGGTCCCGGGATTCGAAATTGCGCCACGCCTAAATTGTCACCTTTTCCCGAAACGACTTCATGGTCGGATCTATTTCGACGCGGCGGGCGTGGCCGTCGACGGACGCCAGGACGTCGGCTGTCTTCAGGCCGTGCCCGGTGACGTAGGCGACCACCACTTCGTCGCCTTTCCAGCGCCCAGCGCGGGCCAGCTTCGCGAGCACACCTATGGTCACGCCCCCGGCGGTCTCGGTAAAGATGCCCTCGGTGCGAGCGAGCAGGCGCATCCCTGCGACGATCTCGTCCTCGGTCACCGCCTCGACGACGCCACCGGTTTCGAGCACGATCCGGTTGACGTAGATGCCGTCTGACGGATTCCCGATCGCGATCGAGCGGGCTATGGTGTTGGGCTTGACCGGGAGCACGCGCTCGGGCGTGTCCGACTTGAAGGCGTTGTAAACGGGGGCGCAGCCGAGGGCCTGGGCGCCGGTCAGCGCGGGAACGCGGTCGCCGCGCACCAGCCCGTAGTCCATCGCCTCGCGGATCGCCTGCCGATGCCGCACGAACTGGCAGCCGCTAGCGATCGGGATGATGATCTCGTCCGGCAGCTTCCAGCCCAGCTGCTCGATGGTCTCGAAAGTCAGGGTCTTCGAACCTTCCGCGTAGAACGGCCGGATGTTGATGTTGCAGAAGGCCCAGGGCGTGGACTCGAGCAGCTGGCTGCACAGGCGGTTGACCTCGTCGTAGTTGCCCCGCACCGCGACCACGTTGGGGTCGAAGACGCTGATGCTCACGACCTTCGCCGGCTCGAGGTCGACTGGTATGAATACGAAACATTCCAGGCCCGCACGAGCCGAATAGGCGGCGACCGCGTTCGCAAGGTTGCCGGTGGACGCGCACGCGATGGTTTCGAATCCGTGGGCGCGGGCCCAGCTGATCGCGACGGATACCACGCGGTCTTTGAAAGAGTTGGTCGGATTCATGCTGTCGTTCTTCAAATAGAGGTTGCGAAGGCCGAGCTCGGCGCCCAGTCGCTCCGCTTTCACGAGCGGCGTGAAACCCTCGCCGAGGGTCACTACCGGAGTCGAGTCCTCGATCGGGAGTAGGTCGCGGTACCGCCACATGGAAGCGGGTCCTTGTTCGATGCGCTCCCTGGTGACGACCTTCTTCAGCGCCGCGTGGTCGTAAACGACGTCGAGCGGGCCGAAGCACATCTCGCAGACATGCGTGGCCTGGAGCTCGTACTCCGCCCCGCATTCGCGGCATTTCAGCCCAAGGAGCTTGGCCATCTTGTCAGTTTAGAGTGGGAGTTACGAGAGGCCACTGATGGACAAGCGCGATCTCAAGGATCGGTACGAGGCTACAGGCGACGAGGCGGCCTATGAAGAAGCGCTGCCGCTGTACGAGCACGCGATAGCGAGTGGCGCCGACCCGCAGGACTTCATCGACTACGGCTACCTGCTCGAGTGCCACGCCAGGAACCTGCTTCGACGGGCCGTGGCCAGCTATGAGCATGCGCTCGAGCTGGATCCCGACCTGGACAAGGCGTACTACCAGATCATCGGGGCACGCGCCGGCCTGCGAGAGACGGAGCTCCCCATCGCGCTCCACGAAAAGCGACTGGCCGCCGCCCCGCACGACATTCGCGAATACCGCTTTCTCGCGAGCGCCTACCTGGCCGCCCATGACTACGGCGAGGCCGCCGAAGTGATCGAGCGAGGCCTGGCCGTCGCGCCGGACGACTCGATTCTCATCGGCTCCCGCGCCGAGGTGCGCGGCGAAACGGGCGACTCGGAGGGCGCATTGAGCGACTGGCGCCGCGCGCTTGAGCTCGATCCCGACCATATCGGCCCGCTGTATATGAGCGCGTTCTTCCTCGAGCGCCTCGGCCGTCGCCAGGAAGCGATCGACACGTGGCAGAGGATCATCGACTGGAGCGAATCGCGCGGCTACGAGCTGGACACGTTGTGGCCGAAGCAGGAGCTCGCACGACTCAAGTCCTGATTTCGCGCGGTTGGCGCCAAACGAGCTGAATCGACCGTCCTGAAAGGCGCGTTTAGCGCCAAACGTGCGGAATTTCGCTAGCGAGCGTCTTTGACTTCCAACCACCACGTCAGCTCCTCACCGGGTGCAAGCAAAGGAGGCGGCGTTGCGAGGTGAGGCCGGTCCGCCCCGCCCGTGGCCGGCTCGATGGCGATGTGGTGATAGCCGCCCAGGTCGCCGTTGCATACCCACACTCCGACATAGGGCGTCAAAGCCGGGTCCCACGCCAACTCAACCGCCAACCCCGACCCCCACTCCAGGCGTGCATGATCCACCGACCCGCGCCGCAAGAACGCCTTGCGACTTTTCCCAGTCTCCGGCCGAGCCACGTCACCTCCCACCTCCACAGGCATATCGGCCTCATATCGAAACAAGGGATGTGCGCACCAATAGGCGTAGAGCGGCGTGTCGCCTAGATTCGTGTAGCGGTATTCAAGGCGCACGGAGGCGTCCAACACGATCCTGCGCTCCAGCTTCCACGGCAAGACACGCCCAGAGCACTCCATCGTTCCATCGCCCGTCACCGTCCAGGGCAGGCGCCACGCCTCCCCGTGATCCGGCAGCTCGATCCCCTCATACGGCCCCGGCCCCGGATACCGGGCCGCATCCACGGTTGGCACCATCTCATCCCACCCGCGCGCCCCCGCGGCAACGAACCCAACAGCATTCCGATCATCCACCCCGATTCCCTGGTCGAGCAGCTCCTCACCGCCCAAACGAAGCGAGGTGATCCGCCCGCCCCGCTCAGGCTGAATCTCCATCTCCCACGAACCGCCCCGCAACCTCATGCCGCCCAGGATCGTAGTGTCTAGAGGAGTGAGATCCAGCCTGGTACTTGCGCTTGCCCTAGCGACGCTCGCGGCCTGCGGGCCCGCGACCGCCACGCATCTTCCCAGTCCATCACCAACGAGCCACTCACGCCTGGCGCCCTCACCGAGCCCCTCCCCATTCCCGACACCGAAACCAAACACCGCCCACGTCTTCGTGATCGTGATGGAGAACCGTAGCTACTCCCAGGCCATCGCGGGCACGTACACAGCCCAGCTCGCGTCCAAATACGCGGTCGCGACCAACTACCACGGTGTCTCCCACCCCAGCCTGCCCAACTACCTCGCGCTCACGTCGGGAAGCACTTGGGGAATCGCCGACGACGGATGGCACGCCCTACCCGCCGGCGGCATCGGCGCGCAGCTGACCAACGCCGGCATTGCCTGGCGCGCCTATATGGACGGCATGTCGGGCACCTGCAAGGCGAGCGGCTCCCCATACGCGCTGAAGCACGACCCGTTCCCCTACTACGGCAGCGCCTGCCCGTCGGAGGTCGTCCCCTTCTCGCAGTTCCAGCAGGACATGGCCGGCACGGTCCCCAACTTCGTGTGGATCACGCCAGATCTTTGCCATGACGGTCACGACTGCTCGACTCAGGCGGCGGACACCTGGCTGTCGCAAACCGTGGCGATCATCCTCGGGACATCGGCGTGGAAGGACGGAGGTTTACTGCTCATCACGTGGGACGAGGGCGAGGACAGCGCCAACCACGTGCTGACTCTCGTCATCCACCCGGGCACGCTCATCCACACGAGCGACCGCGCGTACGACCACTACTCCCTGCTGGCGTCGGTCGAAGATCGCTTCGGGCTGCAGCGTCTGGGTCAGGCGGCGAAGGCCAGCCCGATGGACGACCTGACCGTGAGCATGCCCAAGCTGATGCCGCTCAGCCGGTGACCAGCTGCGATGACGTCGTGATCTCGTCGAGATAAGCCTGGTCCACGTTGACCCCGAGGCCGGGGCCAGAGGGCACATTCAGGCGGCCGTCCACGAGCACGAACGGCTCGGTGATGTCCCGGTGGTAATAGCGCGACGAGGCTGAGGTGTCGCCTGGGAGACTGAAGTTGGGCATCGCCGCCATCGCCACGTTGCCCGCTCGCCCGAGTCCGGTCTCCAGCATCCCTCCCATCCACACCGGGATCTCGTGGCGCGCGCACAGGTCGTGGATTCGACGCGCTTCGAGGTAGCCGCCCACGCGCCCCGGCTTGATGTTGATGATCCTGCACGCGCCTAGCTCGATGGCGTCCGCCGCCGCTTGTTCCGAGGTGATCGACTCGTCCAGGCATATAGGCGTGCGCACGGTTTTCGCCAGCTCGGCGTGCGCCAGGACCTGATCCTCCGGCAGTGGCTGCTCGATCAGCAGCAGGTCGAACGCGTCGAGCTCGGCAAGGTGAGCCGCGTCCGACAGCGAGTACGCGGTGTTCGCGTCCACCTGCAGGGGCACGTCGCCGAAACGCTCGCGCACCGCGCGGACAGGCTCCACGTCCCAACCCGGTTTGATCTTCAGCTTCACCCGGCGGTACCCCTGGTCCAGGTATCCGCCGACCGTGGTCAGCAACTCTGGGATCGAACGGTGGATGCCGACCGACACGCCGCAGTCGACCGCGGTTCGCACCGCGCCGAAGTAGTGAGCGAATGACTCTCGTTTTGAGCGCAGCTCCGCATCGAGCACCGCCATCTCGATGCTCGCCTTCGCCATGCGGTGCCCGTGGAACCTGCGCAGGACGCCGGCGATGTCGCCGGCTGAAAGGCTCGGCCGCCCCAACAGCGGGGGCAGCAGGTGATGCACCAGCACGTGCTGCGCCGCCTCGACGTACTCCGACGAGTAGTCCGGCTCTTCACCGGCGACGCACTCGCCCCAGCCCTCCCCCTGGTCGGTGATCGCCTTGACAAGGAGGATGTCACGCTCGAGCTGGGTCCCGAACGATGTCTCGAACGGCGAGACGAGCGAGATCCGAATCCGCCGCAGCTCAACCGCTTCCACCTTCATCCCCGCAAGCCTGCCGCCATCGCTCCGAGCCGGGCGTCATCGTCGTCGCTCAGCTCGACATCCGACGCGGCCACGTTCTGCTCGAGCTGCTCCACCGACGAGGCACCAGGGATCACGACGACATTCGGTTTGCGAAGCAGCCAGGCAAGGGCGACCTGTGAGGAGGTCGCCTGGTGACGCGAGGCGATCTCCAACATTGCCGCGAGCAGCGGCTTGAGCTTTGCTCTGGCCGCGGCGCGGAATGCTGGATTGAAGCGCCTGAAGTTCCGCGGCCCGGAGTCTTGATACCGGCCCGTGAGCAATCCCTGCGCAAGCGGGCTGTAAGCGACCACCAGGCGGCCGCTCGCCTGGGCCCAGGGCAACAATTCCAGCTCAGGTCGTCGATCCAGCAGGTTGAACCGCACCTGGTTGGACAGCACCGGGCCTCCGAAGGCAGCTTCAGCCGCTTGCCATTGAGCGAGTGAGTGATTGCTGACGCCGGCGTGAACCACCAGGCCGTGATCAACCAGCTTTCTCAATCGCGGCATCGTCGCGCCAGGCGGAAACATCGGGCTCGCCCAATGCTGCTGGTACAGCTCGATCCGGTCGACTCCCAGCCGGCGCGCGCTGGCGCGCGCTTTCGCCGCCACCTGCACCGGCAGCCCGAGCGGGAAAAATTTGGTGGCGAGGAACACCTGGTCGCGCCGGCCCTTGATGGCCTCGCCGACGATGCGCTCGGACTGGCCGAATGCATAGATCTCGGCAGTGTCGATGAGCGTGACTCCGAGATCCAGCGCCCGGTGCACGATCTTCACCGCCTCGCCTCGCGCGTAGTCAGATCCATATCCCCACTCGCGAGACCCGAACTGCCACGTGCCGAGCCCGATCGCCGACATGCGGGCGCCGCCGACCTCGACGTATTTCACGACTCGCCCTCGAGCAGCCGGTCGTAAACCATCTGCGACCATGACTCCATCTCCAGGTAGTGGATCCGCATCTCGTCGAGGGTCAACATCTGGCCGGCCAACTTCGTGGTTTCGCGGATGGCGATGTTGGGCGAGTCGCCGTCGACCAGGAACACCACGCCCAGGTGCACCTTCGAAACCGGCGATGACTCGTCGTTGAGCAGCCCGAGCAGAGTGGCTTCGAATCGCCCGTCATAGACGACCTCCTCCTCCCACTCGCGCTTGAGGCCGTCCTGGATGGGATCGCCTCCCTCGAGATCGCCGGGATTGATGTGACCGCCGACGCCCAGCGAGTACTGCTTCCGCAGGCGCCGCTCGGAGGATGCTCGCAGGCGATGCGTGAGCAGGTAGCGGTTGCCGTGGCGGAAAACGACGTACGGGATGATCTGCTGGTAGCTCGGGTCGTCCTCGACCTCGGCGCGGGGCTTGAACAGGTGGCGGGCGCGGATCACCGATTGGTACCAATCGAGCCGTTCGCTGATGAAGTCGTTCCAGGCGCCGTCGGGAAAGATGTCCTCCCGCCTGACGCACAGGACCTGCTCCGCGGCTGCCCTCATGGCGTGGGAAGAGCGGCCATTCTCACGAGACCGCGGCCAAACACGGCGATCAGCTCTGCGGTTCGATCCACCTCCTCGTCGGTGACCGGCAAGTAGTAGACCCAGGCGGCCCGCTCGGTCGCCGTGGTGATCATGGTCCGCGCAGAATCGGCGCTCGGATTGCCACACGGCCCTTCGGCGTCCGCCATGCAAATCCGGCCCGCGAGGTTCACGCGCTCCTTGCCGATGCCTGTGTACTTCTCGCCTTCCTTGCCCAGCCTCACCACGAGCTCGTCGCCGCGGATCTTCTCCAGGTCGTACAGCCCGACCGGCACCTGCAGCTGAACCGACATTGCGTTGGCGACGTCGACCAACGAGTTCACGCGCGGAAAGGGCTCGCCCTTCTTCATCCTCCGGAGCAGTGCTTCAGATGACGGCCGCACCTTGGTCGGGTCGGTGCCGAACCGGCGGTACAGCGCGCGTGCTCGACCCACGTCGCCGACCTCGACAGATCGAGCCGCCTGCATCGCCCGCGCCACCTCCAGCTCGAAGTCGTCGCGGGGCTCGGTGACCTCGAGCTCGTACAGCTCGAGACAGAGGACTTCGATGTCCAGCTCGGAACGCAGCGTCAGCACAACGATTCCAGCTGGTCGAAGAAACCCGGGTACGAGATCTCCACGCACTCAGCATCTTCGATCTCGGTGGTCCCGTCGGCGAGCAGCCCCGCGACCGCGAGCGCCATCGCGATGCGGTGGTCCCGATGCGATCTGACGCGCGCTCCTTCCAGGTGCCGCGGGCCCTTGACCACCCAGCCGTCGTCGACGGCGGTGATGTCCGCACCCATCGCGGACAAACCATCGGCCATCGCCGCGATGCGATCAGACTCCTTGACACGAAGCTCCGCAGCGCCAGTGATGTGGCTCGTTCCCGCTAGCTGCGAGGCCGCGACGGCCAGCACTGGTAGCTCATCGATCATCTCCGCCGCCATCGTGCCGTTGACGGACACCGGGCGGAGCACGGCTGCGGTTCCGACCTCGAGATCGCCAACCGGTTCGCCGCTCACCGATCGCGCTCCATCGATGTCGATCGTCATCCCGGAAACACGAAGGAGATCGATGAGAGCGCTCCGCGTCGGGTTGATGCTCACGTTGGGTATGCGCAGGCGAGACCCATTCACGAGGCTGGACGCGACGAGCCAGAAGCTCGCCGCGCTCAGATCGCCGGGGATCTCCATGTCGAGGGGAGCGAGGCGAGCTGCGGGCCGGATCTCGACGCGGAGGCCTTCCACGCTCACGTCCGCTCCCATGGCGGTGAGCATCAGCTCGGTGTGGTTGCGCGTGGCGACCGGCTCGACCACGGCGGTCGTGCCCTCCGCGAACAGTCCTGCCAGCAGCACCGCTGATTTGACCTGCGCGCTCGGCAACGCTGGCCGGTGTTCGATCCCGTGCAGGGGCAGCCGGCCGCCGACGATGAGCGGCGGCCACTGCGCGTCCGCGCCCATCTCGCGCAGCGGGGTCACAACCCGGTCCATAGGCCGAGTCGACAGAGACTCGTCACCTCTCAGCTCGGAAGCGAAGGGTTGCGCGGAAAGCAATCCCGCCAGCAATCTCATGGTCG
>MNEW01000037.1 GCA_001917895.1 Actinobacteria bacterium 13_1_40CM_66_12
TGTACTCGGAGAGCTTTCGGCGCAGGCGCTGGACGTGGGGGTCCACCGAGTGATCGTCGAGGTCGTGGGGGTAGCCCCACACCTTGTCCCTGAGCTGCGCCCGCGTCAGGACCCGCTCCGGGTTGGCGGCCAGCACCGCCAGGAGGTTGAACTCGGTCATGGTCAGCGGGATCTCGTCATCGCCCAACCTCAGGCGGCGCGCAGCATTGTCAATCTGAAGGGCGCCAACCGTGAGCAAGCCCTCCCGCCCGCCGCCCGATTCGGCCAGCGACGCGCGCCGGAGGTGGGCGTTGATGCGGGCAGCGAGGATCCGCGAATCGAACGGCTTGGTGATGTAGTCGTCGGCGCCGACCTCGAGCCCGACCACCTCGTCCATCTTGGCCGAGCGCGCGGTCAACATCACGACCGGACCGGTGAGCCCCTGCCGCCTCAGCTCGAGGATCACCTCGGTGCCGCTGATGTCGGGCAGCACCCAGTCGACGAGCACGAGATCGGGTTCGCCGCTCGCGGCCAGCTCGATCGCCTGCGCGCCGTTTGCGGCTTCGAGCACGTCGTGGCCCTGGAGACGGATGACCTCGGCGATAAGGGTGCGGATCGGTGCGTCGTCTTCGACGACCAGGACTCGCCGCTTCCTCCGCGGCGCCGGGGTTGTCAGTTGTGTTTGGGAGGTGCGAATCCGACGCGCCGCGCCTCTTGCGACGAGCGTTTCGGTCTCCTCATCAGGAGCACGCGCTTCTCCCCCCCGTCGACCACGTCAGCCAGCTCCCAGCCATCCGCACCAGCGTCTTTCAGAGTCTTCACGAGACTGTTGCCGTCCACGATCTGAGCCACGGTCAGAATGCGGGTCGCGTACTCCCACTCGCGCGTCGGCATACCGACCGAAGGAATGGGGCTCGCCGTCGGAGCCGCGCCATCCCCCGGTGTCGGCTGATCCGGCTCGTCTGGCTCGTCGGGGTCTTCTTCGAGGTGGATCGGCACGTCACAACGATTCTAGTTGGCATACCCCCGGCGGGGGTCGAACCCGCGCTGGACCGGGTTTAAGCCGGCTGCCTCTGCCATTGGGCTACGGGGGCGACCCTATTTTGCCCCCGCGCCTATTTCTCGTACTCGAAGAACCCCTTGCCGGTCTTGCGGCCCAGGTTTCCCGCCTCCACCAGTTTGCGCAGCACGTCGGGGGCGTCGCCGCCCTCGCCCTGGCGGTGCCGATCCTTCATCGCCCCATAGAAGATGTCGAGTCCGCTGAAGTCGAGCAGATGGAACGGCCCCATCGGCCAATTGAGGCCCTTCTGCACCGCGATGTCGATGTCCTTGGCGCTCGCGTATCCGCCTTCGAGCAGATGCATCGCTTCCTCCGATGCCGCGAAGAGGATCCGATTGACGATGAAGCCCCAGATCTCCTTGTTGAGCACCACCGGCGTCCGATCGATGCTGCGCACGAACTCGGTCGCCGCCACGATGGTGGCGTCAGAGGTCTTCGGTCCTTTCACGACCTCGCACAGCTGCATGACCGTCACCGGGTGGAAGAAATGCATGTTGCAGCACCGTGCGGGATCGCCCGTGAGGTCGGCGAGGCGGCTGATGGCGATGGTGCTGCTGTTGCTGGCGAGGATCGCGTCTTGCTTCGCCGACTTTCCCAGGGTTGTGAAAACGCCCTTCTTTGTGTCGAAGTCCTCGATGACGGCTTCGATGACGAGGTCCGCCCGTTTGGCCGCCTCGTCGAGGTCGTTGCTGTCGGTGATGCGGCCCAGCGCATCGTCGGCTCGCTCTCTGGTGAGCCTGCCCTTTTCGACCGCGCGGTCGAGCAGCTTGCGGTTCTGGGTGTGCGCCCGCTCGAGCTGTCCCGGGACCGCGTCCACGAGCGTGACCTGGTAGCGGCCGGCGAGCGCGGTTTGGAGCGCGATCTGCGAGCCCATGGTCCCAGCGCCGACGACGGTCACGTTCTTGATGTCACTCATCATCTATATGTGCACGTGAGCATGGAGCAATTCGAGGCGGCGGCGCAGGCCGCGGTCGACTCGATCCCGGATGACTTCAAGCCGTACCTCGAAAACACCATCTTCATCATTGAAGAGAGCTCGCCCGAGGGTCTGATGGGCCTTTACGAGGGCGCGACCGCGTTGGGCGCGGGCGAGGGCATGCCCGAGCGGATCACCCTGTACAAGCGCTCCCACGAGCGCGCGGCCAACTCGATGGAAGAGCTGGTGGAGGAGGTACGCGAGACGATCCTCCACGAGGTCGGCCATCACTTCGGGATGGAAGAGGACGAGCTGCCCTTCTAGTGTCCCGTACCGGAGGTCCGCCGCATATTTCGCGGCATCGGCGGCCGGAGCCAAGGAGAGGGTGGCGCAAGGAGGAGCGCATCGTGAATGCGCGACGACGCGGCGCCAGGCCCCTCGACGCAGGCTTCAGCGCCCCTCTCGGGGTCCCCGCGGAATCGCCAGATTCGGTGGGGTGAGACGGGCGCCCGGCCGTCTAGGCCGCGAAGATGCAAGGAACTTCCGGGACGGGACACTCAGCGAAGGCTCCAGAAGGAGCGGTCCCACAGGATGAGCGGCTCCCCATCGCCTTTGGTTGCCGCCTCCACGTCGCCCACGCAAATGTCGTGATCGCCGGCTTCATGGACCTGGGCCAGCTTGCACTCGAGCCAGGCGGCGCAGCCGTCAATCAGGGGCAGGCCGTTGGCGCCGAGGCGGTGAGGGACGTCGTTCCAGGCGGCCGCGACGGCGGGGGCGCGGCCCGCAAAGCGCTCGGCGATGAACTCCTGGGCGCGGGTCAGGACGCTCACGTTGAACGCTTTGGACTCGATGACCGCCTTGCGCGTGACCGTCATCCGCTCCAGGCCGACGAGCACCATCGGGGGGTCGGTGGAGATGGAAACGAGGCTGGTAGCGGTCAGGCCGCGAAACCCCCTGTCAGAGCGAGCGCTGATGACAACCACGCTGGCCGCCGTTCGTGCCATGACGTCCCGGAATTCCTGCTCTTCCAATTCGCCCGCCTAGCGTAGTGGTGCGTCCCTGAGGTTGGCGGCAGCGAAGGTAGAATCGGGTGACGAAGGGCGGGGCGACGTAGCCAAGTGGCAAGGCAGAGGTCTGCAAAACCTCCATCCCCAGTTCGATTCTGGGCGTCGCCTCCAATTCAAACCCGCGGGGTTTCGGTCTAGGCCACCTCCCGGCGCCCGTTCGCCACCAACTGGAGATCCTCGCGCCGTCGGGCTATCGCCTCGACCACCCCGAAGGACTTGCTGATCTTGAAGATCTTGGTTCCGCAATGCGGGCAAGTCCCCGCCGTCGCGGGCCGTCCGTTCACCATCAAGATCGGATGAGGGTTCATCATCTCGACCCTTCTCCGGTCCTTCACGCAGTAGCCCTCAACCAGCCAGTGCACGGCCAACGGTTCACTGCGAACAGCCTGCTCCGGGACCTCCACCACGCGCGATTCGAGCTGCTCCAAACGAAAAACGAGCGCGAACAGGGTGATGAGCACCACAAGGATGAACACCCCCAACATGACGGCAGTCGCAGTCTCCATTTACACCTCCATTGAGGGAACGTATCGCCTGCTGTTTGTAATGGCGCCCAAGGATGAGATGAACGTCCTACAGACATTCGGCGTAGCCCGGGCTTAGCTATGCATAGGGGACGGGCGTCGGGGCCGAGTTCTGCAGGTGCTCTCGGCCTGCAGTTCTGGGTGGGGGCGTCCGATCCCCGCCACTACGCGCTCGATGGTCCCTGCCTCGACCCGCCGGTAAACTAGCCGGCATGGGCTTGGCCCAGATCAAAATGCCGCAGCTCGGTGAATCCGTCACCGAGGGCACCGTCGACAAGTGGCTGAAGAACGAAGGGGACTTCGTCAAGCGTGACGAGCCCATCGTCGAGGTGGTCACGGACAAGGTCAACGCCGAGATCCCGTCGCCGTTCGAAGGCAAGCTGGTCAAGATCACCGCCGCCCAGGGCGAAACCGTGCTGGTTGGTGCGGTGATCGCCCAGATCGAGGTGGCCGGCGCCTCCCCTGCCCCGGCTGCCCCGGCCAAGGCGGAGTCGAAAGCCGCGGAAGCCCCTCCGGTTGCGGTGGCGGCCGCGCCGGCGGCCGAGGTTGCGGTGGCCGGAGCTGGTAACGGCGGCGCTCGATCGCCGAGCACATGGTCCGCAGCCTCGCGACCTCGCCCCACGCCTGGACGCTGCAGGAGATCGACGTCACCAACCTCGTCCGCTACCGCGAGTCGGAGAAGGAGGGCTTCAAGGCCCGCCACGGCGTCGCGCTGACGTACATCCCGTTCGTGGTGCAGATCGTCTGCGAGGCGATCAAGCAGTTTCCCTGGCTCAACTCCACCTGGACCGACGAAGGCGTGATCCTCAAGCGCTACATCAACATGGGCATTGCTGTATCGATCCCCGACGGGCTCATCGTCCCGGTCCTCAAGGATGCGGACCAGCGCGGTTTCACCGACCTCGTGCGGTCGCTCGACGACCTCATCGAACGCGCGCGCAACAAACAGCTCAAGCCGGATGACGTGCAGGGGGGCACGTTCACGCTCAACAACACCGGCTCGACCGGTTCGATCGCGTCGCAGCCCATCATCAACCAGCCCCAGGCGGCCATCCTCACCACGGAGTCGATCGTCCGCAGGCCGGTTGTCATCGGCGATGGGATTGCCGTCCGCAACATGATGAACATGTGCTTGAGCTTCGACCATCGCATCATCGACGGCATGATGGCGGGCCAGTTCCTCGGTTTCATCAAAAAGCGACTCGAGGAATGGACGGCGTCTAGCATCAAGCTGTGAGCAGCACGACTCCACTCACACCCCAAGCGATTCCGTCGTGGATCCGCGTGCGCGTGACCGAGGGCGAGAACTTCAAGGATCTGAAGCAGATCGTTCGCGGCAGTCGCCTGCACACGGTGTGCGAGGAGGCGCGCTGCCCGAACATCTTCGACTGCTGGAACCGGCGGACGGCCACATTCATGATCCTTGGCGACGTCTGCACGCGCGCCTGCCGGTTCTGCGCCGTGACGTCGGGGCGGCCTTCGGAGCTGGACCTCGGCGAACCACTTCGCGTCGCGGAGTCGGTGGCGGAGCTCGGACTCCGCCATGCGGTCATCACATCAGTGGATCGCGATGACCTGCGTGACGGTGGCTCAGGCATCTTCGCCCGCACGATTCGCGCTATCCGCCGCCGAAGCCCAGAGACAACGATCGAAGTGTTGACGCCGGACTTTCAAGGCGACCTCGAAGCAGTGCGAACCGTCGTCGAAGCAGGGCCCGACATCTTCAACCACAACACCGAGACCGTGCCTCGCCTTTACGCGCGGATCCGGCCGAAGGCGGTTTATGCGAACAGCCTCGCGCTGCTGCGCCATGTGAAAGCGTTGGCGCCTCACATGGTGAGCAAATCGGGTTTGATGGTCGGCCTCGGCGAAACCGAAGACGAGCTGCTCGAGGTGTTTCGCAACATGCGCGCGCATAACATCGACGTCCTCACGGTCGGCCAGTACCTGCGCCCGACCAAGAAGCACGCCGAAGTCGTGCGCTACTACCGACCCGAGGAGTTCGTCGAATTGAAGAAGAAGGCGATGGCCATCGGCTTCAAGCACGTCGAAGCCGGCCCACTCGTCCGTTCCTCATACCACGCTGATGAGCAAGTCCCCGACCGTAAGAGCCTCCTGGCTGGGTAGCGGGCCGTACCGCGCGGTCTGGGACCTCCAGGCCGAGATGGTGGCCGGCGTGCGGGGCGGCAGCACGCCGGACACGCTCCTTCTGCTCGAGCACCCGCACGTTTTCACGCTGGGCAAAGCCGGCGGCGCCGACGACCTGCTATGGGACGAGGACGAGCGCCGGCGCCGCCAGGTGGACGTCATCTGGTCCGACCGCGGCGGCGAAGCGACTTATCACGGTCCGGGCCAGCTGGTCGGTTACCCGATCCTCGACCTCGCGCACTTTGGACTAACGATCCCCGCATACCTACTAAAGCTCGAGCAGTCCTTGATCGATTACCTGGACGAGCTGGGGATTGTGGCCGAGCCGGGTGGACAAGGTCTTACCGGCGTCTGGTCAAACGGCGAGAAGGTGGCCGCGATCGGGATCAAGCTGAACCGCTCGGTGGTCAGCCACGGATTCGCTCTGAACCTCACCACCGACCTCGATTACTTCGACGGGATCATTCCCTGCGGACATGCTGACAAACGTCCGACGTCCGTGGCCGCGCTCACCGGGCAGCGAATCGAGACCGAGGCCGCGGCGCGCAGATACGCGCGTCATTTCGAGACTGCATTCGAGACCAAATTGGTCTGGGCGCCGCCGGCGTCGCTGATTTCATCGCTAGCCGCGGAGGCGGTCCCGGGACCACACATATAATCCGCGCCAGGGCCTTTGGAGTCGGCCCATGAACCAATGCTGTTCCTGGCAGCCCATCTAGCGAGCTCGCTTCCCGGGTGGCTGCAAGAACCATCCTGGCTGAGGCCGTTCACCCATGCGATCCGGATCTTCATCCTGCAGCGCCAGGCGGGCGGGCTGTCCCTCGTCATCTTTCTCGAGGAGCTAGGGGTCCCCCTTCCGGCGCCGGGTGATGCGGCGATCGCCTATGGCGGCTACCTGACGACGACCGGAGCGATCCCATATCTGCTCGCGTACGTGGCCGTTGTCTCCGGGGCGGTGGTGGGAAGCGCCTGCAACCTCACGATTACGCGGAAGTACGGGCGGCCATTCATCCGACGTTACGGCCGGTACATCGGGCTGACCGAACACAAGCTCAACCGAGCCGAAACGGCGTTCAAGCGCTGGGGACCCTGGACGATCATCATCGGCCGCCACATCCCGGGGATGCGGATCGTGATCTCGGCCCTTTCGGGAATATTGAACGTTCCGTATCGAGTATTCATACCGTGCGTACTCCTGTCCGCCACGATCTGGGCAGCGATCTTCCTGGAGGTTGGGCGCCGTTTGGGACCGCGAGTTCGGGACCTGTTCGGTATCTTCCCGGCGTATCTACTTCCGTGGCTGGGTTTGGGTTTGGTGGTGCTCGCGATCGGGTATTTGGCATATGAGCATGGATTCCTACCGAAAACCCGCAACCGAGGAGCCGTCCAGCCGCGCTGAGCTGGTCCGGCTGGACAGCGTTTCTATGGACGAGGACGACGAGATCCTCCCCGACTTCGAGGCCGAGGTCGACGGCCGGCGCGTCTGGGTGACGGCCGTGCTGGAGCGTACGGCGGTGATCGAGCCGGCCCCTGGTGAGCCGAAGGTTCTGGTCAACCGGCGGCGGCTTCTGGTCGACCCCGCCCACGTCCGCGTTCGCCACCTGGCGAGCAAGGAAGCAGCCCGGCGCGGCCGCGAAGCGGCCCGGCAGTTGCGTCTCCAGGAGCACAACCCAGCCGCTTAAGGCGTCTTGGGGTCGCCCACGCTTGTGCGCGGGTCCGGCGGAAGGCTGTGAACGTTCTGGTAAACTTCGCTGCTGCCGAACGACGCGCTCGGCACTTTCATTTTCCGCGGCTACAGAACCGCCGCCTAGCCCGAGGAAGCCCGCACATGAACAAAATCGTCGATCTCGTTTCGCTCGCCAGCATCGTCCCACCCCCGAACCACGAGGTCAGCGGTGGGTTCAACGCGATCGTCGACGGCCAGCAGGTACGCGTGCGCGCCGTGTTGGAGAGGACGGTCGTGATCGAGCACCACGAGGGCGGTGAGCGAAGCGTCGTTCGGAAGGACAACTGCATGGTCAAGCCCTCGGCGGTGGCGTTCGTACCGGGCAACCCCAACAACGGGGTCGGGCCGCGGCAGTGGCGCAGGTTGCCGGGCAAACCGCCGGCTCCGCCCCGGGTGATTCCCTGACCTGGTAGCGGGCCCGTTACCTCAATCGATGTAACGCTGGGCTACTAACGTCAGGAAGGCCGGGAAGCTCTCGGCAAGCGCAACCTCCTCGAATACCTCGCGCGCTTCGGCAAATCGCCCTTTCTTCCATAGCTCTTCGCCATGCCGCGTGCGCAGGCTCGCCATCTCGTCGTCTGCGATCTCACGCACGAGGTCAGCCGTCACCGACGCACCTTCGGCGAGACGTGCCGCGTGACGGCACCACTGCCACACCTGCGAGCGGGAAATCTCCGCCGTGGCGACGTCCTCCATCAGGTTGTTGATTGCCGCCGCGCCCACACCCCGCATCCACGACTCGATGTACTGGATGCCGACGCTGACGTCGAGCCTGAGCCCACCCTCGGTGATCGTGCCCCCAGGCACCCGCACGTCGATCAGCTCACCAGCGGTGACATGGACGTCCGGTCGCTGCCGATCGAGCTGGTTGCGGCGATCGCCCAGCACGCGATCGAACGCTTCCGTCGCCGTGGGCACC
>MNEW01000032.1 GCA_001917895.1 Actinobacteria bacterium 13_1_40CM_66_12
CGGTGGTGTGGTAGTTGAGCCCGTTCGATCCGCCGCCATTGTCGACCTGGTTGGTGAGCGGACCCGGACAGGGACTGCCGTCGTAATCGGTTTGCTGTGAAGGCACGCCCGTCGAGTGCGGACCGTTGTTGGCGCCGAAGCTGCCGTACGCGTAGACCGGACCTGTCACCGTCTGGAACGCGGCGCCTCCACCGTTGATCATGGCGTCGCCGCTCAACGCGGCGACCGCATAATCGGCGCCGTTGAACTCGGGTCCTGGCTTGGTCGCGCGCGCGGACGCGCCGGTGTTGACCACCGAGTAGCCCACCATGCGCGCGAAGATGCTCGGCTGCTGGTGCTGCAGCAGCACGTCGAGAACGCTCGGGTAGTTGAGGATCCCGCCCACGCGATACCTGTCGGCGAGCTGGACCGTGTAGCCGGTCACGTAGTAAGTGCCCGCGGGGCAGATGGTGGGCCCTCCGCAAGCGCCCACCGGGACTGTGAAACCGAGCGACGGCGCGAGGTATTGGAGCGCGACGTAGTTTGCCCGGGCGGGGCCCGCCGGCCCGAACGACCGCGACCCGGCGAGCGCGGCGGCGTCCGCGTACGCCTGGAGGTTGCGGCGGTCCGACATCGCAAGGCCAACGTCGAACACCATGGTGCCGAGGATGGTCAGCGCGATGATCATCGCTCCGACGATCACGATCGCCTGGCCGCTCTGCCGCTCGCGACGGCGTCTGTCCATCAGCTCAGTACTCCGCAACCATCGATGTGGAAGACGCGATCCTCAGGAAGTTCGGCGTGGCGCTGCCGAGGAAGGGGACGAGCGTGTTGTAGCGGTAGATGACGGTCACGACGATCTGGAAGCAGCCCCTGTACTGAGGGCTGCTGTACTCAGGCGCGCGCGCTCCCAGCTCGCCAGGGGCGGGGTCGCGGCCGAGCGCGCTGCGCGCGGAGGCGCAGCTGACGTAGCTGCCGGCGGCGCCTTGCTCGGTTGGATAGATGCACACCGACGCGTGGCCTACTGCCGGATTGGGGCAGTTCGCCGGGGACGCCTCGGCGAGGTTCGTGCCGGAGCTGAAGCCGCCGAGCACATTGGTCACCGTCTGGTAGACCCGCGCGCTCGTGAGGCAGCCGCTGCCGTTGGCCGCGTTGACCTGAGTCGTGCCGGAGCACGCGCCTGCTGCGGTTCCGAAGGGGTTGTCGTAGGGATCGGCGTTGGCCACCACCTGTCGAGCACCCTGTCGCGCGGCTTCGGCGACGGTCGTAGTCACCCAGTCGACGCGGAACAGGTCGATGGTGAGAGCCAGCAGAAAGAAAAGGATGGGGAACACCAGCGCGAACTCGACGAGCGCCTGGCCCTTCTGTCTCGACATCAGTACTCGCTCCGCTGGAACGAGCTCACCGTGATGGATATCTGCGTGCCGATCACCGGCCACAGCAGGGGCGTGATGATGCGCATGGTGTCGGTGATGGTCGCGGTGATCGAATCCGCGCCCGCGCTTTGAGGCCCGCCGCCGTTGGCGTTGGCGTTCGTGACGGCGGCGCCGTTGAGGCAGTGGAACGTGACTGACAGCGTCGCGCCCGCGATCACCGAGCCGGCGGGGGTGCCGTTGTTGGAGCTCTCCAGCGCCGCCTCGTTGGCGATCGTCGCGATGGAACCGCCTGAGGGCGGAATCGGCGAAGTCACCGTGACGGCCAGCGGGCCGCTCCCGGTGCCGGAGCAGATGGCGTCGGCGGTGGCTTGCTGGCTCGGGGATACCGCCACGCGCAAGGCCTGCCGCGTCGAGTTGGTGACGGCTTCGCGGTAATAGAAAGCGCGCCCGATGTCGGTCACCCCCAACGCGAGCAGCAGCACCACGGGCAGCGTGATCGCTGTTTCGACCAGCGACTGCCCACGCATCCGCCGCCGCGCCAGCCAAGCGCACGAGTGCATGCGAAAACCCCCTCTCTCGTGGAACCGAGCGCCTCCATCGGGAGCCCGTTCACTTGACACTTAAAACGAGCCCGCGCGGGGTGTCTTGCAGCCCGCCGGCCGTCTTAACCTTCAGTGAGAGTGGGCCTTAAGGAAACGACTTACGACGAGCGTGTGCTGGCCAACTTCGTCGATCCCGGCGGCCATCTGCTCGGAATTCCAGCGCAGCGCAAGAAGCGCCTCGCCGTGCTGCGTTGGTTGGTGGAAAATTTCCAGCCCGGCCGCCGCTACGCGGAGGCGGAGGTGAACCGGATAATCAGCCGCCGCCATCCCGACTTCGCGGCGCTGCGCCGGCTGCTGGTCGATGAAGAGCTGATGCAGCGGCGTCGCGGGATCTACTGGCGCACGGGAAGCGTGCCGAACGTGGGGCACGACCCGGCCTCGTGGCCGAGCCCGCCTTAATCTTTAGGTCCCTTGGCGATCATCGTCTGCCCGCAGCCGGCCGCGGCCGAGATCGGCCTCGAGGTCATGAGGCGTGGGGGCAACGCGGTCGACGCTGCCGTCACGTGCGCCTTCGTGCAGGGCGTCCTCGACCCGCAGATGTGCGGCATCGGCGGCTGCGGGGTGATGCTCGTGCACGGTCCGAAGAGCGGCGACGCGCTCCTCGAGTTCTATGCGACGGCGGGCTCGCGGGCTCGAGAGGACCAGTGGGAGCACCTTTTCGTCCGTCAGGCCGCGGATCGGTACGGCTATGTGCTTCAGGGATGGGTGAATGACGTCGGCTATCAGTCGGTGGGCGTGCCGGGGACCGTGGCGGGGCTGGCCGAGGCGCTGACCAGGTACGGCACGATCACGTGGGCGCAGGCGATCGAGCCCGCGATCCCACTCGCGCGTGATGGGTTCCCGGTGACCGGGTACATGCACGGCTACTGGACGACCGACTACGGACCGGACGTGGTGCCGAACCGGCTGCGCATCCAGGCCACGCCCGCCGCCAGGGCGATTTATATGCGAAATGGTGAACTATTCGATATTGGCGAACCATTTGTGCAGACGGACCTCGCCCGGACGCTGGAGAGGCTGGCGAACGAGGGACCGGACGTCTTCTACAAGGGCGATATCGCCGATCGGATCGCCGCCGACTTCGAGGCCAACGGCGGGTTCATCACGAAGGAAGACCTGGCCGGCTACCGGGTCAACGTGACCGAGCCTCTGCGAGGGACGTATCGAGGGCTGTCCGTCATGGCGGCGGGACCGCCCGCCGCCGGAATCACCCTCCTGCAGATGCTCAACTTCCTCGAGGGATTCGACATCGGCTCACACGGATGGCCGAGCACGGAGGCGGCCCGGCTGCTCATCGAGGCGATGGCATGGGCGGTCGCCGACCGCGACCTTCACGTCGCCGACCCGCGCTTCATCGACGTGCCCACAGGCGCGCTCGCCGACAAGGGCTACGCGGCCAAGGCGCGTGAGGTGGCAGGGATGGCTGTTGGTGCAGGGAGTGCAGCGGGCGGGGTCCAGGATCGGCCCGACACGACTCACGTTTGCGTGGTCGACGACATCGGCAACGCGGTGTCGCTGACGCACACGCTCGGGTCGGCGAGCGGTGTCGTCACGCCAGGCCTCGGCTTTGGCTTCAACGACTACATGAACTGCTTCGACCCGCGCCCCGGGAACCCGAACTCCGTGCGGCCGGGCAAGACACGGGCGACCAGCATGACGCCGACTCTGGTGTTCGATGGCGACCGCTTGCGCGTCTGCATCGGTGCGCCTGGCGGCACCAAGATCGTGACCGGAATCCTGCAGGTGCTCGTCAACATCCTGGACCACGCCATGACGCCGGTCGAAGCGGTGAGCGCGCCGAGGATCGATTTCCAGGGCGATGTGGTGCAGCTCGAGGCCCGCATCCCGCCGGCGGTCGGCCGCGGGCTGGAGCGGCGCGGCTACGCGGTGACCCGGCGGACGCTCAACTACGACTCCTACTTCTCACGGCCGCAGGTCATCGTCGGCGAGAAGGACGGTTTCCTCCACGGCGCGTCGGACCCGCGCAAGGACGGTGGCACCGCGCTGGACACGGAAACCGAATGAGGTTCAAAGACCGGGTCGCCCTAGTCACCGGAGGAGGGCGCGGAATCGGCGCCGCCACGGCACGGCTTTTGGCGGCGGAAGGCGCGAAAGTCGCGGTCTCCGACCTCGACGAGGCGCCCGTTCGCGAGGTGGCCGACCCGATCGGCGCCCTCGCCATAGGCTGTGACGTGAGCGTTCGCACCGAGGTTGAAGCGATGGTCGAGCTCACTGTCAAGGAGCTCGGGGGGCTCGACATCCTCGTCACGTGCGCGGGGATCATCCGCGACAACCTGCTTTTCAAGATGACCGACGAGGATTGGGACGCGGTCATCGACACGCACCTGAAGGGCAGCTTTCTCTGCGCCCGCTCGGCCCAGAAGCACATGGTCGAGAAGAAGTACGGAAAGATGGTGTTCCTCTCGTCGACGTCGGCGTTGGGAAACCGCGGGCAGGCCAACTACTCAGCAGCCAAAGCAGGGCTCCAGGGCATGGCACGCACTCTCGCGATCGAGCTCGGGCCGTTCAATGTCAACGTGAACACGGTCGCTCCAGGCTTCGTGGAGACCCGGATGACGCGCGCCACCGCGGAGCGCATGGGCATGGACTTCGAGACGTTCAAGCTCGGCGCGGCGTCGCAGATTCCGCTCCGCCGGATCGGCCAGCCGGAGGACATCGCAAACGTGATTGCGTTCCTGTGCAGCGATGAGTCGGGATTTGTCTCCGGGCAGACGATCTACGTGCGCGGGGGACCGTAGCGCCGCAGTTCGAACTCAAGCAAGGTTGGGCGGCCACCGACCGTTGTACCGCCCATGAAGCTGCGCCTCAGCTTGCTTTCCAAGCGGCGTCGATCCGTTTTGGCCGTACGAACTTTCGTACGCGCGAACGCCAAAAATCGCGCCAATCTTAAGCTGGACGTGAGTTCGGTTGGGGGAGGCGAACTGGCGTTCGCTCGGTTGCGGGTGGAGTCCAAGCGGGTTGACGGACTTGGTGGGGGTCTGCTACGGTGACCGCCGTTCTCTGGGGACCCGGCCGCGCCCGCGGGTTGGTTCACAACGATCGCAACGTTTAGGGGTAGACATTTGCGAGTCCATCGATATCTGACACATGCTGTCGTGCTTGCGATAGCTGTGGGTATTTCGTCATACGCGTCGATGGACCGCCACGTCCCCGCTTATCTCACCTCCAGACTCGGAACCGTCGACGCGCAGGCGGTGGTCGCGACCGAGGGCGGCACAGCGGGCGACGTGTCGCTGGGCCGTTACAGCACGATCATCAAGCCGGTCGCCATCCCGGCCGCGGCGCCGATGAGCCACAAGTCGTTCGGCTATACGGTTGCGGCCGGCGAGACGCTCTCGTCGATCGCGACCAAGTTCCATGTCACCGTCAGCCAGATTCGCTGGTCGAACACCAACCTGTTCTCGAACGACTCGGTCTCCACCGGCGACCAGATCGTGATCCCGCCGATCCCCGGCGTCGTGGTCACCGTCAAGGCGACCGACACGCTCGACGCCCTGGCCACCAAGTACCAGGTGGACGCCCAGAGCATCTACGACTTCAACCGGCTGCGCAGCACCGAGCTGGCCGCCGGTTCCACGCTGGTCATCCCCAACGGCGTGGGCGGCGCATTCCCGCCACCGCCGGCGCTGTACCAGCTGCTGATGCGCTCGGGCACGGGCGGCGGCTACCCGGTCAAGGTGCTCGGATGCTGCCTCGGCCCATACACCGCCAACGGGTTCCCGGTCGGCTGGTGCACCTACTACGTGGCGACGAAGCGCAACGTGACGTGGCGCGGTGACGCGGGCTACTGGTACCAGAACGCGGCGGCGCAGGGCTACCCGGTGGGCCCGACTCCAAGGGTCGGTTCGATCATGGTCACCTGGGAGAGCTGGGCCGGTCACGTGGCCTACGTCGAAGCCGTTAATGCGGACGGGTCTTGGGTGGTGACTGAGATGAACTGGGTTGCGTTCGACGTGATCGACGAGCGCACCATCAGGCCCGGTCAGCTCGGTGCCCGCCTGGTGGGCTTCATCTACTAAAGAGCGGGCGCGGGTTCTCCTGGTTTGGCTGCCCAGGCAGCCTCCATCGTCTCGGTGTCCGGTTTCACAGTCCTCAGGCCGGTCGATGCCACGATCGCGGCCACGACCAGCAGCGTCGGCGAGGTGATCAGCAGCGCCAGCTGAATGCTGTGGACGTGGTCTGAGATCCAGCCCACGTCGAATGTCGAGTGCGAGTCGCCGAACACGTGTGAGACGAACAAAAGCAGCGTCACGGAGCTGGCGCGCAGAGCCGGAGACACCACGTTCTGCGAGACGGCGGTGAACGGGCCGGATTGCAGATAGAGAGCGATGACGGTGATCAGGAAGGCAGGCACGAAAACCGGAACCGGCCCGACGTTGAGGGGCGCGATGAGCGCGATCGTGATGAAGACGGCGCCGATGAGAAAGCCTGCGATCCCAACCTCGAGGTGAGCGGCCGGGCGCGTGCGGGCAAGGCGATCCGCGATCCAGCCGCCGGCCAGCGTGCCGATCAGCCCGCCGACCACGAGGACGCCGCCCGAAAGGAGGCCGGCACCCGTGACCGACATGTCGAACCGCCGGTGCAGGACGGTCGGCAGCCAGAAGGCGTTGGAGGCGAGCACGAAATACAGCACTGTCTGCGACAGGATCGCGGCGCGCAGTGTCGGGATGCGCATCAGGTTGACGAACGTGCGCGCGCTGGCGTCGGTGGTCCGCCTGACCGCGGACCCGACCTTTTCCATGCTTCCGCGTAGGGGCTCGCGCATGGTGAAGGCAAGAATCGCGAGGATCAAGCCGGGCAGCGCGGCGATGAAGAAGGCGGTGCGCCAGCCGTAGTGGTCCGCGACGAACCCGCCGCCCGCATAAGCGGCAGCGATTCCGATCACGCTGCCGGCACCCCAGATCGACATGACGCGGCCGCGCTGTTCCTTGGGGAAGTAGTCGGAGACCAGGGACGTGCCAGCGGGGTAGTAGCTGGCCTCACCGATGCCCACCGCTGCGCGGCTGAGGAACAGATGAACGTAGTTGGCGGCAAGGCCGGAGAACAGCGTGGCGAGGCTCCAGATCGTCACCCCGACGCCGATCACGGTCTTGCGCACGGAGCGGTCGCCCAAGTAGCCGAAGGGCAGGGCGGCGATTGCGTAGACGAGGAGGAAGGCGGTGGCCAGCAGCCCAATCTGCGCGTCGTTGAGCTGGAACTCGGTTTTGATCGGCGTCACGATCGCGGCGCCGACGTAGCGATCCATGTAGTTGAGGAAGTTGATCGCGACCATCACCGCGAGGACGTAGCGGGCGTAGCCTCGCGACACGAGGTGAATTATGGCGTTGGGCTACCATTTAGCCCTACGGTCTCGGCTGGTCTTCGCGGCGCGGGCATCGTGGGTCGGCTGGGCATTGGTGAGCCTAACGGTCTGTAAAATCGCCTCCGAAAGGATGTGGCAGTTCGAGTCTGCCCCGGCCCACCATCCGAACCCTTTTCGAGTGTTTTAGCCCCTAGTTTCGCCGGTGGGCGACTATGCCTTGAAGCCAACCGGTCAGCTCCGCTCCCGCCATCGAATTGCGCTGAAAGATGGCGGCCACCTGGCCGTTGAGGGCTCTCTTGTCATCCTCGGTGAGGGTTTTCGCGGTCAACACCATGATCGGTATCGAGCGCGTCGCTTCCTCGCCTCGAAGCGCCTCGACCACGTCGAATCCGCTGAGGCCGGGCATCATCAGGTCGAGCAGGATCAGGCTGGGCATCTCAGACCTGGCCATGTCGATTCCTTCCTGCCCGCTGCCTGCCTTCAGGACCCCAAAGCCCGCCGGTTTGAGGAGGGCTTCTAGCATGTCCAGGTTCGCCTTCTCGTCGTCCACGACCAGCACCTGGACCGGTTCGCTCTTCACCTTGGTCGTGAACGTGTACCGGCTCAACCGTGACAACAACGCCTTTCCGTCCACGGGCTTGACGAAGTAGTCGAACGCGCCGAGGGCACGGCCGAGCAGCGGTTTGTCGACCACCGAGACCACGACCACCGGGATGTCCCGCGTGGCTGGGTCGGCTTTGAGTCGGCTCATAACCTCCCAGCCATCGACCTCAGGCAGGAGGATGTCGAGCGTGATCGCCACCGGCTTCAACTCGCCGGCCATGCTCAGGGCTTCAGAGCCGGTACGCGCGACCTCGGTCCTGAATCCGCCGGCTTCCAGGTGCCGCGACAGAATCTCCGCCGCCTGGGGATTGTCATCGACCACCAGGACCAGCGGCCGATCCAGGTCGATCGATGCGACGTGCAACGGGGCGACCGAAGCCGGCGCTCGAGACACCCGAGGCGCTGGTGTCTGCAACGGTAAACGCAGGGTGAAGGTGCTTCCCTTTCCCAGCTCGCTCTCCACGATCACCTGGCCGCCATGCAGTTCCGCAAAACGTTTAGTCAAGGCGAGGCCCAGACCGGTTCCTTCCTGCTGCCGTCCCGGGCCGGCATCCAGCTGCTGGAACTCAGCGAAGAGGCGGCCCAGGTCTTCCTTCGCAATCCCGATGCCGCTGTCGCTGACGGCAATCTCCACCCACGACTCGAGCCGGCGGACTCGAATGTCTATGCGGCCGCCGCTGGGCGTGAACTTGATCGCGTTGGAGACTAGGTTCAAGAGCATCTGTTTCACCTTCGCCGAGTCGGCGATCAGGCTGAGCTCGCGAGATGACTCGGTGTTCAGGACTATCGCCTTGCTCCTGGCCAGAGGTTCGATGCTCGCCCGAACCTCCTGGACCAACTCTCCGAGCTCAACCGATTGAAGGTGCAGCTCCATCTGTCCGGCTTCCACTTTCGAGAGGTCGAGGATGTCGTTGATGAGCTGTAGCAGATGTTGGCCGCTGCTATGGATTTGATCCAGAAATCGGCGGCGCGTCCCCTTGTCGAACTTGTCGCTCGTGTCGTCGCTGAGCAGCTCCGAGAAGCCGAGGATCGCGTTGAGCGGGGTCCTCAACTCGTGGCTCATGCTGGCGAGGAACTGACTCTTGGCCTTATTGGCTCGTTCGGCCTCCGCCTGTGCCTGCAGCAATGCTTCCTGAACGATCCGGGCCTCGGTGATGTCTTCGGAGATCCCCAGTAAGAAGGACGGCTCGCCGGCTGCATCCAGGATGGGAATCTTTTGCGTATGCAGCGTTCGTGCGCCTTTGTTCCTGGTCTGGATGGTCTCCTCCGGGATGTCGACAAGCCGCCGATTGCGCAGCGTCGCTCTGTCCGCCGCGACAAAGAGCTCCGCCTGGTCGGCGGGGAAAAAGTCGAAATCGTTCTTGCCCATCAGCTCATCGCGTGAAAAACCGAGCAGCTCCTCGCCCGCGTGATTGATGCGTACGAATCTGAGTTCCTTGGCGTCCTTGACGAAAATCATGTTCGGGATGTTTTCGATCATCGAGTCGAGGAATTGGCTGGTCGCGCTCAATTCCCTCGTGCGCTCCGCCACATTGGTTTCGAGCTCGCTCGCGGTCATCCTCTGTTCGCGCATGAGCTGCGCGATTGCGATCGCGCGCGCGGCTCGCGTCGCCAAGCTCTCCAGAAGCTTGAGGTCGTCCTCACCAAGGGGAGCGCTTCCCTCCATGCGATTGAGGTTGAGCCCACCCACGACTCTGTCGCCGGCGACCATCGGGATCATCGCCGCCTGCCGTATGCGCCACTTCGAAATGTGACGTGCCTGATGCGGAGCCATGTTCGCGGGCAGGTGATCGGGATCGATGTCGATGACAACCGGCCGCCTCTCGGTGAGGACTGTTTTCCATGGCCCCGCGGCGTCGAGTTCCATCGGTACGCCGAGGCGCTGGGCTGCGTCTTGCAGCACTGCCGGATCCGGGTGAAATGCGGCTACCGGCTCGATTTGCCGGCCATCACGCGAGAGCAAAACCACCGAGCAGAAATCCCCGGTCGTGCGCGATATTTGCTCGGCGACGATGGCCAGCAGGGCCTCCATGTCTGGAACCGCATCGCTGAACGCGGCCGATGCGGCCGCGATCGCAGCCAGGCGGCCGGCGTCGTCGATCTGGCCCTCTGGCTCGCCACTTGACACGACGCAAACTGTATTCCCACGTGCTTGGCGAAATGCTTCGTTAAGTCAAGAGTTCGCACGGCCCATCAGCACCGCTTATCGAGTGTTCCAGCCTCACATTTCAGGACGGAGCGTGAAACCGGTCCCCTTCTTGTCCAGCTCGGTCCCGACACCCCCCCAGGGCCACCTCGACCAGGCCATCGCCGAAGACGTAGAGAGCAAAGAATCCTGGACTGCCCTTTTGCAGGAGCTGTTTGAAGCGATATGTGTACAAAGTCGGGGTGAATTCTGGGACAAACACGTGAAAAGAGATGGCGCTCACGCCAATCACGTAGACTGATAAACCTCGGCCGGCTTTGCCGGCCCGCTCGCTCGGGTCCTCTCTCCCGTCATTTGGACGGTGTCCTGATCGCCGCGCCAATACGACCCTGGAGAGGATCAGGAGAAAAACGTTGCAGTCATTCGCAGACGCGGGCGTGCGCCCGCATACACTCGCGGCCCTGGCCGCCCTCGGCATCACCGAACCGGTTCCGGTTCAAGCGCAAGCCATCCCCCTCATCATTCAAGGACGGGACGTCGTCATCGAGGCGCCGACCGGGTCGGGAAAGACGCTAGCGTTCCTCATCCCGATGATCGAGAAGCTGCCCCGGCGTGGCGCCGGACCAAGGGCTCTCATCGTCACACCGACCCGAGAGCTCGCACTGCAGGTGGAGAAGGTGCTCCGTTCGCTGGCCACCGATCTGCGCTCGGCCGTGCTCTATGGCGGCGTCGGCTATGCCACCCAGCGGGTCGCCCTGAAGAGCGGAGTCGACGTCGTCGTCGGGACGCCGGGCCGGATCCTCGACCTGGTCACGCAGGGCAAGGTCTCATTGTCCCGGGTCGAGTACCTGGTGCTCGACGAGGCGGACGAGATGCTCGACGCGGGTTTCGCGCCGGCGGTCGAGAAGCTTCTCGGCCTCACCTACGAGCCGCAGACGGTGCTCGCGTCGGCGACGATGCCGGCGTGGGTGACCCGGATGATCGACAAGCACACCCGCGACCACGCTGAGGTTCGCGTTGAAACCGAGAAGGAAGCGGACCTCGAGCACGGACTTCTAAGGGTGCACCGTGACCTCAAGCTGCAGACACTCAGCCGCGTGCTGAAGCGCCACGGCGGCTCGGCGATCGTGTTCGGACGCACCAAGCACGGCGTGTCGAAGCTCAACGGACATTTACGCCAGCTCGGCCACAACTCGGTCGAGCTCCAGGGCAACCTGTCGCAGGCCATTCGCGACCGCGCCATGGCTTCGTTCCGCGAAGGCCGGAGCCAGGTTCTCGTCGCTACCAACGTGGCCGCGCGCGGCATCGATGTCGCCGACGTCGGCCTGGTCGTCAACTTCGACATGCCCGATTCGGCGCAGTGGCTCACCCACCGGGTCGGTCGCACGGCCCGTATGGGCGTCGCGGGACGAGCGCTGACCTTCGTCACCCCCGAGGACGAGCTCGCCTGGGTCAAGCTCAGCCGCCAGGGCGCTCCCGACATTCGAGAGCTGGACGCGAAGCGCTTCCTCGACGACGGCAGCTGGCAGTACCAAGAGCACCGGCCGGCATATTCGTCGCGGCCGGCCCAGCCGCGTCCTGTTAACGCAAGAAGCCGCGGGAACAATCGCGGCCGGCGATGGCCTTCTCGAAGCGTCGCTGCCAGGTAAGTGCCCTAGACTCTTCTCAACCCGACACAACCCGACAGGCTGGCGTTTCCTCCCGTGAACCTGCCGATCCCTTAACCAAAGAAGGAGATAGGAAGTTTCGCGCATGGAAGCCAATCACATCGCTCTGCTGGTCGATGACGAGCCCGCCTCGCGCTCAGAACATCAAGTGCGTCTCGAGGGTCAGGGATACACCGTGTTCGTGGCCCTCAATCAGGCCGACGCCTTGAGCCGGGCCAAACAGACCGCGCCGAAGATCATCTTCGCCCACCTCGGAGCGTCGGGTCTCGGCAACCTCGCCTTGATCCAGGCTCTTCGGTCCGATGACACGTGCCGGCACATCCCCGTCGTCGTCGTCAGCGACCCGCCGGCGGTCGCCCCGAAACCTTCGAAGCTCCGCGCCGTCCAGCACGACAGCTGGTAGACAGCCAAATTTCGCCAAGGGCGGCTAGGATACCCGCGGGACGGGACCCCGACCACATCGGAAGTCGGGGCGCATACAAAAGGGGGTAGGCGCCATGGCTGTGGCATCTGCTGCGCGGGAGCGCGACATCGTCTATCCGGAGGAGCGGCTGCCATGGCCGCAGACCATCCTCCTAGGGGTTCAGCACGTGATGGCGATGTTCGGCGCCACGGTACTGGTCCCGCTGATCCTCGGTTTCAACCCGAACACCGTGATTTTCTTCAGCGGCATCGGGACGCTCATCTTCCTCATCGTCACCGGCCGCAAGGTACCCAGCTACCTCGGCTCGTCTTTCTCGTTCATCGGTGCGGTGCTCGCGATCCAGGGCGGGCCCGGCCAGCACCAGGGATTGGCGTTCGCCGGGATCCTGGTCGCCGGCGTCATCTACTTTCTGATCGGAGTCGTCGTCCACTTCGCCGGCATCAACGTCATCCGATTCCTGATGCCGCCGGTGGTGACCGGCACGGTCGTGGCCGTAATCGGGATCGCGCTGGCCGGCGTTGCCGTCACCAACTTCCAGAAGGAGCTGGTCACCGGCACCATCACCTTCCTCGCCGCGGCCATCGCCTCCGTGTACCTGCGCGGTTTTCCACGCTTGCTTCCAGTCCTCATCGGTGTCGTGGTCGGATATCTGGTCGCGGGGCTGGACCAGGCCGCCGGCGGCGCATGCGCCTCGGCCGCCGCGGGCTGCCACGTCAACACCTCCGGAATCGGCAGCGCCGACTGGCTCGGATACCCAAAGCTCACCTTCCCTGATTTCAGCGACCCGGTCCGGGCCTTCAGCCTGTTCTGGTTCATCCCCATCGTCCTGGTGGCCGAGAACACAGGCCACGTCTTCGCGATCGGCGGGATCATGAAGCGCGATCTGTCCGGCTACCTCGGCCGCACCTTCATGGGCGACGGCCTCGCCACGATCGTGAGCTCGATTTTCGGCGGCACCGGCGAAACGACTTACGCCGAGAACATCGGAGTCATGGGCATCACGCGCGTCTTCTCGATCTGGGTCTTCATCGTCGCCGCCATCACCGCCGTCCTGCTCGGATTCATCCCCAAGTTCGGGGCCCTGGTTCTCAGCATCCCGATCAGCGTCCTGGGTGGGATCGAGCTCTACCTGTTTGGCCTGATCGCGGTGATCGGCGCCAAGATCTGGGTCGACGCCCGTGTCGACTTCTCCAAGCGGGCCAACCTCGCCGTCGCGGCCATTCCGCTCATCCTCGCCGCCGGCGGAGCGGACCTCAAGATCGGCTCATTCGAGATCAACAACCTGGGCATCGGGGCGCTGGGCGCGATCGTCCTCTACCAGATTCTGCGGCCGGGCCACGTGCGCGACACCGAGGCGGAGCCGGCTGAGGTGGTCGCGCCAACCTGAAGTCACCGAAGCAGCTGACGAAAAAGGACTACGAGAAAGAGCTCAGGCGCCTCCAGGTCGAGCTCGTACAGCTCGAGGAATGGATCCGCCATCGAAATCTGCGCGTGGTGGTCATCTTCGAAGGCCGCGACACCGCCGGCAAGGGCGGCGTCATCAAGCGGATCATGGCGCTGCTGAACCCGCGCTTCTGCCGCGTGGTCGCGCTGCCCGCGCCGACCGAAAGGGAGCGCACGCAGTGGTATTTCCAGCGCTACGTGGAGCACCTTCCCTCAGCAGGCGAGATGGTCCTGTTCGACAGAAGCTGGTACAACCGCGCGGGTGTGGAGCATGTCATGGGCTTCTGCACGGACGCCGAGTACGAAGAGTTCATGCGCACGTGTCCAGAGTTCGAGCGAATGCTGGTGCGCTCCGGGATCGTCCTGATCAAGTACTGGCTGTCGGTCAGCGACGAGGAGCAGGAGCGCCGGTTCCTCGGCCGGATCAACGATCCCAGCAAGCGGTGGAAGCTGAGCCCGATGGACCTGCAGGCTCGCGCCCGGTGGGTCGACTATTCCGAGGCGAAGGATCGGATGTTCGCGAGCTGTGACATCAAAGAGGCGCCGTGGCACGTCGTCGAGACCGACAACAAGCGCGCGGCGCATCTCAACCTGATCACGCATTTTCTCAAGCTCATCCCACATCAAGAGGTTCCACACGAGGACATCAGGCTACCGCCGCGGCAAAAGCGCAGGTACAACCGACCACCGAGGAGTGGCCAGCGAATGGTGCCGGTCAGGTATGAGGTGATTTGAGTGAAGGTTAGAGACGTGCCGCCAGGGCGCCTGCTCTCAGTCGAGCCACAGACCAGCCTGGCGGAGGTGGCGAAACGCATGCGCCGCGAAGACGCCGACTCCGCCGCCGTGATGTCCGGAGGCCGCTTGGTCGGGATCATCACGGAGCGCGACCTGGTGCGCGCCATCGCCGACGGGGTCAACCCTCAACAGGCCAAGGCCGACGTGATCATGACCGGCGACCCGGCGACTGTGAGCGCCGATGAAGAGGTGGCGGTGGTGGCGTTGAAGATGATGACCCTGGGCATCAGGCACTTGCCCGTGGTCGATCAGCAGGGCAAGCCGATCGGCCTCATCTCCGCGCGCAATCTCGTCGCCGTGCTGGAGCGGGACAAGAGCTAGATTTTCCTCATGGCAAGGGGGGTGGTGGGCTCGCGTGAGGATATCGAGGCGGTCCGCCGCCGGCTCCGCACGGGGATTCTTCCGGTCGAGCTGCTGCCGGGCGGGAAGCACATCGCTCTGCGGACCGCAGATCGCCAGCTCACCGGGGACGAGCTGAAGGCCCAGGCCGAGCAGGTCGGCGGCGGCCTCCGCGACCTCGGCGTCGCGCCCGGCGACCGGATCGGCCTTTACGCCCTCAGCTCACTCGACTGGGTCATCGCGTACCTCGGCGCCCAGCGGGCCGGCGCGTGCGTGGTACCCATGAACCCCGACTACCACTCGGCCGAAGTCGAGCACATCGTCGGCAACGCCGAGCCTTCGATCGTGATCGCGGACGGCGAGCGCGCCGCGGTCGTGCGGAAGCTGGGCATCCGCTCAGTAGACGTGCACGATCCCCCGCGCGGCGCACCGCCCGCGATGCCTGACCTCACGCCCGACAGCCCGGCCGCCATCCTCTACACGTCTGGGACGACCGGGCGGCCGAAGGGCGCCGTCCTCGACCACGGGGGTTTGCTGGCGCAGGCGCGCGGCGCGATCGAGATGTGGCGCTGGACCGCTCGGGACATCCTCGTCCACGCCCTTCCGCTCTTCCACCTGCATGGCCTCGGCATGGGGCTGCATGGCACGCTGCTGAGCGGCGGCAGCGCCACCCTCATCCACTTCTCGCCCGATGGCGTCGTCACCGAGCTGACCCGAAACGACGCCGACCGCGGGACCATGTTTTTCGGCGTGCCCGCCATGTACCAGCGCCTGTGCGACTGGCTGGAGGAACACCCCGCAGACCTCAGCCACGTGCGCCTTTTCGTTTCGGGATCCGCGCCGCTGCCCCCGGCACTTTTCGAGAGATGCGAACGCTTGCTGGGGCAGGCACCTGTCGAGCGCTACGGAATCACAGAGGGCGGGATCGTCGTCACCAACCCTTACGAAGGCCCGCGCCAGCCTGGCCGGGTCGGCATTCCGTTTCCCGGCGTCGAGGTGAAGCTCGGCGAGAAAGACGAGGTCTTGCTCAAGGGCGGCCAGGTGTTCAGGGGCTACTGGCGCAACGACGCGGCGACCAAGGAGGCGTTCACGGCCGACGGGTTCTTCAAGACGGCCGACGTCGGCGAGATCGGCCACGACGGCACCCTCGCCATCCGCGGCCGGTTGAAGGAGCTGATCATCTCCGGCGGGTTCAACGTCTACCCGCGCGAGGTTGAGATCGTCCTCGAGACGCATCCCGCCGTCGACGAGGTGGCCGTGACCGGAGTCCCCAGCGAGGCCTGGGGCGAAGAGGTCACCGCCTTCGTGGTGCCATCGAAAACGCAGCAGCTCGACGAGAGCGAGCTCATCGCCTTCGCGCGCGAGCGCCTCGCGACCTATAAGTGTCCACGCCGGGTCGTCGTCGTCGAGCAGCTGCCGCGGAACGCGATGGGTAAGGTTGAGCGATCGAAATTGCGCACACCCGAACAAGCCAGGTGAAATTCATCGACCTCACCCAGGACTTCTCGCTGCATACTCCCGCGTTTGCGGGCTACGCCGGGCCCGCGATCCGCTGGATCAAACGGCTCGCGTTCGACAAGGCCGGCGGCCAGGAGATCACGATGACGCTGCACGTCAGCACCCACCTCGATGCGCCCGCGCATTTCCTGTCGGGCGGCAAGTTCATCGGTGAGCTGCCGCTCGATTTCCTGATCGGCCCTGCTTGCGTCGTAGACCTCGAGCGGATGGGCCTGGGCGACTACGACCTCTACGGTCCCGAGCATTTCGAGCGCTGGGAGAAAGACACGGGCCACCGCATAGATCGCGGCGACATCCTGGTCATCCACACCGGCTACCACCGCCACTATCCCGAGAACTGGGCCGACCGCTCCCAGGTCGACGAGACGAAATACTTCATCCGCCACCCGGGTCCGACGCACGCGTTCGCCGAGTGGGTGCTGAAGCGCGGCGTGCGGTGGATCGCGATCGACGCCGGGAGCGCCGACCATCCCATGAACACGGTCATCCGCCGCATCCGGGCCGACGAGGCCGAGGAGGCGGAGAAGAAGCTCGGCCGGAGCCTCGACGAAGTCTTTCCGAAGGCCGATTACCAGATCATGCACACGCTGCTTTTTCCCCACGATGTGATCCACGTCGAGAACCTCGGCGGCCACATCGACGAGGTGCTCGACAAGAAGATCACGCTGGGCTGCTTCCCGTGGCGATTCCAGGGCGGCGAGGCATCGCCGTGCCGCGTCGTGGCCATCATCGAGTGAAGCCGGCACCGTTCGAATACCACGTACCGGCCTCGGTCGAGGAGGCGTGCTCGATGCTCGCCTCGCTGGAGGACGCCAAGGTGCTCGCCGGGGGCCAATCGCTGGTGCCCTTGCTCAACTTCCGCCTCGCTCGGCCGGCGCACCTCGTCGACATCAACCGGATTCCCAACCTGAACCGCATCTACGAACAGGACGGCGGCGTGGTCGTGCAGGCGCTCGCGCGCCAGGCCGAGGTCGAGGATTCCAGGCTGGTCGCGCAGAGGTGCCCGCTGCTCGGGCTGGCCGTCCGGTTGGTGGCGCATCGCGTGATTCGCAATCGGGGCACGGTGTGCGGGAGCCTCGCCCACGCCGACCCGGCATCGGAGCTGCCCGCGACGCTGCTGGCGCTCAACGGCCACGTCGTCGCTCGCTCGACTAGGGGAACGCGCATCATCCCGGCCGCCGATTTCTTCACCAGCGTGTTTGAAACCGCGCTCGCGCCCGATGAGCTGCTGGTCGAATCCTGGTTCCCGGCGTCGACGGGCAAGTACGCGATCGCCGAGGAGTCCCGCCGCCATGGTGATTTTGCCCTCGCCGGCGGGGTGCGCTACGGAGACCGGCTCGCTCTTTTCGGGGTGGCTCCGACCCCGGTGCTGGCCGATCCCAAGAACCCCACAAGCGGGCTGAATCCCAGCGGCGACCTAGAAGCCACGCCAGAGTTTCGACTGCACCTCGTCCAGGTCGTGACCGACAGGCTGTTCGCGGCATGAGAGTCAACGGCACGGTCCACCCGGCCTCCGCCGATCCGCGACGCCTGCTCTCCGATCACCTGCGCCACGACCTCGGCCTCACCGGTACTCATGTGGGCTGCGAGCATGGCGTGTGCGGCTGCTGCACCGTCCTGTTCGACGGAGCGCCCGTGCGGTCGTGCCTGATGCTCGCCATTCAGGCCGAGGGTCACGAGGTGACGACGATCGAGGGTTTGGCGGCCCCTGGCGCGCGCCTTCACCCGGTGCAGCAGGCGTTCCACGAATGCCATGGCCTCCAGTGCGGGTTCTGCACGCCCGGCTTCGTGATGTCGGTGGTCGGCCTGCTCGGTCAGCATCCGAACCCGACCCCCGAGCAGGTCGATGAAGGCATCTCTGGCAACCTCTGCCGCTGCACCGGTTACGCCTCGATCCGCCGTGCGGTACATCGCGCCGCCGAGCTGTCCAAGTGACGACGCGTTGGTTCGGGGCGAGGGTGCAGCGTGTCGAAGACGACCGGCTGCTGCGCGGGCGCGGCCACTTCACCGACGACATCGATGAGGGTGCGTTGGAGTCGGTGCTCGTTCGCTCGCCGTTCGCGCACGCCCGCATCAAGTCGATCGACGTCAGCGCGGCGCGGGCGGTGCCCGGCGTGAAGGCTGTATACGTGGCCGCCGACCTGCCTTTCGGCCACACCGACCTCCCCATCCTGATCCCGCATCCCAACCTCACCCACGGCCGCACCCAGCGTTGCCTCGCTTCGGAGGTCGTGCGCTACACCGGCGAGGCGGTCGCATTCGTGGTCGCGGAGAACCGATACATCGCCGAGGACGCGGCCGACCTGGTCCAGGTCGAGTACGAGCCGCTGCCGGTCGTGATCACGCCGGAGGTTGCCGCGGTCGCGGAGCACCTCGTCCACGCCGACGTCCCCGGCAACGTCGCGGCCGAGATGCTGCAGGAAGCGGGAGACGTGAAGCCCGCGCTCGCCGCCGCGCCCCATCGCAAGCAGCTGCATCTGCGGTTCGAACGGGGCGCCGCCAGCCCGATGGAAGGCCGCGCCGTGTGGGCGCGCTGGTCGGAGGCCGAGCACAGGCTCACCGTCTTCGACTCCACGCAGTCGCCGACCTCGATTCGGGGCGGCCTGGCTGTGCTCTTCGGTCTTCCCGAATCGGATGTAGACGTCATCGCTCCAGACGTGGGCGGCGGCTTCGGACCGAAGATCATGCTGTTCTACCCCGACGAGCTGCTGGTCCCGTTCGCGGCGATGCAGCTCGGCCGGCCCGTCAAATGGACCGAGGACCGCCAGGAGCACTTCACCGCGGTCAATCAGGAGCGCGGGCAGGTGCACGAGGTCG
>MNEW01000052.1:0-12113 GCA_001917895.1 Actinobacteria bacterium 13_1_40CM_66_12
ATGTAGACGCGCTCGGCGTCGCCTCCGTACAGGACACGCTCGACGATCCCGGCCGGCCTGTGCAGTGCGCCGAAGCCAGAGCCGACGACGAAGTACCCTGCCTTCCCCCACGCCGAGTCGTTCCGCGACTTGGGGCTCATGCTCTCGGCCGGCACCTTGCGCTCGGGCGTAGGCGCACGCTGGATGATCGGCTGGTAGAGGCGCGCCGGCGCGCGCTGCCCCATCAGCTTGTAGACGTTCCGCAGGTGAAGGCGGAACTGGTTGTCCCAGATCGTGTCCATGCCCGAGTCGTGCTTGCGGCTGAACCACCAGAACCAGTCGCTCCCCTCCGTGATCAGGATCTCGCGCCATCCGAGCGCCGCTGCGTCTGACAGCTGCGGCCGCTGCCGCGATTGCTCATCCAACCAGGACCGCGTGTCGGCGAGGAGCTCCCAGGCGATGTTGTGCTCGGGATCCCCGATCCACGTGTCGAGGCTGGCGCCGATCCAGCTGCCCGTATGCAGGTGGTGAAGGTTTTGCTCCGGCGGATGCTCCTTGATGAAGTCGGAGACCGTAGTGGTGACGATCTCGGGTGACGCCTCGAGCTCCGTGTAAAGCGCATTGAGGAAGTCGTGGCCGTCGCGCGGGTAAAACTCCCATGCGTTCTCGCCGTCGAGGGCGATAACGGCCAGGTAGTCCTTGTCGCCCTGCTGCTCGCGAATGCGCTTCATGCGCCCGACGAGGTTGCGCGCGGCGTCCACCGACGACATCCGCTGGTAGTCGAAGCCGATCGAGTTCGAGATCGCGGAGTCGCGGAAGACCATCGCCACCGACCGCCCTTCCCGTTCCACCTGGAACGGCCTGTAGAGCTGGTCGGGCGCGTTGACACGGCCTTCGTTGTCGCGATGGAAGTCCGTGTCGAGCGAGCGTGAAAGCACCTCCTCGTCGCTGATCATCCAGTCGAGGTTTGCGTGCGTCGCCAGGCCGATCACGCTTTCGCCCACCGCCATCTCCGAGGGCCACATGCCTGTCGGGCGTCGCCCCAGCAGGCGCTGGAACAGCCCCTGGCCGAGCTCGATCTGCCGCTCCGCGTCCTCGCGATGCGAGAAGTGCCGCTCGGGAAGCTGGATCTGCGGATTGGCGGTGCGGGCCGAATCGACATGGACCAGAAGTGGGAGGATCGGGTGGTAGTAGGGCGAGAAGGTCAGCTCGGCCTGGCCGCGATCAGCCAGCTCTCTGTACTTCGGGATGACCTTCTGCATCATCTCCATCTGCGCCTCGAAGAGAGGTTCTTTGTCCGGTTCGGAGTAGTCGCGGTCCTTCCGCTTCAGCTCCGCGAGCCGCGGATCGGACTCGGCCCATGCCGGGTCGCACCACGCGAGGTTGAACCAGATCTGGAGGTCGCGCATGTCCTGGGTTGTGAACTGGGCGTCCGCTGTGCGTGAGGCAAGCTCGAGGTATCGCGGCGACTGCTGAACCCTGAGCGCGCGAGGCGACTCGCGCATCCACCGGATGACGAAGGCGCGCTCCTCTGACGAAAGCTCGGCAGCGTCGCGCTTGCTGATGTTGAGGAACAGATCGACCGAGTCCTCCTTCCCGTAGTCCTCGATCTGGGCCAGGAGCGAAGGGACGAGGTTGAAGGTGGCGCGTACCTTCGGGTAGGCGTCGAGCAGCGCCGGCATCTTGAAGTAGTCCTTGGCGGAGCGCAGTCGCACCCAGGGCAGCAGGTACGTGTTGGTGAGGTCGTCCTTGTAGTAGGGCTGGTGCATATGCCAGACGAATGCGACGTGTAGTGGCTTGGTCATCTGCTACTTAGCGTATTCATCCAGCGCCCGGATGAAGTTGATATAGACCCGCTGCTGCTCACGCAGGATGCCGAGCGCGCCGAGCTCCCACCATTCGTCGGGCGTGAAGTAAGCGCTCACCTCAGCCTCGGCTCCCCATCGCCCGAACCACTGGATGAGATGGAGGTTGTCCGACTGGAGAAGCCACTTCGCGATCTCCACCAGGCGCGGGTCGCCGGTCAGCCTCGCCTTTGAATAAGCGTGATGCATGAGCCGAAAAAGGCCCTGCTGAGCCTCGTTGCCCAGGAAGAACTCCATGCCGCCTTCGCCTGCCCATGTGGTCCCATATTCGTTGACCGGCACCTCCAGATGCCGAGCGCCGAACTCGGCGACCGCCTCCGACGGCAGCATCATCCGGACTTTTCGCTTCTTCAGCTCCTTGGCGAGCGCGCGAGTGAACTCGAAGATCCCAGTGTCGCGGCGATGGTGCTCGCCGAAGGTCTCAAAGTCCCAACCCACGGCCACGAGCTCGCCCCACGTCTCGCGCACCCATCCCGCATATGTGCCGGCCATCAGCGGCCAGTGATTCCAATAGCGGTTCGAGAACCGATAGCCGACGTCGTCGGACAGGTCGTGGTGGCGGACGAGAAGCTTGAGGCGCTGCATGGGGTGCTGATAGACATGGGTCGGCTCGCGCCAGCCCAGCTGCCAGGCGCGGCCCTCCATGAACGCGGCGTCGAAGCCGCACTGCTGAAGCGCGAAGTAGACGTCGTTGGACATGAACATCTCGGTCGTGTCCGTGACCGAGATCGGTTTTTGAAATAGCTCCTGCAGCCGCCGGCGGCCCGCGAGCATGGCCTCCTTGAACGCCACGATGTCGAGATAGAGCAGCCACGAGTGATAGGGCTCGACGTTGACGACCTCGACGTTCGGCCCCGCACACAGCTTCTTGAAGGCGTCGAGCACCTGGGGTCCCCAGCGCTCCGCCTGAAGCAGAAACGAGTCGCTGAAGCCGATCGACATCCTCCAGCCGCGCCTGGCGAGGTCGGTGAACATCGTCGCCGCGGGAAGGTACGAGCTCGCGGCCACCTGCTCGAAGTAATGCCGGTCGAGGGCGTCGTCGAATAGAAAATCCGGGATCGCCTCAGGCGCCGTCTTGGCCGGGACAACCTGGGCCGGCAGCCTGAGACGGCGCGGCTGGTGGACGACCATGTAGACGACGAAGTTCTCAGCCAAGCGGCGACTCTCCTTTGCGAATCCTGCGCAGGGGGGTCTTTGCGTTTTCCGGGGCGCCGTTGGGCAGCGTCACCGCCTGCTGAGCGGCAGCGAACTCGATTCTCAGCAGGAGCTGCTCGATCACCTTCTCCCAGGTGTAGGCGCGGGCGGTCACGCGGCCACGGCGCCGGATTGCCGCGGCGAGACGGGGCCGCTGCTGGATCAGGTTCAGCCCGGTGACGAGCTCGATCGCTTCATCCGTCTCCACGACGAGCGCGTTGCGATACGCGTCCGCGTAGTCCTCGCCAGTCGCGCCGGTGACGGCGAGCCCGCCTGCAGCCATCACCTCGAGGCCGACGAGGCCGAATGGCTCGTGGCCGGAGTTGGCGAGCACCGCGTCGCAGGCCGGGTAGATCACGCCCAGCATCGGGTCGCTGACGAAGCTCGTGAGGTTGACCACGTCGGCCACCGGGTACTGGCGAAGGACGGCGGACAGGCCCGCCGTTTCGGCGGGGGCGTTGACGTGGACGACGTTGAGGCCCTGGTGCTGGGCGTGGCTGATCACCTCACCACCATGCGACTCTCGACCGCCACGCATCAACAGCCGCACCCGCTTTCCGCGGCGCTTGATGTAGGCGACGGCAGAAACGGCCATGAGCCAGCGCTTGTCCGGATCGAAGCGGCCGATCTTGAAGCAGAAATGGTCGGCCGCGGCGGCCGATTTGAGATCGGCCACGGCATCGGGGTCGGCATCCTGGATCGACGCGCGCGGGATGCCGTTGGGGATGACGATCGGGTTGATGCCGCGCTCCCATACCTTGAACTTCATATAGCGGCTGACCGTGGTGATCGTGGCTGCGAGCGCGAGGGCGGGCCAGCTGATGCGGTGAAAGCCAAACGTGTTGTTGGCGTTCCAGAGCATGACCACGCGATCGCGCAGGCCGCGGTAGTAGAGCGACTCGGAAAGGAGATTCATCGACCACGACGTGTGCCACTCCTCCCCCATCACGACCACGTTGCGACCGGACTCGACCGCGGGCTTGATCACGACGTCGATGAGGCTGGGGGGTAGGCTCGAGTTCCAGTCGCGGATCTTCTCCTCCTCGCCGTCATACACGCCCCCTCGGTGGCGCGTCGAGATCCACTGGCACCACCGGCGGTAGACGAGCCGGCCGGACTCGTGGCTCTCCTCGCCCGGGAGGTCGGGGTCGCCGCAGAAGTAGAGGTATGTCTGGAAACCGAGCTGGGCGAGCGTTCTGGCCAGGCCTTTGACACGGACTCCGAGACCGCCGGCCTGGCTGTAGACGTCCGGACCTTCGAAGCTGAGGATCACGAAGACCGTCCGCTGCGGCTCGAAGACCATCACCCGTCGTCGATGAGGGCGCGGAGCGCGATCGCATGCAGATCCGCGGTGGGAGCGCAGACAAGCGTCGTCCGCGTTTCGAGGGTGCACGGAAGGGTCGCCAGCGAATTGCCTTTGACGTCGGTCGCCACGCCGCCGGCCTCGGAGACGATGAGGAGGCTCGCCGCCATGTCGAACACGCGCACGGGGATCGGCGCGCAGAAAGCGTCGAAGCTGCCCGCAGCAGTGTGCGCGATCGCCAAGGCCATCGACCCGAGGATGCGAATCTTGTGCGCTTGCTCGAGGAGACCACGTGCTTTGAGCAGCGCGCTCGGCAGGCTCTCGAGCGCGATCAGCTCGATGCGATCGCGATCGGTTCGGGGCATGGGTGCGATCGCGATGCCGCCGCGCCACGCGCCCTGTTTGCGAACCGCGGTCCAGGCCTCGCCGTTGACCAGGTTGACTACGCAGCCGGCCACGGTGTCACCGATGTGGGGTCCATCGACAAGCGCGAGCATCACAGCGAAGAACGGTATGCCCTGTTTGGCGTTGAGGCTGCCGTCGACCGGATCCACCAGCACGAGTGGGTAATCGGCCCCGAAGCTGCGAAGCCCAACCTCCTCGGAGAGGACCGAAAATCGCTCACCCCTTGACGCGAGCTGCTCGAGCTCAGAGAAGACGTCGGCCTCAGCGGCGCGATCGAGCTCCATGGTGCGGTCGCCACCCGCGCCGATCGTCAGCTGTGCTCTTCCCGACTCGGTGCCCGCGAGTGGTAGCACCGTTTCGCGTACGCGCGACCCGATGCGCAGGAAGACGTCGAGCCAGTCGGCGGTCTTCAGATCTTATGCAAGGCCGGAGCCGCTCGAAAACTTGGGATCGATCTTCCGGCGGCGGCGGCGCCTGCGCTCGACCACGATGGTGATGAGGTACGGCTGTTGCATGGCCCATACCTTCTCGATGAGTTGCGGTATGGGAAGACCGTACGGGTCGTCGACCCCGAGCAAGACCAGGCTCTCGGCCAGGCTTTCGGTCAGCTCGGTCCGGTCGTGAAGGTTGAGCTGCTCGAGGGCATCCAGGATGTCATCGAGCCGGCGCAGGCTCGAACGGCGCTCCTTGTCATCCCCGCGTTGGAGCATGGGTGACAGCTTATCGAGTTGCGGCCTCGGTCAGGGAGCGGCTGACCTCGGCCGGTCGCTCGAACTGCAGCCAGTGCCCGGCGCCCTCCAGGACAACGAACCTGTAGTCCGCTTCGACGTATGCGGCCGTGGCCTCGGCACCGCGCCGGCCGAGGGCGGGATCCTGGTCGCCCCACAACAGCGCAGTGGGCACGTTGACGGGACCTATGTTCGCGAGCCGCTCCCAAGCCGCGCCGCCGGAGCTGAGGTTGGCGCGGTAATAGTTGAGGGCAGCGGTCAAACGGCCAGGCCTGGTCAACGACCTGGTGAAGTGATCGATAACGGACTTCGGCACCGACTCCGGGTTGGGACCGATCGAGAACATCAGGCGCAGCCGGCGGTGGTCGTCCTCGGACAGCACCTCCTCGGCCTTGCCTTCCATGAGGAACAGCCGGATGTAGCTGGAGCGCGCCTTCTGGTCGTCGTCCTCGCGGCTGGCGGCCGCGACCGCGGCGGGATGTCCGACGGCGAGCGCCGTCAGCGTCTTCGTCATCTCGGGATGCCGCGCCGCGAAGAACCAGGCGACGATCGCGCCCCAATCGTGGCCGGCGACGTGCGCCGACTCTCGCCCGAACGCTTTGATGAGCCCGGCGACATCGTCGACCAGGTGGCCGATGGCGTAGCTCTCCTTTTCCACAGGAGCATCGGTGAGTCCGTAGCCGCGGAGGTCCGGCGCGACCGCGAGATGTCCCGCTTTGGCAAGCGCATCGACCTGGCGCGACCACGATTCCGCCCCTTCAGGGAAACCGTGCAAGAGGATGAACATCTCACCGGCCGGCGGGCCGTCGACCATGGTTCGAAACCTCAGGCGGTTCGCCCGCACCATGTGCTGGCTCGCGGTCACTTGATTTGCTTTATGAAGTCGGCGGCGACGTCGAGGGCCTGGTCGAGCACCGCGAGCAAGCCGTGGCCCTGGCCCTTGAAGATCTCCAGTCGAGAGTTGGGAATGAGCTGGATCTTTTCTTTCAACAAGTCGATGCGCGCGAAGGGATCCCGATCGCCGCTCATGAAGAGGGTCGGGCACTTGATGCGCGCGAAGTGTTCGGTGCGGAGCTGGTCGGGGAATCCCGGACGGTGCAGCGGATAGGAGAAGAGGACGAGGCCGCCGAAGTCCGCCTCGATGGCGGCCATGCTCGAGACGCGACCACCGAACGACTGGCCTCCGCCGATCACGTCGTGACCGCGGCCCGAGGTCTTGATGAAGACGGGCACGGCTCGCTCAGCGCCTCCGCGGGGCAAATCGACGGCGATCGCATCGATGCCGCGACGCTTGAAGCCGACGACGTAAGGCTTCATCGACGCTGCGTCGCCCGATGCGCCGTGACCGAGGACTACGCGCATCAGTTGAGCTCAGCCATGCGCTGTTGCTTCAACCACTCTGGCGAAATTTTCACCTCGATGCGCGCGACACACACCGCGCACCACACTCTTTCGCATTTCTCGCATGCGATGTGCTGATGGTCCTTCGAAAGGTCGAGAGACATCGTGAATGTGCCGCATTCCAAGCATTTCACCGGGCATCGCACGAAAAAAAATCTTAGCGATCTCTTGACGTGGGGGATGCAATCGATGTATCAACACAACTTGTATGGCGATGCTGCTCGTGGTTGCCACCACAGAGGCGACGGACCCGACGCGAGTCAGCGGCCCATTTCGCACAACCGCCGATGTCACGAAGACCTCATCGATGAGGCTTCGAGGCGAAACCCGTTTGGTTACAGAGGAGGTACGTGCAGAAAAAATCGTCCATGACGTCTTACAAGAGAATCATGCCCGCCAAACCATGGAACCTCGGGTCCGTATCACTAGCGAAGGAGGTAAAGAATGATGGCTAAGAAGAAGGCAGCCAAGAAGCCGGCAGCCAAGAAGAAGGCCGCCAAGAAGAAGAAGTAACAACTTCTTCTTTCGTAGTTACCTAAGTTCGTTCGTTAACGCGCCGGGGTTCTGTGGAGCCCCGGCGCTCTATTTATGAAAGGGGACCCACGGGTCCCCTCTCATGCTCACCCTCCCTCCTCGCGACGCTGGTGAGGTAGAAACAAAGTTGCGGCCGGGATAAACCCGGCCGCCAATGCCATGTCGGCATAAAGAAAGGAAGAGGCTTGACTAGCGAACAGATGTTCGTTAGTCTGTAGCCACCTCCGCTTCTCGCCTGCGTCTTGCTCTCAGAGGCCCGCAATGAAAGATGCAGGAAATGCAGCAGCTCGAACACGCCATCAATACGATTCGGGTCCGCTTTGGCAGCCAGGCGCTGACGAGGGCGGCGGAATTGCCGCCCCCGCAGCCCTGGCCCAGCCATACGCCGCTCGATCGCCTGACCGGAATTGCGGGCCTGCCCCGTGGGCGGCTCGCGCTCCTGACCGGGAGTGGAACTTGCGGCAAGCTCACACTCGCGTTGGGGCTGCTCGCCGCCGCCACGCGCGAGTTTGCGCACGCGGTGGTGATCGATCCGCGCGGCGATTTCGATCCATGGGCGCTTCTTCCCTTCGATCCGGAGCTGAGCTCGCTGACGGTGGTGCGGCTCGATCGCGATTCGTCTGGAGAAGCGGCGACGGCGCTGGCGCGAGCCGGCGCGGGCTTCATCCTTTTAATGGGTGAGGTCCCAGAGCAGTGGCTCGGACCCATGGAGGCAGGGGCCAACCGCTCGGGGTCGGTGATGGTCGGGGTGGTCGATGCTCCCGGGCGCGCGTTCGCGCACGCGTCGAGCCTGAGCCTCGGCTTCACGCGCACTGATTGGGTTTGGGAGCGAGGTCAGCTCGTTGGCCTGCGAACGATCGCGCGCTGTCTCAAGAATCGAGTCGCCCCGCCTCTCGGAGAGTCTGAGCTCGAGATCCGCTACCCGATCGGGCCGCAGCTTCCATTCGTTCGGCCAGTCATCGAGGTGCCGATTGAAAAGGCTGAGTCGCAATGCGTGTCTGCTGCGGTCTGACCAATCATCTCGAGCTGGCGAAACGCCCCGACCTCTATGGTGGCCCGGTCGTCGTCGGTGCAGGGGGCGGGGGGGAGTCCCCCATCGATAAATCAGAACACGTCATCGCAGCATCCGAAGAAGCGCTGCCGTTCGGTGTTACGCCGGGGATGCCGCTGCGACAGGCCGAGCATCTCTGTCCACAGGCGACTTTCATCGCTCGTGACCCGATTGCAGCCGCGCGACTGCGTGAGCTCATCTCAATCGCGCTCTACGACCTCGCACCCGTGGTCGAAGTGCGGGTCGAGGGCATCGCGTGGCTGGACGTGAGCGGCGTCGTCAAGCCCGGCGAATCAATCCGCGAGGCGCGGCGCCGGCTCCGCGCCGCGATCGGCCGCGAGCCGCGCCTCGGTTTGGCGCCCGGACCTTTTTCGGCGCGAGTGGCGGCGGCTCGCGCGCGACCCGGCCGTCTCGTGCAAGTCGAGGACGCGCGTACTTTCCTCGCTCCCCTCGCCTCGCGCGAGCTTCCACTCGATGAAGAGCAGCTGGAACGCCTGGACCTGCTCGGCCTTCGCACTCTGGGTGCGGTGGCGGCCATCGGCCCGCGCGAGCTTGAGAGCCAGCTCGGTCGCGAAGGCCGGCGCGCTGTCCTTCTCGCTCGTGGCGCGGAGCCGAATGAGCTCATCCCCTGGCGCCCGCCGCAGTTCACGAGCGCGCATCGCCAGTTCGAGCCGCCGGTGGAAGATCGTGAGGCGCTGCTCTTCGTCTCGCGCGCGCTGTGCGACGACCTCGCCGCTGAACTTGGCCTTCGTGGCGCTGGCGCGAAACGAGTGCGCGTGCGGCTCGTCTACGAATCAGACGAGCCTGATGAGCGGCTCTCCACCGTGCGCCATCCGCTTTCGAGCGCGGCCGAGCTGTTCGGACTGATCGGTGGATGGGTCAAGGAATGGCAGCCTCGCGCGCCGATCACCGAGCTGTGGATCGAGCTTCCGGTGCTCGAGGCCGCGGGGCGCAGGCAATTGCGATTGTGGTCGGGCAACGACGGAACGAGCGAAGAGGTTATCGCCGCGTTCGAGCGCCTGCAGGAACGCCACGGCGACGATGTCGTGCGCAGGCCGCGTCCGTCTCTGCTCTCCTCCCCGCTCCCCACGCAGCGATTCGACTGGGTTTCGTGATGACCCGCTTGCTCTCGCCACCCGCCGCCGTCGAGCTCACGCTCGCCGCCGACGGGTCACCCGCCTTCGTATGTGGAGCGCTCAACGGCGCTCTCGACCCTATTGCGCGATGGAAGGTGGAGACGGAGTGGTGGAACCGACTGGTCGTGCGCGAGTACTGGAAGGTGCTGCTGGGCAGTGAGCTGCTGTGCGAGCTGTATCACGACCTGGATCGCGACCTGTGGTTCGTGGAGCGGATCTATGACTAGAGCAGCACCATGACGTGGTAGCCGAGTAATCGGCGGCAAAGGTGACGCCTTACGTCGAGCTCCACTGCCACTCCAACTTCTCGTTCCTCGACGGAGGATCGCATCCCGCCGAGCTTGCGATGCGGGCGGCCGAGCTGGAGATGCCCGCCCTCGCGATCACCGACCGCGCCGGCGTGTATGGGGCGGTCAAGTTCTTGCAGGCCTGCCGCAAGGTAGGCGTCAAGCCGTTGATCGGCGCCGCTCTCGAGGTCGATGGAGCCGAGCTGCTGCTGATCGCCCGCAACCTGCGCGGCTACTCCAACCTCTGCCGGCTGATCAGCCTGGCCCATGTCGATCAGCCTAAAGGTGAGGCGCGGACCGGACTCGCGACCGTCGCCCGGCATCGAGGCGACCTCTTCTATCTCACCGCCACTGACGAGGAGAAGAGCCTGCGCGGGCTCCAGGAAGCGCTGGGCAAGGAAACCGTGTTCAGCGAGCTCCATCACCATCTCAGCCCTGAGGATTCGTGGGTGCTGGAAGGGCGGGCGGCGATGGCCAAGCGATGCGGCGCGCCGGCGGTGGCCACGAACGAGGTGCACTACCACGTCCGCCAGCGGCGCCGATTGCACGACGCGCTTGTCGCCATCCGTCACCGCGCCACCCTGGAGGAGGCGCGGGCACATCTGTTTCCCAACAGCGAGCATTGTCTGAAAGGCGGCGACGAGATGCGCTCGCTGTTCAAAGGGCACGCTGAGGCACTGGCGACGCCATGGGACATCGCCCAGGAGTGCGACCTCGACCTCGACTTTAGGAAGGTCCGCTTTCCCGGCTACCCCGTGCCTGAGGGTGAGACACCGTTTTCATTCCTGTACAAGCTCTGCTTCGAGGGCGTCCGAGAGCGGTACCGGCCGATCACGCTCGCAGTCACCCAAAGGCTCCAGCGCGAGCTGGAGGTGATCGAGAAGACCGGGCTGGCCGAGTTCTTTCTCATCAACTGGGACCTGATGCGCTTCGCGCGCGAGCACGGCGTGCCCGGCCAGGGTCGGGGCTCGGCGGCCGACTCGATCGTCGCTTACGTGCTCGGCATCACCCGCGTCGACCCCATCGAGCACAACCTGCTCTTCGAGCGCTTCCTGCACGAGGAGATGACGAGCACGCCCGACATCGACATCGATTTCTCCACCGAGCATCGCGAACAGGTGATCCAGTACGTGTACGACAAGTACGGGTGGGAGCGAACGGGGATGGTTTGCAACGTCGTCACCTTCCAGCCACGCATGGCGATACGGCAGGTCGGCAAGGCACTGGGATTTTCAGCCGAGCTGGTCGATCGATTGGCCAAGGGCGTGGACCGCTGGTTCACCGAGGACGTCGAGGACTCGATGACCGGCGCCGTGCCGCCGCCGGACATGAGGCCGCAGAGCTGGCAGCAGTTCCTCGAGCTGTGCCGCGAGGTTCAGGACTTCCCGCGCCACCTCTCCATCCACAACGGCGGGATGCTGGTCACGGGCGAGCCGCTCGTGGACATCGCACCGGTCGAGCCGGCGACGATGGAGGGCCGTCGGGTGGTCCAGTTCAACAAGGACGACGTCGAGGATCTGGGCCTGATCAAGATGGACATGCTCGGGCTGCGCACGCTGTCGGTGGTGGCGGAGGCTCTCGAACTGATCCGCGATCGGACCGGCGTTCGCCCCGACCTCGACCAGCTGCCGCTCAACGACCCGAAGGTCTTCGAGATGTGCAGCGAGGCCGACACGATCGGTGTGTTCCAGATCGAGTCACGCGCGCAGATGCAGACGCTTCCCCGCACCCGACCGAAGAGCTTCAACGACCTGGTGGTCGAGGTGGCGATCATCCGGCCAGGACCGATCCAGGGGAACGCGGTCCATCCGTACATCCGCCGCAAGCAGGGTCGGGAGCCGGTCACATATGCGCATCCGCTGCTGGAGCCGATCCTCGCGGACACGATGGGTGTGATCCTCTACCAGGAACAGATCATCGAGATCGCGATGCGGGTCGCTGGCATGACACCGAGCGGGGCGGACGGGTTCCGGCGGGCGATGACCCGCCATCTCAACCATGTGGAGATGTCATCGCTGGAGGGAGACTTCATCGCCGGCTGCCTCGCCAACGGGGTTCCACGCGAGGTCGCGGACATGCTGTTTGCCGCCGTCCAGGGCTTCGCGGTGTATGGATTCTGCCGGTCGCACGCTGCCGCCTTCGCGCGCACCGCATATGAGACTGCGTGGCTGAAGCTGAATCACGCGGTCGAGTTTGGCTGCGGCCTCCTCAACAACCAGCCGATGGGCTT
>MNEW01000052.1:12178-20385 GCA_001917895.1 Actinobacteria bacterium 13_1_40CM_66_12
AAAATCGACAGACCCCTGCGGGGCCCTCCCTTCTGTCCGGTTTCCTCCCCCAACCGGCCGACCTGCGGCCAGGGTATGGAAATTTCGAAACCCCCACAACCCTGCCTGTTAAGAACACCCACGCGATGCGCATCGGATTCAACTACGTTCGCGACCTTGGCGAGGATGGACGCAAGGCGATCGTCGCCGAACGCGTCAACGGCGGCGCCTACACCTCATTCGACAATTTCATCGACCGCCTCCGCGGCCGCCCCATCGGCCCACGCGCCGTGCGCAACCTGGTGATGGTCGGAGCGTTTGACGGACTTGGCCACACGCGGAGAGAACTGCTCTGGGGCTGGCAGGAGCGATGGCATGGCCATGGCTTGCGCAAGGGCATCCAATCCCAATCCGAGCTGAAGCTGAAGGCTGCAGCGCCCAACCTGCCCGAGCTCGACGACTTCGACATCAATCAGCTCGAGTACCGCATCTCCGATCTCTCGACCGGCCACCACCTCATTCATTTCTGCAGAGACCGGTTGAAACAGCTCGGTGCGCTCGAAAGCAACAAGCTCCCATCGATCCCGAGCGGCAGAAGGGTCCGGGTCGCAGGCCTCGTCATCACCCGCCAGGCTCCGTCGACAGCGAAGAAGATTCGCTTCTTCACCCTCGAGGACGAATTCGGGCAGGTCAACGTGACCATCAAACCCGACGTCTACGACCGCTATCGACAGGTCGCCAACCGCCAGCCGATCCTCGTCATCGACGGCGTGATGCAGCGCCAGGACGGAGTCTGGTCGGTGCTGGCCACCCAAATCCAGGCTCTACAAGGTGTTCCGCGGCCCCAACAACGATCCCACGACTACCGCTGAAAACCTACTTTCAGTAGCCAGACAAGGGTCTTTTGAGCCAAGCTATCGAATTAGAGCGCCACACCACGCGACACAGCAACCCCCTAGAAGGAAGACCAAATGTCAATCGGAAGAGAAATCGAAGACATCGCGCGGGACCTGATCAAGCACCAGCACGACCATCCCCCCGTCCGCGACCTCAACCGCGACGTCGACCGCAAGCTCACCTTCGCCGACCGCGTCGCCTCCGATTTCGCGCGCCTCATCGGCAGCTGGATCTTCGTGCTCGCCCAGGTCGGCCTGATGTTGCTTTGGGTCCTGCTCAACGCCATCGGCCTCCTCCGCCACTGGGATCCGTATCCGTTCTTGTTCCTCAATTTCGTCTTCAGCCTCGAGGCCGCCATCTGGGTCTCGGTCGTGCTCATGACTTTGAACAGCATGGCCGACCGCGACCGCATGCGCGCCCAAAACGAATACGAGCTCAACGTCAAAGCCGAAGAGGAGCTGAAGGCGTTGATGAACCACCTCATGCACCAGGACGAGATCCTGCTGCAGATCGTCAATCGCCTCGACCGAGGCGATCGCGAGATGAAGAGGTTGGCGCGCAGGATCGAGCAGGTGCTGGAGCCTAGCCCTGAGACTTCGCGGCCTCCGCAGGCCCCGCAGGCCCCGCAGGTCCCGCAAGCCCCGACATCGCCGGCGCCGGCCCCGAGCCCTACGCCCGCGACGCCTCAGTCTGAGCGACCGCTCGGGCTCCCAACTCCCTGACCGTCGAAACGATCAGGTCCGCGTCTTCCTCGCCCGTCCGCCAGTTGACGATCGCGGGCCGGAACGCAACCGTGCCGCCGTACACGGTGGTCCCGAAGTAAACCCGGCCGTCCTCGAGCACGAGCTCGCCGAGGCGGCGGTTGAGGTCGTCGAGCTGGTCGTCCGGAACGCCGGCCGGGTGGTAGCGAAAGCAGACTACATTCAAGGAAACGTCCGCCAGGCGTTCCAGGTCAGGCGCGGCATCCACCTGTTCGGCGACCCGCTGCGCAAGTCGCAGGTGTCGCTCGACCATCTCTCGGTAGCCCTCGCGACCGTAAGCGCGTAGCGTCGCCCATACCGCAAGTGAGCGCGCGCGCCGCGACATCTCGGGGCCAAGGTTGCCAAAGACCGGCCGCGCCGACGCCTCAGCACCGAGATAGGACGCGCTAGCGCCGAACGCGCCGGCGAGAAACGCCGGGTCGCGAACGAATGCATAGCCCGAGTCGTACGGCACGTTGAGCCATTTGTGGCCGTCCACACCCACCGAGTCCGCGTGCTCCAGACCTTCGACGAGATGACGTGTGGCCGGTGACACCGCGGCAAACAATCCGAACGCGCCGTCGACATGCACCCAAGCTCGATGCTTGCGCGCCAGCGCCACGATGTCGGCGATCGGATCGAAATCACCTGTGTTGACATCGCCCGCGTTGGCGATGATCACGACGGGTTCGGAGTCCCGCTCTTGCAGCACAGACCCCAGCGCATCGAGGTCGATGCGGCCGGCGCCGTCGCGCGAGAGCGTCCGCACCCGCTCCCGACCGAGCCCAAGCATCGCGATCGCCTTGAGCGCACTTACATGTACGTACCCGCTCGACAGGATCGTCATCGGAGGCAATCCACTCAACCCCGCCGCCTCGACGTCGACGCCTTGCTCTAGTCCCCACCATCGGCGCGCCGCCGCGAGGCCCGCGAAGTTCGCCATCGTGGCGCCGGTCGTGATCACGCCAGTCCACACGGGCGGCAGTCCGAAGAGGTCCTTGAGCCACCCGATGCTGACCTGCTCCAACCTCGACGCGAAGGCCGAGCTGACCCAGTTGTAAGCGCTCTGGTCCAGCGCGGACGTCAGCCAGTCTGCCGCCAGCGCCGCGGGCGTTCCTCCACCCATCACGAAATGGAAGAAGCGCGGACCACCGGATCGGGTGCTGCTTTCGTTCGCCGCCTCGATCAGCTCGGAAAGCGCCGCAAGCGACCCGACGCCCTGTTCGGGAAGATGCGTGTCGGGCATTGCGACATTGCGGTGCGGCCGGACCAGCGCCTCATCGATGCCGTCCAGATACGCCTTGGCCTCGCGCGCGACGAGGTCGAGGGCTGCGGCCAGGTTGGCGCGATCGGAGAGCGGGTCGGGCACGCCCGACAGCCTACTCCCGGCCCGGGATCAGACCCTGTAAACGAAATACTCGCCGTTCGAATACACGAGCGTCCCATGCTGCTGCCAGTACGTCTGGCTCGCCGCCCGCGCGGGCGCCAGCTCCTGCGGACCGATGAGCACATAGCCGACGCCATACCGGTCGACCAGGTCAGCCGTGCTCTGGTCCCCACGAAGAATCGCCGCCTCGTCCGCCTGCTTCCGTACGTAGTCGCGCAGCCCATACGTCCACAGCCAGCCGGGATAACCGCTCATGACCCGCCTCCCCCCGAGGGTCGGAATCGGGCTGTTGTGCTCGTCCGCGACCGCGAATACCGCGTCGAATCGGGTGTTCTGCCGCGCCCACTCCGCGACTTGCAGCCCTTTCGTGTCTGTGAACTCGTATGAGCTGACGCTGGCATCGGAGGCGCGGGCGAGGTCAAGAGCGCCCGCGAGACCAAGCACAATCAGCAACGCCGACGCCACCGCGATACCGGCCGGCCCGCGCCGGAAGATCCCGGCGATCAGGCCGCCGACCACGATGCTGCCCAGCAGCGCCCAGAAGATGAAGAACTTGGTGTTGTCCCAGTCCCACGGCTGAAGGACGACCACGTTGGGGACCAGGAACCACAGCCACATCGGGGCAAACCATTTCGCGAATGCGTCAGGAAACCGGCGCCGCGCGAGATGGGCGGCAAGGAGAAGGGGGATGAACACAGACAGGTTCTTGATCCAGAACCAGGCGAAGTCCACCGGGAAGTAGAGGACGCCATCGCGCTGCCAATCCGTATACGAGAGCCAGCCCACCTCCAGGCAGTAACCACCGACGGCGGACCCGCCGCCGCACGCATTGTTGTTGACCGGCGGCCACATCCAGATCAAGACCGGAATGGCAAGCGCGAGGGCTGGAATGAAGTAGGCGAGCCACTCGCGCCGCCAGTGGAACGCTGCCCAGAACGCGGCGAGCGCGACGACCGTTCCGTACGCATGAACGTGGAAGGCCGGCATGAGGCCCGCCACAACACCGGGAAATAGGAACGCCTGCCAACCGCGGCGCTCGCGAACAGCAAGCCACACAACCACCAGGACGATCAGCGCCAGGCTGAAGCCGAACAGCGTCGAGCGCTGAGGGACTAGGTAAGCGAGCACCGGGTTCAGCCACTGGAAGTTGAGGTCGCGGTCGAGCGTGTACTCGCGGGGCAGATGCGCCAGCACCCCGAGACCGTTGTGGCCCACGTCGATGATCAGGTAGACGAAGCCCAGTCCGCCGCTGAGCAGGAAAACGAAGACCGCAATCGCGGCTGCCGCGCGGCCGCCTGCGAATCGCGCGGCGGCAAGGTACAGGACGGCCGGAAACGCAAGGCCCAGCAAGCCGGAGGTGAGCACGAGCGCAGAAGGCAACGAGCTGCCGAGCGGGACGAGGTTGGCGGCGAGGAAGTCGATCATGAACGGGTAGCCGAGGTTGTTGCCCGGGTCGATCGGATACTGCGGTGGGAAGTTGTGCCCGTACGCGAAGGAGCCCGCGAAGGTGAGGTGTGCCGCCCAGTCGCCCCAGATGTTGATATAGCCGGCCCACAGTCCTTCGGGTTTGAAGATGTATGCCTGGTGCAGGAAGTGGACCGTCCACGCGCCGCACGCCAGAAAGATGGCCGCGAGCGGCCACGGATGGCCCGCGGTCCGCGGCGACGAGCTCCAGCGCGCGATCGCGTCCAGAAGGTCCGCGGTCGCTTGAGCGCGGTTCGCGATGGCGGCCCCCACCCCCACGCCGACCGCGATCGCGATGCCGGTGAGAACCGTCGCCAGCGTGACGTCGCGCACCAGCATCGATAGGGCGAAGCTCGCCACCGAAACCGCCATCGCTCCGAGCACGGTGCCAAAAGCGAAGCGCTCTTCGAAGCTCAGAGCGAGGCTGCTCAGATAGGTGATGCCAAACCCCGCCACCACGCAGCCGACCAGCAGGATCGCGGCCGCACCGAACAGCAGTCCAAGGATGAGCAGCAAGACCAGCACGACGCCAACGCCGATCCAGCGACCGGCCAGGCCGATCGAAGGCATCGCGGCCGGGCGAGCTGCGCCCTCGGCCATCTAGATTTCCTTCAGCTCCAGCACCACAGCTGCGGCTGCGAAGCCGGGAGGTTCGGCTTGCAGTTGACGAGCCACATCTTGGGGCCCCAGATGGGCGTGCCCGGGCCTGGATCGTTCGCGCCGATCGAGATCGGGAGCCCGGTCCACAAGGGATAGAAGTAGAAAAAGAACGCGACCGTAAGGCCGAGGTGTGCGATGAGCACACGGCGGCCGACGGACGGCATATGCGTGGCGACATGGGCGAGCACAAACGCGAGCGCGAGGACCATGAAAATCAGCCCGCCGAACATGTGGTACAGAAAGAGCACACGGCTGATGTGCGACCACGGTAGGTACTGGGTGACGAATCCCATCAGGATCACGGTCGCCGGGAAGCTGCGGTGGCGAACGATGAAGTACGGCAGGGCGAGTACGCACGGCAGGCTCGTCCACCAGATCCATGGATTGCCGAGGTCCTCGATGCGTGAGATGAGCGCCTGTCCGGTCCAGTGGTCGATGCCCAGGTTCGTGTACTCCGCGTAGTAAAGGACCGGCCTCGACAGGAACGGCCACGACCACCACGGTGAGCCGTAGGGATGCGTTGCGGTCAGCGTCGCGTGATAGATGTACGACTGCCGCTGGTATTCGATGAGATCGGCCAGGTTCTGGAATTGGCCGCGAAGGAAGAATGGGTACCACGACGCGTAGTAAATCGCGAGCGGGATCGCCACCAGGGCGACGAGCGCGAGCAGCACATACACGTCGGCGCGGGCGCCGCCGGCAACTGCCGGCCCTTCCCCACGCTCCCACGTCCAGATCGGATCGTCTTGCGGGCCGATGCGAACGTCCACATGCCGCCTGATGGCCCTGGCCACGAGCAGGAAGACGATGCTTGCCCACGCTGCCAGGACGATCCATTTCGACGCGATGCCAAGCCCAAGCACGATGCCGAGCAGAAACAGGGTCACGATCGAGGCGCGCGGCGTTCGACTCTGGATGTGGACGAGGTACAGCGTGTACCCGAGTAGGATCAAGAAGATCGGAAAGATGTCGATCATGCCGATTCGGGATTGCAAGAAGAACATCCCGTCGAAGCACACGAGCGTCGCTGCCGCCAGTGCGAAAAGGCGATTCGGCCACAGGCGTCTCGCGAAGAGGTACATCAGAGGGACGCACAGCGTTCCGAAGATGCAGACCGCGATGCGCCAGCCGAACGTGTTGAAGCCGAGGTCGATGTAAGCGCCGGTGGCGCCCTGGAATTGGGCACGGTACCACCCATAACCCCACTCCCCGGCACCGATGATCAGCTTCGAAAGGGGCGGCTCAGGGTCGAAGTATGGGCAGTACAGGTTGTGGGGATGGCACTGCACGTTCTTGAAGTCGTCGTACGCGTCGACCGGGAAGTAGATCTCGTCGAAGACCTGCCCGTTGGGCGGTGAGAGCTGGCCGTTGTTGTCCGCGTACCCGCGGTTGAAGGGATACGCGAGTCCGCAAAGCGTCCCGGGATCCCCCTTGGGGTCGATCGGCGTGTTGGCAACGCAGTTCGAGACGAGTGGGCCCTGGAATGGATGAAGGAAGAAGTCGGGCATGATCGGGCTGTAAAAACGAAGAACGAACGCCACCACCGTGAACGCGAGCATCGCAATCGCGTCCCAGCGATCGAAGTACACGGGCTGCGCCGGACTGATCGCCTCCGCTGACGCCGGTCGGCTCCGATCTAGGACCTCGACCCGCTCTTCACTCAGCGGCGCCGCTTTCGACGCCGGCCTCCACCTAGGTTCTGTCCCATCCGATATGGCAGCTTCGCGGTGATCTCCCACGAAGCCGCGTCGGCATCGGGTATGGGCATCGCGATCGTGTCTTCGTAGAACAGGCGCGAGCCAAGGCGCTTCTTGATGGCCGCGAGCTGTTCGTCATCTCCGCGAACCCGAACGAAAAGTGCCGGCTTCTCGAGCAGCGGTTTCATGATCCGCGCCACTTTCGATCGCCGGGAATCCTGGAAGGCGACCTTGAGCGGCTGCACCTTCACCATGCGGATGTTTTCGTACTCGATCAACACGTTAGAGAACAGCGTCGAGACCTTGAGTCCGGAATCCAGCGGCTCGACGAAGCTGCGCCATCGATAGATCAGGAACGCTCCGCCGAGGAGCAGACCGACCGGCGCGTAGAAGAGCCAGATGATGTTGCCCTGGTTGATGGGCTGATGCGAATAGAGGACAACCCCGATCGCGACGACCCCCACCGCGACCAGCAGGCCGGCGTAAAACCGCTGCCAGCGCCACAACTCCTCGGCGTAGAGGATCCGCTGCCGTCCCTTGACTGGCCGTGCCCCGTTGGAGCTCAAGCTACTGATTATCGGGTAGCGACCAGCTGCGACTCCGTTCTACCGCCCGCCTCCACTGCGATTGCAGCAACGCGGCCTGGTCTCTGGAGATCGCCGGCTCGAACTCCCGGTCGAGCTTCCATAAGCCCTCGAGGTCGGCGTCGCTCCACACTCGCGCGCCAAGCCCGGCGAGAAACGCGGCGCCCAGCGCGGTGGTCTCGGTTTGCCGCGGCCGCCTCACCGGGATGCCCAGCAGGTCGGCCTGGAACTGGCAGAGCACGTCCATGACCGCGGCGCCGCCGTCGACGCGGAGCTCGGTGAGCGCCTTGCCGGTGTCGCCCTGCATCGCCTCGACGACGTCGCGAGTCTGATACGCCATTGCTTCCACGGCAGCCCGCACGAGCTGTGCGCGCCCGCTGCCCCTGGTGAGTCCCACGATCGTGCCGCGCGCGAACGGGTCCCAGTACGGCGCACCGAGGCCGACAAAGGCCGGAACCAGGAACACCCCGCCGGCGTCCGGAACGGAGAAGGCGAGGAGCCCCGCTTCAGCGGCACTTTCGATGATCCTGAGGCCGTCCCGCAGCCACTGGAGGGCCGCTCCGGTGATGAAGATGGCGCCCTCGAGCGCGTAGCTGAGGCGTCCCGACCGGCGCCACGCGACTGTCGTCAGCATCCCGGACTTCGAGGGCACACGGTCCGCGCCCGTTTGCGCAAGCACGAAGGATCCCGTGCCGTATGTGTTCTTGGCCATGCCGACGGCGGTGCACGCCTGGCCGAACAGCGCGGCTTGCTGGTCACCGGCGATCCCGGTGATGGGCGCTTCGATTCCCCCGAATGC
>MNEW01000067.1 GCA_001917895.1 Actinobacteria bacterium 13_1_40CM_66_12
TTTGGGATCGCTCATCGGCTGCAGCATATCCTGCAGGTGTGGTGACGGCTTGCTCGGTTTGCGGGCGCCCGCTCCCGGACGGCGCCCGCTTCTGCCCGAACTGCGGGGCGTCGGTCGGACCGCTCGTTCACACCGAAGAGCGGAAGATGGTCACCGTCCTCTTCGCCGACATCGTCGACTCGACCGGTCTCGGGGGCCGCCTCGACGCGGAGCGATCCCGCGAGGTCCTGGGCCAGTTCTTCGGCGCGGCGTCGGAGGAGCTGCTCGCGCTCCGCGGTCGCCCTGAGAAGTTCATCGGCGACGCCGTCATGGCGGTCTTCGGAATGCCGGCCGTGCACGAGGACGACGCCTTGCGTGCCGTCCGCGCCGGTCTCGCGATTCGCGGTCGCACCCGACGGCTGGGGGAGGCGGCGGGCCTCGCCGCGCCGTTGGAGGTCCGGATCGGGATCGAATCCGGAGAGGCCGCCATGGGACGGAACCCGAGCGGCCAGATGCTCGTGACCGGCCCGGTCGTCAATGAGGCGGCGCGGTTGCAGTCGGCGGCGCGCCCAGGCGAGCTGCTGGCGGGCAGCACCACGCACGCCCTTACGGCAACGACCGTGTCGTATGGGCGCCGCCGCCACGTCAGGGCCAAAGGCTTCGATGCGGGTCTCGATGCTTTCCCGGTCGACGGGCTGACGACCCGTTCCGCGCGGCGCACGATCCCATTCGTCGGCCGCGCGAGCGAGCAGGCCATCCTCGACCAGAGCCTCGGCCTCACGACCTCGACCGGCCGCCCGGTGCTCGTCACCGTCCTCGGCGAGCCCGGCATCGGCAAGTCGCGTTTGGCCGACGAGCTGGCGGCAGGCGTCGCGGCGGCGGTGGTCGTGCTGCGTGGCCAGCCTCGCTCCGACACGGACACCGCGACGTTCTCACCCGCCGCCGCGATCATCGGGGACCTGGCCGGCATCGACGCCGGCGATCCGCCGGATAAGATCAGGCGCCGCCTGCGCGAGCTCGCGAATCGCTGCTGCGATCCATCCGAGGCCGATCTGGTTGCCCAACGCCTCGCTCTCCTGTTCGGCCTGGCCGAACGGCGAGAGGAGGCGGCCTTCGTCCATGACGTGCAGGCGGGTTTCACCGCCATCGTCGACGGGCTGGCTCGCGACCACCCCGTGATGATGGTGTTCGAGGACGCCCACCACCTCAAGCCCGCGATGCTCGACCTCATCGAACGCCTCGCGACCCCCGGACGGCGCGGACCGCGCCGGGCATTGATCCTCGCATTGGCGCGAAACGAGCTGCTCGAGGACAGGCCCGATTGGGGATCGACAAGTGGGAACTCGGTCCTGCTGCGCCTGGATCGGCTTTCGCCGGCGGAGTCGATCAATCTCGTCCGCCAGGCGGGCGGAGGTCGAATCCCAGAGCCGCAGGCGATCGAGATCGCCGAGCGCGCGGGAGGCAATCCCTTTTTCATCATCGAGACGACCGGCATGCTCATGCCCAACGGCGATGGCTCCGGGCCCGCCGGTCGCATGACCATCCCACCCACCGTTCAGGCGGTGGTCAGCGCCCGGCTCGATGCTCTTCCGGCCCGGCTGCGCGAGCTGGCCCGCCGTGCATCGGTGTTCATGTACGCATTCGACCTTGAAGAGCTCGCCACCGTCGACGGCAGCGCAAACGTGAAGGAGCTCCAGGACCTCGAGGACGCCGAGGTCATCGTGCGCCAGCCGCCCGCGAGCTGGCGGATCCGCCACGCCACACTGTAAGACGTCGCATACGCCAGCCTGCCGAAACGAGAGCGCCTGCGCCTGCATCAGCTGGTCGCCGACTACCTGATCGATTCGGGCCATGGATCGCTCGCCGCCGATCACCTCGAGCTCGCGGCGATCGCTTCCCTCGACCTCGACCCGAACGACCGAGCGGCCCCGGAGCGCGCTGCGGACGCTCTCCTCGTCGCCGGCGACCGTGCACGCCGGCGCATGGAGATCCGCTCGGCGATCGATCGATACGATCGCGCCCTCGTCATGGCGGGCCCCGAGCGAAATTGGGGAGCTCGGGAGGCCAGGATCCTGGCGGGCATGGGCGAGGCCCGCTACTGGCTCGGCGAATACCGCTCGGCCACGGAGGCCTTGAATCGGGCCGTGACACTGGCGGAGGAGCACGACGACCTATTCGCCTTGGCGCTCGCGCTGCGCTTCCTGGGCGATATCGCCATCAACTTCGAGGCCGACGTCGACAAGGCCGAGAAGCTGTTGGATCGGTCGCTCCAAGCAGCAGAGCAGCTGGGCGAGCCGTGGGCCATCGTGCGGACGCTGCTGTTCGCGGGCTGGGTTCCCTGGACGCGCGAGCGGTATCAAGAGGCCGAGGTCATCTGGAGGCGGGCGCTCGACATGGTCGATCCGAAAGACCACTGGTCTCGGGTGCGCGCTTTGACGGCCCTTTCGATCAACCACAGCCAGATGAACGACCACGAGGGGGCGCTGAAGCTCATCGATGAGGCGGGCGCGCTTGCCGGTGAGGCGAGCGACCAGTTCACGATCGCCAACACCGCCGTGCAAAGGGGTCGCGTGTTGGACGACCTCGAACGTCGCGAGGAATCGCTGCCCTGGTTCGACCGTGGAGTCGCGATCTTTTCCGAGCTTGGAGCTCGCTGGGAGCTCGCGGACGCCAGGGCGGCCCGGGGCATCGCGAAGCGGGAGCTGGGCCGGCTTGATGAAGCGGAGGAGGACCTGCGCTACGCAATCCGCATCGCGGAGGAGCTTGGCGACCGCCAGCTGCCGGGTTGGACCTGGCGCGCGCTGGCGCTGGTCGCCGAACGCCGCGGCGACAAGGCGGAGGCGGAGGAACGCTGGCGGCGCTCGCGCGAGGCCGAGTCACGCGGGCCGCACTGACTGCTAGTGGTAGACGAGGTTCGCGCCAAAACGTGAGAAGCCCAGCTTTTCGTAGACCTTCGCCGCTTCCTCGGTGGCCGCGTCCAGGAAGACGAAGTCACCGCCGCCGTCGAAATGCCGCCTGACCAGCTCTGAGGTGACGGTGGCGGCGACCCCGCGACGCCGCAGCTTCCTCGCGGTGACGACGCCGACGACTTCCGCCGCTCCCTTCATCGAATGCGAGACCCCGGTGCCGGCCGCCTCCCAATCCAGCCACGCCAGCAAGAAGACGCTGTCGGGGACGGCCAGCGCGACCCGCAGCTGATCGATCGGCGGCACTGGTCTCTTGACGTCGCCGCCGTTGGTCCACCGAATCTGCTGGAAGGCCTCCAGCTCAGCCGCGATGGCGGTGGACCGGAGCTGCGTCAGGTGTACCTCGGGTGCGACGAATGGTTTGAACGAATCCGGGTGACACGCCATCAGCGGATTCTTTTCCGCCATCTTCAGGCCGGCCGATTCCAGCCACGCCCCGACCTCCGGAAAGACCGCTTCGTTGTACTCGATCTCGAGCGGCGCTTTGTGCTTCTTCAGCGCCGCCTTCAATTTCGGCATCGCCTTCAGCGTCTCGCTTTCGCTGGCTGAGCCTTCGACCAACGTGACCCAGCTCGTCGAGGGTGCTTCCTTGTCCTGGGACATGGCGACGCGAAAGGGCCCGATCGTGAGGACCTCTGAATCGACGGCCCGTGCCTCGAGCACGTCGCGCTGCCAGGCGGCGAAGCGCTCTACATCTCCGGTCACGGTACCCGTAGTGTGGGCCATGACAATGTCGGTAGGCAGCGCCGAGAACGAGTTTGCGGTGAAGCTGTTTCGGCGCCTGCCTCGCCGTTACGACCTGCTGGCCGAGGTGCTTTCGTTCGGACAGAACGCGCGGTGGCGCGCAGAGCTGGTCAGGCACGTCGCGAAGGATCAGCCGCGGCGCGTCCTCGATGTCGCCACCGGTACGGCCGGCGTCGCGATCGCCATCGCACGACGCACGAATGGGCATGTCACGGGCGTCGACGTCAGCCAGGAGATGCTCGAGATCGGACGTGGACGGGTGGCCGGCGCCGGGCTGCAGGGACTCATCGAGCTCGAGACCGCAAGGGCCGAGGCGCTGTCTTTTGATGACCGCGCCTTCGACGCGATCAGCTTCACGTATGTCCTTCGATATGTGGCCGATCCGGCCGCGACGATCCGGGAGCTCACCCGAACGCTGCGGTCAGGCGGTGTGATGGCCGGCCTGGATTTCTACGTGCCCCCCAGCCTGCCTGCGCGCGCCGCCTGGTGGCTGTATACCCGCGCCGTGCTGCCGGTCGCCGGGCTCGTGCTGGGTGGTCGGGCCTGGTGGAACGTGGGCCGATTTCTCGGTCCCAACATTTCGGCCCACTACCGACGGTGGCCGCTGCAGCGCCTGATCGATGCCTGGGAGGAGGCGGGGATGGAGGGAGTCGAATATCGCTTGATGAGCCTCGGCGGAGGGATCGTGATGTGGGGCACGAAGCGTGCCTGAGGCGCTCGCCCCCGCCTACTACACAGCGGTAGGGCGCGGGTGGCGGCGGGACGTCTGGGCCTTGTTGCATCCGCCATACACGGCGTGGCACCTGTCCTACGTCGTGATCGGCGCCAGCCTCGCGCCGAAATTGAGCACCTTTCGGCTCGGGGCCACGCTGGTCGCTTTCTTCCTCGCGGTCGGCATCGCCGCTCATGCGCTCGACGAGCTCAATGGACGTCCGCTACGCACATCGATCCCGAGTTGGGTGCTGAAGGCGGCGGGCGCGATCGGCCTGGCGGGCGCGGTCGCCATCGGATTGGCCGGTCTGCCACTCCTGGGGTGGTCGCTGCTTCCATTCATCGCGCTCGGGGTGCTTTTCGTTTATGCGTACAACCTGGAGCTCCTCGGCGGCCGCATGCACGGCGATTTCTGGTTTGCGCTGTCATGGGGCGCTTTCCCACTGCTCACGGCCTACTTCGCGCAGACCGGCAGCATCTCGCTCGGGGCCGTCGCGGCGGCCGCTAGCGCGTTTGCGCTGTCCTTCGGCCAACGTGCGCTGAGCACTCCGGCGCGCAATCTGCGCCGCAAGACGCGCTCGGTTTCGGGCGTGATCACGCTCAACGACGGATCAACGGCGCGGCTCGAAGAGGCGACCATTTTGAAACCGTTGGAAACGGCCCTGCGCGCGTTCTCCTGGGGGGTGGTCGCGATCGCCATCGCTTTGCTCTCTTCAAGACTGCTTTGATGGCCCCGTAACATTCCGTAAGTCATGAACCTTCCGGCCGTGACGATGCCGAAACCGCTGCTGAGGGGCTGGTCGCATGCCGTGGCGTCGTTCGTCGCGGTCGCCGGCCTTGTGAGCTTGATCGTGATTACGCGCCACGACCCCGCGAAGCTCGCCTCGATGGCGATCTACGGGACAGGGCTGGTCCTGCTCTTCGCCGTCAGCGCCATGTACCACATCTTCAACTGGCCGCCACGCGTCAAGGACTGGCTACGGCGCGCGGACCACGCGACGATCTTCGTCTTCATCGCCGCGACCTACACGCCGCTCGTCTTCAACATCCTTGGCGGCTGGTGGCGAATCGGGGTCCTGGTCGCCATCTGGGTCTGTGCACTCGCCGGAGTCATTGGGGCGGCACCGTTCCTGCGCATCCCGCGGGTCGTGCTGGCGAGCCTCTACCTGGCGATGGGCTGGCTGGCTGTGGTCGCGCTCGTCCCGCTCACTGCGGCTTTGGGCTGGGTGGCGGCCGTGCTGATGGCGCTAGGTGGGCTGCAGTACTCGCTCGGCGCCGCGGCCTACGCATTCCGGCGTCCGAGATTGTGGCCGCGCGTGTTCGGCTACCACGAGGTCTTTCACCTGGCGGTCATCACCGCGAGCGTCACCTTCTATGTGATCGTGGTTTATTACGCCGTCCCGTACCACCGCTCCTAGACCGGCTGAACTCCGTGCTTCCGGTCCGGCCGGGATGATTTCCTGGTCGCGTAGGCGCGATAGCGTGCGATGAGATTCGCGCGAAGGTCTTTGGGTTCGACCACGTCGTCGACGATGAGGTTGTTGGCCAGCTTGTAGAGATCGACGTCTTGGCGGTACTCGTCCTCCAGTTCCTTACGCCGCGCGGTCCTTTCCTCTTCCGGCAGCTCGGCCAGCTTGTTGAAGAAGACCGCGTTGACCGCGGGCTCCGGGCCCATGACCGCGATCTGCGCCGAAGGCAGCGCGATCACGCAGTCGGAGTCGAAAGCCGGGCCCGCCATCGCGTAGAGCCCGGCACCGTAAGCCTTGCGCACGATGACGGAGATCTTCGGGACCGTCGCCTCCGACACCGCGCTGATCATCTTGGCCCCGTGCCGGATGATGCCTCGGCGCTCGACGTCGGTGCCGATCATGAAGCCGGGCACGTCGGCGAGAAACAGAAGTGGGATCTCGAAGGCGTCGCACAGCCAGATGAAACGGGCGGCTTTATCGGCGGAATCGTTGAACAGCACCCCGCCTTTCTGCATCGGCTGGTTCGCGACGATGCCGACCGCCTGACCGTCCCGGCGAGCGAAGCCGGTGAGCAGCTCCTTGGCGAAGAGCTTCTTGATCTCCACCCAGCTGCCCTCATCGATCAGGGCGTCGATGACCTTGCGCATGTCGTAGCCCTTGTTCGCCTCTTCCGGGATGAGGTCGGCGATGGGCTTCGAGCCCTCGCGCGGAGCCTTGGCCTTGCACGGCACCGGCTTTTCGCCCGAGCGCTGCGGCATGTAGGCGAAGTAGGCGTGCGCGAAATCGATGGCCTCCTTGTCGTCGGAGACAAGCGCATCCCCGCATCCGCTCTCGGTGCAGTGCATCCGCGCGCCTCCAAGCTCCTCGAGGCTCACCTTCTCGCCGACCACGACTTCCACCATGCGCGGCGAACCCAGATACATCGATGCGTTGCCCTCGACCATGACGACCACATCGCAAAAGGCGGGGATGTACGCGCCGCCCGCCGCCGACGGGCCGAGGAGAAGGCAGATCTGCGGTACCTGGCCTGACAGCTGCACCTCGTTGAAAAAGATCCTTCCCGCGTGGCGGCGCCCAGGGAACATGTCGATCTGGTCGGTGATGCGGGCGCCGGCCGAGTCGACCAGATAGAAGAGCGGAACGCGGATCCTCTGCGCCGTCTCCTGGATGCGCACGATCTTCTCGACCGTCCGCGCGCCCCAGCTCCCGGCCTTGACCGTCGGGTCATTCGCCATCACGGCCACATGCCGCCCTTCGATCGCTCCCAACCCGGTGATCACGCCGTCGGCGGGCAGCTCGTCTGCCAGGACGTTGGCGAAGAGACCGTCTTCCACGAATGAGCCAGCGTCGAGCAGAAGGTCGAGCCGCTCGCGGGCCGTGAGCTTGTTTTGCTCGCGCAGCTTGGGCAGGTAACGCGTGCCGCCCTTGAGCGCCGATTCACGCAACTTCTTGTATCGGTCGTTCATCGACCTTTGAACTCAGGCTCACGTTTTTCGAAGAACGCGAGCACGCCTTCCTTCGAGTCTTCAGTCATGGCCACCTTCAGCAGCTCGTCGTGCAGGTACTCGAGCGCGGGAGCGAAGTCCATGTCCTGCTGGCGATAGAACGCATCTCTCCCCAGCCGCATCACCAACGGCGACTTCTTGGCCAGCTTTTCAGTGATCTCGTCGACCGTTGCATCAAGCAGCTCGCGGGTGACCACATGGTTCACGAACCCCGCCGACTGCATCTGGGTCGCGGTCCATCGATCGCCCAGCATCATCATCTCGAGCAGGACCTTGCGTGGAAGATTTCGGCCGAGAACCGCCTGGATCATCATCGGCCACACGCCGACGTTGATCTCCGGCGTGGCGAACGTGGCGGTGTCCACGGCGACCAATAGATCGCACGAACCGGCTAGCCCCATCCCCCCGGCGAGGGCGTGTCCGTTGATCCGGCCGACGATCGGCTTCCCAAGCTCCTCCATCAACAAGAAGAGGTCGACGAATGCTCGCCTCTCTTGATGGTGCTCAGCCTCGGGCGCGCCAGGCTGGAAGCTGCTGAGGTCGGCACCCGCGGAGAACGCGCGGTCGCCGGCGCCGGTGAGGACCACGACCCGCATCGTGTCGTCTTCCTTGCACCAGCGAAAGGCGGCGAGGAGGTCGCGGAGCATCCCGGCCGACAGCGGGTTGCGTTGCTCCGGGCGGTTCAGGGTGATCGTGGCGACGTGGCCCTTGGTGGCCAG
>MNEW01000010.1 GCA_001917895.1 Actinobacteria bacterium 13_1_40CM_66_12
CAGAAGATCGCGGCGTGCATCAGGCCGGGGAGCAGGCGCTGCAGCAGCTTGCTCTGGCCGACCACTACCACGGCTTCAGCTTTGGCGCGTGCCGGAATGTCGTCGAATCGAGCCGCCGGCTTGCCGCTGCGCACCAGCCGGTAGAGCCACTGTGCGCGGCGCGCGAAGAGAGCGACCGCCCCCGCGAGCACGATTGCGAGCGCAGCCGCGGCGACAGGATTCATTTGGTTTTGCGAATCTCGGCGGAGATGGCGGGCACGATCTCCTTCAAATCTCCGATCACCGCATAGTCCGAGTTCTGCATGATCGGCGCCTCGGCGTCGGCGTTGATGGCGAGGATGCGCTTCGCAGCCTTGCATCCCGCCATGTGCTGGGTGGCGCCGGAGATCCCGCACGCGATGTAAAGGTCCGGGGCGATCTTGGTGCCGGTCTGCCCGACCTGGTCTGAGTGCGGCCGCCAGCCGGCGCTCGTCACCACGCGCGAACAGCCGACGGCGCCGCCCAGCAAGCCGGCCAGCTCCTCGATGATCGCGAAGCCTTCCTTGGAGCCAACCCCGCGGCCACCACTGACGACGACCTTCGCCTCCGCCAGCGAAACGCCACCGCCGGCGGCGTCGACGTGGTCTTTGACCTGCACCACCAGGTCCGCGGGGTCGATCTGCGCCAGATACGGCTTCAGGTCGACGTCGATGGGCGTCGGCCCCTCGGTCACGCGGACGGTGTGCGGCGCAACGGTGATCAGGGCACGAGGACCCCGGAGCAGCGCGTTCTCGAACAGGCTGCCGCCCCACCGCTGTCGTACGACGCCCACCGGGTCGCCAGGCTCGGCCGCGATGCAGTTGGCGGCGAAGGGTAGGCCGGTGCGTGCCGCGAGCCGCGCGATGACGTCGTTGCCGCGATCCGTGCCGGCGGCAAACACCGAAGACGCGTCCAGCTCGTCAGCGGCGAGGGCACGGGCCAGGATGGCCGCGATCGCGTCAGGGGCAAACGGCTGAACCGCGTCCATGGGAACGCTGCGTAGCGGTTGGCCGAACTTGCGGGCGAGGGTCAGCATCTGGAGCGAGGCGTCGTTGTTCTCCATCAGGACAAGTACGGTCACAGGGGTCCCCGGAAAATCGTCAGATTTTTTGGGGTGATCACAAGACACCCACACTTCGCAGCATCTCGACCACAGCCGGTGCGGCCGCAGCCCCGTTTCCCAACACCTCGGCGCGCCTGCCCTGGCCCGGCGGCACCTCGAGGCGGACCAGCTCCAACTGCGCGGGCGGCCTCGCCGGCGTCGACGTTGCCACCGGCTTGCGGCTCGCGCGCATGCGACCCGGCACCGACGGATATCGAGGCAGGTTCAAGCCCTCTTTGACCGTCAGCACGACAGGCGTCGGCACCATGTAGACGTCGCGACCGCCATCGACCTCCTGCTCGCAGCGCAGCGAGCCGCCCTCGACTGTCACGCGCTTGAGCCCGGTCACACACGGTCGCCCCAGTGCCCGCGCCACCCGCAGGCCGACCTGGAAGCCACCCGAGTCCGCGGATTCATTGCCGAAGAAGATGACGTCGAACGGACCGGAGGCCGTTTCGTCGGCACGAACGGCTTCCTCGATCGCCGCGGCCGTCGCCTCGCCATCCCACTCGGCGCCCGAGCGTCAGCACGACCGACTCACCGCCATTGGCCTCGACCAGCCGCACCGCCTCCTCGACCCCGCACTCCTCGTGGGGGCTGATGGTGAACCCGAGATGTCGCGTCTCGAGCGACATCGAATCGGCGGCGAGCACCATCTTGCCGCCGGTAAATGGCACGCGTTTGACGCAGACCAGGATCCTCACGAGCGGATGCGCGTGTTCTCCGGATCGAAGAGTGGAGTGGAGCCGACGACCGCGACCGTCACCGGGTAGCGTTCGCCCATGTACTGGACCGCAAGCTGGGCGCCCGCCACCGCGTGCTCTGGCGGCAGGTATGACATGAGGATGTGCTTGCCGACCGATGGCCCGGCGCCGGCGCTGGTGACGTATGAACGGCGGCCCCGGCCGTCGACGACCGGCGCCCCGTCACGGGTCAGTATCGGCTCGCGCCCGAGCATGTAGCGCTTCTCGCCGCTCTTCGACCTGTGGTCGTCGACGGTGAGCGTGCACATGACGGCCGCAGGCTCTTCCTCGCGCTGGCGCAGGTGCGCCTCCTTGCCTACGAAATCCTCGGCCTTGACGCGCGGCGCCTGCATGCCCGCCTCGACCACGTTGTACTCGGTCTCGAGCTCGTTGCCGTGCGCCCGATAGCACTTCTCCAGCCGGCCGGTGGTGCCGTACACCCCGATGCCGCACGCGGCAAGGCCGAAAGGACGGCCCGCTTCCCACAGCATGTCCCAGAGGCGCAGGCCCTGCTCGATGGGCACGTACAGCTCCCAACCCAGGTCGCCGACATAGGAGATCCGCGAGGCCAGGACCCGCACCGTGCCGACGTCGATGACCCTGCAGGTGCCGAACTTGAAGCCTTCGTTGGAGACATCGTCGCCGGTCGCCGAGGCAAGAATGTCGCGCGCGCGAGGGCCCCACAGCCCCACCGTGGTCATCGATGAGGTGAGGTCGAACAGCTGCGCTGATCCGTCCGCGGGCAGGTGGTCGCCGAACCACTTCTTGTCGGACATCCCGGCCGCGCCGCCGGTGACGACACGGAAGTGGTCGTCGCCGAGCCGCATGATCGTGAGGTCGGACTTGAAGCCGCCGTTGGGGCTGAGCACCGGCGTGTAGACGTTCCTGCCAGAGGGCACGTCCATCTGCCGGAGGGTCACCTTCTGCACCGCCCCCAGCGCGCCCGGGCCCTCGATATCGAAGATCGTGAAGGCCGAGAGGTCGAAGAGACCTGCGCGCTCACGCATCGCGAGGTGCTCGGCGTTGATGAGCGGCGACCACCATCGCGACTCCCATTCCGAGGTGCGTCGCGTGACGCGATCCCCGAACTCCTCGAGGAGCGGAGCGTTCGACTCGTACCACATGGGGCGCTCCCAGCCGGCGGTCTCGAAGAACATCGCCCCGAGCTCACGCTCTCGCTCGTGGAAGGGAGCGAGGCGCACGTCGCGATTGGAAGCCCACTGCTCGCTGGGGTGGACGATGCCGTAGGTCTTGTTGAACCCCTCAGCAGCTCTCGCGCGCACGTGCGCGCGCGTCTTTTGGTGCTCGTGGAAGCGGGCGATGTCCGAAGAGTGGAGGTCGATCTCGGACTCGCCATGGGTCATCCATTCCGCGAGCGCCTTGCCCGTACCGGGGCCCTCCTTGACCCAAACCGCCGCCGCCGACCACAAGCCCTTGACGTCCGGGGACTCACCGAGCACCGGCATCCCGTCCGGTGTGAGCGAGAGGATGCCGTTGATCGCGTATTTCACGCCCACCTTCTCATCGCCGACGATCTCCGGCATCAGCTCGAGCGCGTGCTGCATCTGGAGCTCGAAGTCCGGCTGCGTGAAGGGGAACTCCGTCGGCGAGAGGGCGGCACGCTCGATCGGCGGGATGTCCTCGGGGTCGTAAAGGATCGGCCGGTGGGCGTACGAGCCGATCTCGAGGTCGCCGCCCGCCTGGCGCTCGTACATGTTGGTGTCCATGTCACGGACGATCGGTACCTCGATGTCGCCCCTGGCGCCGGCAAAACGAGGCACCGGGCCGACGTCGATCATCTGGTGCACCGCCGGCGTGAGCGGGATGCGGGCGCCGGCCATGCGCGCGACGCGCGGGCTCCAGACGCCGCACGTGATCACGACGGTCTCGGCCTCGATCTCCCCGCCGGTGGTGCGCACGCAGCGAACGTGGCCGCGCTCCACGTCGATCCCCACCACCTCGGTATTCGCCACCACCTGCAGGGCGCCCGACGCCTGAGCGCGCTCGCGCATGATCGTGCCCGCGCGCAGCGAGTCGACGACGCCGACGCCAGGCGTGTAGAAGCCGCCGAGGATGATCGTCTCGTCGATGAACGGGACTAGCTCCTTGACCTCGGCGGGGCTGACGAGTGAGGTCGGCTCGATGCCCCACGACGCCGCCGAGGACATGCGTCGGGTGAGCTCCTGCAGGCGCTCCCTGGTCCGGGCGACCTCGATGCCGCCCGACTGCGTGAAGACGCCCATCTCCCGGTACTGGTCGACGCTCTCGACCGTGAGGGCGGTCATCTCCTTGGAGTGGTCGACGAGGTAGATGAAGTTCGACGCGTGGCCGGTCGATCCACCCGGGTTCGGCAGCGGTCCCTTGTCGATGAGGACGACGTCTTTCCAGCCCAGCCGGCAGAGGTGATAGGCGACGCTGTTGCCGACGATGCCGCAGCCGATGACGACGGCGCGGGCATGTGCGGGCAGGTTGATCAAATCGCGTCTCCCTCCTCTAGTCCGGCTGGTAGGGTGAGCGGACCTCCTCGGGCAGCTCGTACCAGCGCATGCGATCGCCCACCTGGGCCCCTCGGTCGCCCTCCAGCTCGTCCAGCGTTTCTCGCAGCTTGCCGATGTTCACCTGCAGCGTCCGGTACATACCCCAGTCGTCCGCCGCAACCTTGGCCACGTACGCGCAATCGATGCACTCGTCGTCTTCGCGCTTGACCACCTGGTGATCGAGAAGCAACGCCGTGAGGTCGACCAGGTCTTTTCGATTGACCTCGTAGATTTGCAGCTTGCTCAGCAGCAGGTCCGCGGGGCTGGCGCACGGACCGTCGCCGTCGAGGCGGCCGCGCAGATCGATCACGTGGGACATCTGGATGATGTCGATGAAGATGTCGATCTGCCGGCTGTGGTCCGTGTCGTAGAAGTACAGGCGCCGATCCCCTTGCATGAGGTTGAAGCGCTCATTGGCCTCATAGCCGAGGGATGGAAACAGCGTCTGCACGGCCTGGCGGTCTTTCTTGCGAATGGCGTAGTCGAGGTCGCCGTACTTGCGCTTCAGCGGCGGCTTGCGCGCGCTGGGCGAGCTGAGGTTGATCCCGGCGCCGCCCAGCAGCTTGGCCTTGACGCCGACTGCCTTGGCCGCCGTAGCGATTCGCCCGGCCTCATCGATCGGGTCCTCGAGCGGCCCGTTCGTCACGCGTCCTCGACCTCGATGACGATCGTCTTCAGGTCGCTCATCTGCTCGAGCGCGAAGCGCCCGCCAACCCTGCCGATGCCGCTTCGCTTGCCCGCGCGTCCGCCAAATGGAAGGTGAGCCTCCCAGTAGTTGGACGACTCGTTGATGTTCACCCAGCCCATGTCGAGGCCGTCGGCAAAGCGCAGCGCGCGCGAGAGGTCCTTCGTGTAAACGGCGCCGAGCAGCCCGTATGGCGAATCGTTGGCCAGGGCGAGCGCCTGCGCCTCGTCGCGGAACTTGATCACCGGTGCAATCGGTCCGAACGTCTCCTCGAGGCTCACCCGCATCTTCGGCTGCACGCCGTCGAGGATGGTCGCCGGGTAGTAGAGCCGCGTGGGGAAGCCTTCGGCCCGCTTGCCGCCCATGACGACGCGTGCGCCGTTCGTCACCGCATCTGCCACGTGTTCGTCCATCTTCGTCGCGACGCCTTCGTTGTTCAGCGGGCCGAGCGTCGTCTCAGGCGCGAACGGGTCTCCCAGGCGCAGCGTCCGCGCCGCGGCTTCGAGACGCTCGAGGAACTCGTCGTGCGCGCTTTCCTGGACCAGGATCCGCTCGCCGGCGGTACAGCTTTGGCCCGCGCACAGGTAGCACCCGACGATCGTGCCCTCGACCGCCTTCGCCAGGTCGGCGTCGCCGAACACCACGATCGGTCCGTTGCCGCCGAGCTCCAGCATCACGTGCTTGCCCGCTGCGCGGCGGGCGACCGATGCGCCCGTCTCGGTCGAGCCGACGAAGCCGACGCCGTCCACCAGCTCGTGGCCCGCGACCTCATCGCCAACTTCGGCACCCGGGCCCGTGACGAGGTTGATGGCGCCGTCCGGCAGATCGGCCTCGGCCATGCACTCCATCAATGCCACCGAGATGACGCTCGTCGACGATGCTGGCGTCCATACCACCGTATTGCCGGCCGCGAGGGCCGGGGCAATCAGCTCGGCGGCCATGGTCAGCGGCCAGTTCCAGGGCGTGATGATCCCGTAGACGCCGCGCGGATAGTGGCGCGCCAGGACGAGCTTGCTCGGGCTGGCGGATGGAAGCACGCGACCCTCCAGCCGCTTCAGGTCCTCGGCCGCGATGCGGAAATACTCGGCGGCTTCGTCGACCTCGCCGAGCGCCTCCGCCACCAGCGGCTTGCCCTGGTCGAGCGTGAGAGTGCGGCCCAGCTCATCCCGGCGGCGCTCGATGGCCTCCGCGATGCGGTGCAGCCGCCGCGAACGCTCGAAACCCTTCAGCGCCGCCATCGGCTTTCTGGCGCGGTGCGCGGCCTCGATCGCCTTCTTCGCATCGGCGCGGGTGCCCTTCGGCACGTGGGCGATCACCTCTCCCGTGGCCGGGCTGACGGCATCGAAATGCTTGCCGCTCTCGGAATCGATCCACTTACCGTCGACGAACATCTTCTTCACCGAGCGGGCGACGTCGATGGTCATTTCCTAGCTCCCTGGCCAAGGTCGAATGCGCGCGCGTAAATTCGACGGTACGCGGATGCATCGACGTCGCGCGGGTTGCCGATGCTCTGGGGGTCGGCCGCGGCTTTGTCCGCGAGCATCGGAATCTCATCCCTGGTGAACCCGAGCTGCTCGAGGCTCGGGATCTCCACGTCGATCGTCAGCTGGTGCACGTACTCGACCGCCATCTCGGCGGCGCGCCACACGGTCACGTTGCGCACATCGAGCCCGAACGCCGCGGCCATCCGCGCAAAACGTTCCGGTTCGCCGGCGTGGTTGTACTCCATGACCGGGCCCAGGAGACGAGCAGTCAACGCTCCGTGCGGTGCGTCGTGCACTCCGCCGGCGGTCTGGCTCATCGCGTGCGCCGCGCCGGCCGAGTCGGTCCCGTAAGCAAGTCCGGCGAGCATCGCGGCGCCACTCATGTAGTAGCGGGCTTCGACGTTGGCTCCCTGTGAGAACGCGACCCGGAGGTAGCGCGCGACGTACTCCATCGCGAGCAACGCCACCGCGTCGGTGAACGGCTGGTGGTAGGTCATCGTGTAGCACTCGACGGCGTGGGCCAGCGCGTCCATGCCTGTGCCGGCGGTCACCGCGGCAGGGAGCTTCACAGTGAGCTCAGGGTCTATGACGGCGACCCAGGACGCGATGTTCGGAGTGCCGCCGACGTTGAACTTGATCTTCCGCTTCGGGTCGGTGATCACCGCCCAGAGCGTGACCTCGCTGCCGGTCCCGGCGGTGGTCGGGACGGCGATCATCGGCGGGATGCGGCTCGCGATCGGGCTCCGTCCCCATTCGTAGTCGAGGATGCTGCCGTCGTGCGCCGCCACGACCCCGATCCCCTTGGCGGTGTCCATGGAGCTTCCTCCGCCGATGGCGACGAGGCCGTCACAGCCCTGTGAGCGGTACTCGGCTGCGCCGGCATCCACCAGCTCGACCCCCGGGTTGGCCCGGACGCGGTCGAATACGACCGGCTCGCAGTCGGCGCCGCGCAGCACCTCGAGGGCGGTGTCGAGCAAGCCCGCCGCCTTGACTCCCGGGTCGGTGACGAGCAGCGGCCGGCGGATGCCGAGCAGGCCGGCCTCCGTGCCCAGCTCGCGGATTGCGCCGAGGCGCTGTACGAGTCGGGTGGGACTCTGGTAGGTGCGAAGGGTGTATTCGAGCATCAGTGAGAAATAGGGCCGCCGGGCTCGAGCCCGGCGGCCAGTGAACTGCTATTCAACCGGAATTTCGTGATGGATGCGGGCGAGGTCGATCCCCTGCCGGCTCCGGTATACCCGCGCCACCACGTAGATGACAATGGCGACGACGTATGTCGCGACGAAGTAGATGACGGAGTTGGGCGTCTTTTGCAACGACGTCCCGTAAAGGTTGTCAGGGTTGAAGGACCACTGGTAAAGCATGAAGAGCAGGAACAAACCGGTGATCACTCCGACGACGGTAATCAACGGCACCCCGGCGATCTTGAATCGGGCGATCGGCGAGGCTTCATAGAGGTCCTTGCGGCGCCAGGGCAGGATGATCGCTGCCACGACCGTCGCGAGGAAGGTCAAGGCAAGCACTGCTGTAGCGTCCAGGAACACACTGGTGAAGTCCGGCTTGTAGGCATAGATCGCGCTGATCACGAGGGACGGCGCGATCATCAGAATCAGAGCGCCGTACGGCACGCGGCGCTTGGCCGATATGTTGGCCGCCCATGCCGGCAACACGCGATCGAAGGCGGCGGCGAAGATGACGCGAGTCGAGGACAGGAACAGGGTTCCCGCCCAGCCGAAGAACCACAGGCCCATGACGATGATCAGCAGGGCCTGGAAGAGATGGTTGTCCACCAAGAATCCCGCGAACATCACGGGGTATGGCCAGATCGGAACCGGCGGGGCAACCGCGCCCTGCACGGCGAACAAGTTGTTCCAGTAGGCCGCGTTGGCCGACTGGTAGAAGTTCCAGCCGATCGTCTTGTTGATCAGGATCACGACGAGCGCAACCATGGCCACCGTGACCCACAGGCCCGCGAACATGCTCCAGAAGGGCTTGCGGATGTCTTTGGCTCCACGGACCTCGCCGTAGAGGGTCGCTCCCCAGTTGGGCCACAGCAGGTAGAAAGCCAGCCAGGGGAGCAGAAGAAGCAGCGGACCAAACGTGAACGTGCTGAAGCTCGACCCTGCGAAGGTTTTGCTTGCTGCGTCGATCGTGCCCTGGTACGCATTGGCGGGCGCGCCGAAGAGGCTGGTCGCCTCGCGGTTGAAGGCGTTCTGGAAGTCCTGGGGACTTGCGAAGAGGAGCAGGGCGCAGACAACCGCCAGACCTACGATGCCGATCCAGAAGCAGACCTTCTGGATTCGCGCGTAGGTTTCCATGCCCAGCGTGACGACGATGCTCACGAACGCGAGCACGATCAAGCACGAGACGAAGATGCCGGTCTGACTGGTGAAGAACGTGGCGACGCTGGTCCAGCCAAGCGTATATGCGAGGGGAGAAAAGAACTGGACGACCAGGATGTTGGCGTAGATCGGCGCCCAGAGGAACAGGGTGAACCACCAGCCGGTCATGGATAGTACGAAGCCAAGTCCGCCGCCTAGCACGCGGCTCTGCCAGGCGTAGTCGCCGCCGGTTCGCGGCATGACGCTCACCAACATCGCGTATGTGACGACGAGGAAAGTTGTCAGCACGCCGAACACCAGGATCGCGGCGAGCAGCTGTCCATCGGGGACGGTGTAGACGTAGGACATGCCGTACAGGCCGAGCGTGATCAGGTTGACCGACCAGAACGAATAAACGAAGGCATCGAACGTCGACCAGGATTTAACCAGCCCGGTTGCGTTGCGCAGGAACAGCGTCGGCCGCGCCCCGGCCGATCCCATCGTCGATTCAGCCATGTGTTTCTCTCCTTCTCCCTTTCCCGTTATCCGTTGACCAATTGGTAGCTCTTGATCCCCTTCTTCGCGTCGAGATTGATGATCGCCGACATGAGGATTCCCTCCTCGTAGGAGCTGCCCGGGTTGATCGACAGCGTCTTCCCGAGCTTGACCGCGCCCTTGCTCTCGTGAATGTGCCCGTGCAGGGACAACAGCGGTTGGTGCTTGTCGATCGCCTGGCGCACCGCCGTAGATCCGACCGGGCGCAGCGCACGCCCGCCGTGCATGAGCTTGAGGTCCGCGTCGATGGCCGGGGCCTCATCGAGGCCCGAGCGAAATGGCGGGCAGTGGAGGTTGAAGATCGCGTGGGACGGATCGGGGATGTTCTTGGCCATCGCCTCGATCCGCTCGCCAAGCTTCTCCTCGGTCTCCTCGCGGTGGGTGTTCCACGGCGTGTGGTTGGACCAGCCGGTCGAGATCATCGTGAAGCCGTCGATCTCCACCATTCGTCCTTCACCGAGCTCGACCATGTCGGATTCCCGGACGACGTCGTCAACCTCCATCTCGTCGTCGTTCCCCGGGCACACGAATATGCGCACGCCGGACCCGCGCAGCTTCTCCTCAGCCATGTTCATCCAGCGCCGGACGCCGTCCAGCATGATCTGCCGGAAAGTCTCCTTTCGGGCGTCGGCGTTCTCGTCCAGCTCCTGCAGGCGCTCGGGCGTGACGTGCAGCGGGTAGTAGCCCCGACGGCGGATCTGGCTCTCGATCTCGCCGACCTGGTCCGCGCCGACCACCTGACGCTCGCTGGTGATGGTCACCGTGTAGTGGCCGTTCTCCTCGACGATCGGGATCATGGCCTTGCCCGTCATGTCGCCGCCGCAGATCAGAACGTCGGCCTCATAGAACTTCGCCGCGTTCAGGAATTTGCGCCAGCACATCTCGGAGCCATGCAGGTCGGTGGCGAAAAAGATCTTCGGCATCAGCTGATCACCTCTACCTCTCCACCAGGACTTTGCGAATCTCCCGCTCGAAACCCACGACGTGACGCTTCATACAGTCCTCCGCGCGCTGCCCATCGCCGGCGATGACGGCACGCAGCAGCTCGATATGCTCTTCGACGGCTTCGCGCAGCCGCACGCCATGGTCGATGACCAGGTACCAGAGCCGGAGGCTCAGATTGAAATACCTCTCGAGCGTGTTCTCCAGAAACGCGTTCCGGGCCGAGCGATAGATCTGGCGGTGGACCTCCCGGTCGAGCTGCATGAGCTCGCGCTGGTTGGTGCGCTCGACCAGGTCGAGGCGCTCGAGCAGGTCGCTGATGGCGTCTCGATCGTGCGGGCCGCTGCGCTCGGCGGCGAGTCGCGCCGCATGGCCTTCGAGGACGACCCTGACCTCCGTGATGCGCGCGAGGTCGGTGATGTTCACGTCGGTGACGAAGGTTCCGCGGTGGGGAACGCTGCGGACCAGGTTCTCCCAGGCGAGGCGCTGGAGCGCCTCCCGAATCGGCGTGCGGCCGATTTCGAGCTCGTCGCGCAGCCGGCCCTCTTCCACCACGGATCCGGGCGGCATGTCGAGACAGACGATGCGGTCGCGAATCCGCATGTAGGCCTCTTCGCTCTGGGAGCGGCCCGCTTCGGTGACGGAGCTGGGAGCACGCCGTCCGGCCAGCGCGCGAGCTTGCGAAGCCACCCCGGTTGACCCTCCCCTGTCGGCCATCGACCGATATGCGACCGATATACCGGCGGCAAAGGTAGCACCGCTCTGAGAAAGCGTCAATCGGGGAGCGGCGCGCCTCGAGTCTCCGGGAGCAAGAGCAGAAGGAGAGCCCCGGCGAGGGCGATCACGCCTGTCACGCCCAGCGCCGCTCCGAGGCTGAGCGACTGCGACAGCAAACCGACCGCCTGCAGCCCCGCCACGCTTCCCACGGCGGCCGCCAGAGATGCCATGGCCTCGGCCGTCGCCCGCGCCCGGGTCGGAAAGAGCTCGGCCGACCACGCCCCCAAGACCGGGGTGGCGGCGCTCGAGATCGAGCTCCAGAGCACGTTGCCGATCACGAACCCGGGCGTCCCGGTGGCAAAGCTGAGGCTCGCGGCCACCGCGGTCGCGCCGGTCAAAGCGGTGCCTGGAATCCGGCGCCCGAACCTGTCGCTGAGGAAACCGCCGGCCAGGTACGACGCTGCGCCCGCGACCCCCGAGGCGAAGATCAGCTCGCTGATCGCGACCGCGCTCAGGTGAAGCACCTGGCTGGCAAACAGGGTGAAGAGGAGGCCGGCCGGCTCGAGCAGCACGGCCAGGAGCGCCGTCGTGGCCGCGATCACGATCAGGCGCCGGCGCCACGCCGGTGCGAACAGCAGCCGTAGGGCTGAACCGGAAAGCCGGACCCCCTGCCACACGCGCCCCTCGGGCAACCTCCTCCAGATCACCGGCGCCGCAACCAACCCGACGCCGCCGGCGACAAACAGATACCGCCAGTGGGGTGCGACCACGGGGTAGGCGAGCACGGTGATGCCGGTGCCGATACCGCTGAGCACAGCCAGAACGCTCACCGCCTGGCCGCGGCGGGCGGCCGGCGCCTCCTCGACGATCAGGGCGGTGGCGACCCCTCCCACAAGGACTTCGAAACACACCGCGACCAGTCGAAGGAGCGCCAGCGCCTCGAGCGATGGGGCGAACGCGCTGGCGAAGTTGGCCACCGAGAATCCGCCCACGCCCACCGCGATCAACCTCCGGCGGCCGAAGCGATCGGCAAGAGTGGCGAGGGGAAGAGCCCCGAGGCCCCCAAGTGCGAGCACGGAGCCGAGGTTCGAGAGCGCCGGGACGCGCGCGTGAAAGTCTGCGGCGATCGCGGGCAGCGCGAGGACCAGCACCGAACCGTCGAATGCGGTGAGCACCACGGCAAGGCCCGCCCACGTCAGGGTTCGCCTCTGCAGCGCATCGAGCTCGACCACTAGATGAATTTCAACTAGAGGAGGCCGAGCCTCTTCAGCAGATACGGCCCCGGTCCAAGGAAGCCGCACGTGGCCACGATGTGCGCGATGGAGACGCCGAGCAGCGAAGGCGGTCCCGGCAGCAGCCAGAACGCAAGGCCGAGCGGGACGCCCACAAGCGCCGTCGCGAGCGTCTCAGCCCAGGGCCAGCCGAGGCGGTGATAAAGGACGTACGAAGCAGTGCCGGCGATGAAACCCACGGGGGCTCCGAACGCCAGGCCGAGCCCGCCCTGCACGAGACCCCTGAAGAACGCCTCTTCGATCGGACCGTTGAGCACGTAGAACCCGGCCTGAAACCAGGCGTCGCCGCCGCCTGAGGGAACGCTCAGCGCGCCACGGCGGCGTGCCAGCAGCAGCTGCACCAAAGCGGCCGCGACGAACAGCACCGGCGCGGACACGGCCGCGAACAGGATCTGCGCGCCGGCTCGGCCTGTTGAAAAGCCAAGCCATGCCGGTCGCCAGCCGACCTCGACCACGGCGACCATCACCGCGAAAGGAAGGAGGCGGCGGAGCAAATCCGGCGCCATCCAGGCCCAGCTTTCGGGAATACGCGTAAGCACGATGCGCGTTGGAGTCGTCATGGAGTTCGAGGTCTACTACGACTATTCGTGCCCGTTCGTATATCGCGCCTCATTGCTGCTCGCGAGCGTGGCGGCCAGGCGACCTCTGGACGTTCGGTGGCGCTATTTCTCTCTGACCCAGGTGAACTCCAAGGAAGAAGGCTGGACGGTGTGGGACGCGCCCACCGCAGAGAAGGTCCGCGGCCGGCTCGCTTTCATGGCCGCCGAAGCTGCGCGGCGCCAGAACAGATTCGATCTCTTTCATGCGGCCCTGCTGCGCGCTCGGCATGAAGGTCGACTAAATCTCGACGACGTCGAGGTGATCGATGTGGTAGCCGAGGAGTCCGGCCTCGACGCCGACCGTTTCCATCGCGACCTCGCCGACCCGACGATTGTGGCGGCGCTTGCGCGCGACCACACGAACGCGATCGCCGTGCATGGCGTGTTCGGAACGCCGACGTTCGTGTTTCCCAATGGCGCCTCAGCGTACATTCGACTGGCGGAGGTGCCTCGAGCGGATGGCGCGCTGCAGCTGTTCGACAGCCTGCTTGCGATCGCGGCGGACGAGCCCCGCGTGCTCGAGATCAAGCGCCCGGTCAAACCCTCACCGGTTTAGAAACTCTTAACAGCGTTTTACCAGTCCGGGTAGGACCATTCGGGTAGGAGTTCCTGTTACGGGGCAATGGGTTCGAAGGGGAATCGGTGTTGAGTCGTTGGTTCGGAGGCGGTCACCGCCCGCCCGTGGGCGGCAACGGCGGGGAGCAAGTCCCGCCGGCCAAGGACGCCGATTTCATCGTGCTGCCGGCGGTGGCCAGCGACTCGTGGCGAAACTGGCTGATGACCGGCCTGCGTCGAGCCCCCTTCGACCGGCGCCGAATACGCGGCGACCACAAGGGCCTGAAGAAGATGATGATCGAGGGCACCACCGCTCCCGACGACCGGCCACAACCCTGGAACGACTTCTCGAGCGCGATGGTCCGCCAGGCGGTCGATGAAGCGTTGAACGCGCTGCCTCCCGGAGACAAGCAGGCGGTCAAGCTCGCCTACTTCGGCGGCATGACGAACGAGGCCATCGCCAAGCACCTCGGCGTGGGCCCCGGAGCGGTCCGCCGCCGGCTTCGCGAAGCGATAGCCGCCGTCGCCGCCCACGTCGAGACCGGGGCGGCCATTGGTCGCAAGGCGATCTACGCGATCGCGACTTTTGCGGCCGTGCGCTGGACGATGGATTGGCTGCGGCGCGTGCCGCTCCCGGCGACGGATCAGGTGGCGCAGGCGGCGGTCGTCCTCGCCTGCGGCGCGGTGACTGCATCGGTTCTCGGCAGCTCCTCGCCCTCGCCGGCGCAGCTGACGCAGGTCGACCGCGGCCAGCTCACAGCGCCGGCGGCAAGCGTGCCGCTCGGCGTCTCGACGTCGCCGGTCACGCCGGCGATAGGTTCCGTGCCGGTTCCGTCGCCCGCGGCACCCGCCCTGCCCACCGCGCCGCCGGTCAACTTGCCCGTGACCCTGCCCGTGACCCTGCCCTCCCTACCACCCATTCCAACGCCCTCACCCATCCTTCCGACCCCGCCCAACCTGCCTTAGGCATTGGGCGCGTAGATCGCGACTCCGTCCACCACCGCGACCAGGTGGTACCGGCTCGCGACCAGGTCCTGGAGCACCGGGTAGTTGCGCATCGGGTACGTCGCAAAGTCGCTCCAGCCCGCTGCTGCGGTGTCGACGATCAGTGACGGCGGGTTGTGGTCGAGATCAGCCTTGAGCTCCGGCCACACATCAGGTGCTGTGTCCCAATTGTTTGGCGGTAGGTCCGAGCCCCGCGGGAATCCGCGCAGGAATCCCGGAAACCGGGTCGCCATCAGACGGTCCGACTCGACGTAGAGCGCCGGCCAGTCGCCCCAGACGAACACCCGGTCGCTCGGTTTGGTGTGGGCTCGAATGTAGGCGGCGACCTTTTCGTGCTGCGGGACCGGCGGAGCGAAGTCGTAGGTCAGCGGATCGGCGAAAACGTTGTACGCGCACCATCCGATGGCAGGCGCGGCGACTCCGATGGCGACGATCCAGGCGACCTGTCTTTTCATCGACGTCCGGAGAGCCGCATCGACGGCGAGCGCCGCAAGCAGGGCCAGTGGGCCCATGACCTGGATGAAGTAATGCCAGGAGAGATGACCTCCCGCCAGCGCTCCCACGACCGACAACACCAGCCACGCGACGACGAGGCGCTGCCCTGAATCCAGCCGCCGCCACCGCACCGCCCACGCGATTGCCGCCACCCAGGGCACTGCCATGTAGAGCACGAAGGGGACGACGCTGTCCTTCGCCCGCGACCACACGAGAGGGGGAGCCCAGTTGCCGCTTGCGTACTGGGTCAGGATTCCCACCGTCCAGCGCCAGAAGCCAGACAGCGACCCAGTCAACGCGATCACCACGCCGCCCGCCACCAGCCCGGCGGCCACGCCGCCGATGAAAAGAGCCGACGCCCGCAGTCGGCCCCCGCGCGGCTCGAGATAGACGACCGCAAGCGGCAGCAACAGGACGTCGACCGCGGCGGATTGCCTGAACGCGCCCGCGGCGGCGAGCAGCAATCCCGACCAGAGCCAGCGCCGCTGGAGCATCAGCAGCAGCGACGCCGTGAGCGGCAGCATCATGAACGCCTCGGTGTTGGCCGCCAGGAGTCGAGGGTTGCCGGCTGCCGTCATGACGCCGTAGAAGATCGCCGCGAGGATGCCAACGCTCGTGCCGGCCAGGTGCCGACCCACCAGGAAGATCAGGACGCAGGTCGCCCCGATGGCCAGCAGGGCGATCGCGTGCACGGCGGTCATCTGGTACATGCCGAACACGCGGAACGCGACGGCGTAGACCCAAAAGATCCCTGGCGGCTTGTTGTCCACGCCGCCCTGCGCGTACAGCGGGTCGCCGAGGTTCATTAGCGCCGCGATGGATCCGTAGATGGCCTCGTCGCCGTCGAGCAAGCGATGCAAGAAGGACGGAGCGTGCGCGATCGAGACCGTCACCGCGACCAGCACCCCCCAATACACCGGGTTGGATGTGCGGCGCGTCATCGCGGCGGTGATCATGGGGCGCACCTATATTGCTGTACGGTCGAAGCGTGGCCACCGCCCGCCGGTTCTGGGTGCCGTTTGCGCTGGTCGTGGTGGTCCTGGCGCTCGCTCTCGATCTGTGGAATCGCAACGAGCCCATCGGCATCGACTTCCACACGTATGAGGCCGCGGCGCGCGTGGGCCTGCAGGCGGGCTGGTCGCATATCTACGACCAATCGCTGGTCGCGGCTCAACAGATGAACCTCGTCCCGGGGCAGACCGTCCAGCCCTTCCTCAGCCCGCCACCGGTCGCCTGGATCGCGGGACTGCTGTCGCCGCTGCCATACTGGCCGGCTTACTACGTGTGGGCTGCGTTCACGTTCTTCGTGTTCGCGTTGGCCCTGGTCTGGGCGTCCAGCGACGTCGGTACCGTGCGGTGGGTCGCGGCCGGCGCCGCGCTGGCTCCATGGTGGCTGATGCATGCGGTGCACCTGGGCCAGGTCGTCCCGCTGGTGGCCGGCGGCATCGTGCTGGCCTGGCGTCTCGCTCGCGAACGCCGGGACGTCGCGGCAGGGTTTGCTCTCGCGCTCGTTCTTCTGAAACCGAACACGGCGATCCTGATCCCGTTCGCGTTGCTTGTCGCCGGTCGCTACCGCGCGTTCGCAGCGTGGGCGGGGGCCGGCGCCGTCGTCGCCGGCGTTGCTTTGGCGACGATGGGGCCGAGCGGGGTCTCCACGTACATCGGCCAGCTCATCGGGCCGCTGCCGGCCGGCGCAAACTCGCTGACCCTCGAGGGCGCGCTTGGAGTGGGTGGCGCGATCGCCTTCGGACTGCGCATCTTCATCGTCGCGGCGACGCTCGCTGCAGCCTTCCGCTTACGCCAATCGCCCGGGCTGGCCATTGCCGCCGGGACGCTTGGTTCGCTGCTGGTCGCCCCGTATCTGCACGGTTCCGACCTGTGCCTGCTCGGGGCGGCAGCATGGTTGGTGTGGGAGGAACGCCCGGCGCTCGCCTGGCGCGTCCCGATTGCCGCCGGATGGGTCGTCGCGAGCCCCTTCGTGGCGTCCAGCGCACTGGGCCTCGGCCTCAACCGATGGCCCCTCGTCGAGCTTGCGTTGCTCGCGGCGCTGGTGGTCGAGGCCTGGCGCCCAGGGCGCGAGCGCGCACCGGCCTTAACAGGCAAGGCTGAAGTCAGGACACGGGCGCCCGCATAATCCAAGAGCCCGCCTCACCGGAGGAAACGTTTTGCCACTCGACGTACACGACATTCACGGCCCGCTCCGAGTCCTAGCCGGGCCGGGGACCGGGAAGACTCGCGCGCTGGTCGACCTCTACGAGCAGGCCGTGCTCGAGGGCGCTGCCTCGCGCGACCAGATCCTCGCGCTCACCTTTTCCACCGGCGCCGCCGACGAGATCGCCCGGCGCATCGACGAGCGGTTGAAGGACGATTACGGAGAAGCGTGGATCTCGACATTCCACAGCTTCTGTTGGCGTGTGCTCCGCGACCACTCGCCAGATCCTCACCGGATGCTGATCAACAGCTTTCAGGAGTCGATCGTCATGCGGCAGGTGCTCACCGACCTCGATCCCGACGTGCTCGGCGCGCTCGTCGGCGTCATGCGGTCGGACGCATTCGCCCGGGACCTGCTCGGTTTCGTCGCCCTCATGAAGCAGAACCTCGTCCACCCGGCCGCTCTGGTGCTGGCGACCGAGGCCGGCGGAAGCGACCGCCTACGCGCGCTGGCCGCCGCCTACCAGGCGTACCAGGAGCGGCTGCGCGCTGCCGGCTTGTTCGACTTTCGCGACTTGATCGTCGGGGCGATCGAGCTGCTGCAGTCGAAGCTGGAGCTGCGTGCGCAGCTGCGCGCCAAGTTCCGCCTGATCCTCGTCGACGAGTTCCAGGACGTCGATCCGGCGCAGTTCCAGCTCCTGCAGCTGCTCGCACCGCCGGAGGCGCGCCCACGGCTCGTGGTCGTCGGCGATCCGGACCAGTCCATATACGGGTTTCGCGGCACGGTGCCGCGGCTCCTCGGTGTCGACTTTCCGACCGTCTACGGTGCCGCCACCGTAGGGCTGGACGAATGCCGGCGGTGTTCGCAGGAAGTGCTCGACGCCGGCGAGCGGCTGCTGAATGCGACGCAGCCCGGGCGCGCGCACCGAAGCCTGCGCTCCGTGGCGCAGATCTCGGCTCCGACCGTGGTCGTTGCGCACGAGGGCGACGCCCTGGACGAAGCGTTCTTCTGCGCTCGAGAGATCAAGCGGATCCACACCGCCTTTCCGGAGCTTCGACACGACGACTTCGCGATCCTGCTTCGCAGCACGACCGCGATGGGGGCGCCCTTTGAGGAGGCGCTGCGCGCGCTCGGCCTTCCTTATGAAGTGCGCGGGTCTGGGGCGGCCGCCCGCAACGAGGTGGTCCGGTTTCTGGTCGGCTACCTCGAGTCGCTGCGCAGGCCCGATGACCCCGAAGCCCTGGAGGGCGCGCTCGCGTCGAGCCTTGGCGGCGTCGGCTCGCGGACGTTGAGCCGGCTTCGGGCCCACGCATTCGAGCAGGCGAGGCCGCTCACGCGTGTCATACGCCGGCTGATGTACGTGCTCGCCGCCAAGGATCCGCAGCGCTATCCGCTGCCGTGGGGCGGTGAGGCACCAACGGAACCTCCGACGCCTCCCGACTACTACGAGTACCTGACCGACGCGGAGCTCGATGCGTTGCACGCCGCGATGGTCGCCCGTTACCGGCTCCTCGACCGCGCGAAGCGGCTGCCGCTCGCGAGCCTGGCTTATTCGGTCCTCATCGAGGACGGCGCTATGGGCCGGCTGCTTCAGCTGGAGCTCGCCGCCGATGACCGCACGGAGGCGATGGGCGATCTGCGCTCGACCATCGACGGCCTCGAGGCCCTCGAGGATGTGTACGAGAGGCTTCACGGGTCGAGGCCGCTGCTCTCGGACATCAAGACATCACTCGACGCGCTGCTGGCGGGCGCCGCCGACGACGCCGAACCCGCATCCGCCCGCCGCGATGCGGTGCAGGTGATGACGGTGCACCAGGCCAAGGGCCTGGAGTTTCAATTCGTCTTCGCCGCCGGCTTCGCGCATGGGCTCTTCCCTTCCGAGGCGCGGCCGCACCCTCTCCTCGACGCCGACGACAGGTCGTGGCTCGAACGTTTCAAGGTCGGGTTCATGCCCTCATGGCCGGCCGACCCGGACGGACATTTGGCCGAGGAAGCGCGCCTTGCGTTCGTGGCCATGACCCGCGCCAAGCGGGTCTACCTGACCTACGCCGACGCGTACCTGCGCCAGGCGGGGCCCTCGGTCTTTCTCGGCATGGCGGCGCCCGATGCCGAGATGAAAGAGCTCACGCGAGCCACCGCCCGGCTCGAGCCCGCGGACGTGCTGCTCGCTCGCGAGGCGGAGGTGCTCATCGCGGCGCATCGCGAAACCGTCACACCGGCGATTTCGGCGCGGGTCGCCGCCCTCGGCCTGGACGCCGGCTTCATCGCCGATCGCGACGCCGGCGAGCCGTTCGAACCCTACGGCGGCGATCGCAATCCCGAGCACGTCCTGATCGATCACTTCAGCCCGACGACGCTCAACGACTACCTGAAGTGTCCACGGCTGTACTGGTACAACCACCACCCGGGTTTGGCGGAAGAGCCGAGGTCGGTGGCGATGGAGCGCGGCGGCTTTCTGCACGAGGTGCTCGAGGACTTCCACATGCAGGAGACCGAATGGCGACCGCTCGAAAGCGAAGGCCAGAAGGAATGGCTCGAGACCGTGCTGCAGAAGCACCTCGACGGCTATTTGTCCCGGATGGAGGGAACGCTCGATCGCAGGCGCGAGGAAAAGCAGGTTCGTTCGTTGCTCGGCAACTACATCCGTTTCGTCACCGGCATGCAGCACATACGCCGTCTGGGGACGCTTGCGCTCGAGCAGCGCTTCCACCTGCAGCTGGACGGGGCCGAGATCGTGGGCAAGATCGACCGAGTCAATGACGTCGGAGATGGCGAGGTGGAGGTCATCGACTACAAGACGGGCGCGGGCAAGGCGATGCGGTGGGCATACGAGATGTACTTCGGCCCCGATCTCTACGACGTACAGCTGGCGCTCTACTACCTGGCATGCAAATACGGATTCGACGACGAGGGCAAGCCGCTCGGCTTTCAGCCGCGATTCCTGTCGCTCTGGTACCCCAAGGATTGGGTCTGGGGCTCGATGCGCCAGGACATCTTCACCGTCGGCCGTCCGGCGGGTCTCAAGGAGTACCGGGAAAAGGTGCTCGAACCGGCCGACCTCGAGCGCAGCCGCGACATCGTGCTGCAGGCCATCACGCGCATCAAAGGCGGCCACTTCGAGCCGGCGCCGCGCGACCTGGCCGGCACATGCATATCGCGCTTCTCGTCGTGCCCGCACTCCGCCATCTGTCCTTACGGTGGAGCCCCCGCAGAATGATCGCCGAATCAGCGCGGAAGCTCAGCGCCGAGCAGGCGGCCGCCGCGCACGCGGGTCCCGAAGGTGCGTTTCTCATCGCCGCCGGACCTGGCACCGGCAAGACCGCGACCGCGACCGAGCGGTTCTGCTGGCTCGTGGAGCATCGGGTCCCGGCCGGCCAGATCCTCGCGGTCACCTTCAGCGATCGCGCCGCCGACGAGCTCCGGTCGCGCATCACGGACGAGCTTCGGGTGCGCCGTCCCGACCTTGGGCCGGAGGTCCTCGACGGCGCGTGGATCGGGACGTTCCACGGCATCTGCTCACGCCTGCTCGACGAGTTCGCCTACCTTGTCGGGGCGCCGCGAGAGCTGCGCGTGCTCGACGAGACTGGACAGCGGCTTTTCGAGCAACGGTTGGTGTCGCGCCTGCGAAGCGGTGAGGCTGCACCCCTCGATCCGGACTCGTTCACAGGGCTGAGCGTCGACGACCTCGACGACCTCCTGCGTTCCGGGCTCCGCTTCCTTCTCAAGCTGAAGGGCAGGGGCATCACGCCGGAGCGATTCCACCAGCGCGCTCTCGAGCTGCACGCGCAGCACTGGCAATCTCCCGTCGACGCCACCGCGCGCCAGGCGGCCCAGGCCGAGCTGGAGGCGATCGAGGTGCTCCACCTGGTCTATCGCACTTACGAGGACGCGCTCTCGGCGGAAGGACTGCGTGATTTCGACGACCTCATCCTCGACGTGATCGATGCGCTGGAGCGTGTGCCAGAGTTTCGCAGGCGCTGCCGCGAGCGCTTCCGCTATCTGCTCGTCGACGAGTTCCAGGACACGAACAGGATCCAGCTCGACCTCATCCGGCTCCTGTCGTTGGATGGCTTCGGGAACGTGGCCGTTGTCGGCGACGCGAAGCAATCGATCTACGGCTGGCGCGACGCCGAGATCGAGAACATTCGCAGCCGTTTCGGCGGCAGGCGGCTGCCCCTAACGCACAACCGCAGGTCGTTCCAGGAAATCCTTGATTGCTCGACGGCATTCATCCGGCGTGACCCCGACTTCGCCGGCGAGCCCGACCTCGTGGCGACGAGGGGTCCGGGAGAGTGGCCGGTGACCGTGGTCATGGCGCCGGACGCACGCACCGAAGCGCGGTCGGTGGCGGAGACCATCCGGCGGCTATACCGCGGCGGCCGGCGCTTCTCCGACATCGCCATCCTCGCCCACTCGATTCGCATGCTCCCACGCGATTTCGAGGACGAGCTCCGGCGCCAGGGCATCCCATACCTGACAAGCGGGGGCTCGGGCTTCTTCGACCGCCAGGAGATCAAGGACGTGCTGGCGATGCTCCGCCTCACCGAGAACCCGATGGACGACGGCGCCCTGGTGCGCGTTCTTCAGGGACCGATCGTCCGCCTGCCGGATCGAGGTCTGTATCAGCTCGCCGCCCGGCGGTTCGGCCGCCACGGAATGCGCCTGCGCGATTGTTTCGAGGTATCGCGAATTGAGGGGTTCCCGGAGATGGAGCCGAAGGTCGCCGAGCGAGCCGTGGCGCTGGTCGATCTGACCGACCGCGTCGGACGCCTTCGCGACGCGCTGACAGTGGCCGACATCCTGAACCGCCTCCTAGAGGAGACCGGGTACCTGCGCTGGGCGGAGCTGCGCGCGCAGCGAGACGGAAGTCCGCGCGCGCTTCTCAACCTGCGCAAGGTCTTTCAGCTTGCGTCCCGTTTCGAGCGCGAGCTCACGCTCGCGGGCATCGGCGATTTCGTGCGCCACCTGGACCAGGTCATCGACGCGGAGCTGCCGGTGGGTGAGGCGACAGAGGAGTCGGCCGCGGCCGACGCCGTATCGCTGCTGACCATTCACGCCGCCAAAGGGCTGGAGTTTCCTGTTGTGTTCCTGGTCAACCTGCGGCCCGCGCGCGCCCGCGATACGGAGCGGCTCTTCTTCGACCCCGACAGTCTCGGTTTCGTGATGAAGAGCTGGCGGGGCGAGAAGCACCCGCGCTACCAGGCGACCTCGCCGGGGGAACCCGCGGTCAAGCTTGCGATCGGCGAGCGCAGGCGAATCGTCTACGTCGGCCTCACGCGCGCCAAGGACTCGCTGTTCGTGACGGCGACGCGAGAGGAGCAGTCCGCGCGCGATGTGGAGATGGGCGACCAGGATCACTTCGCTGAGATCCTCAGCTGGGCGCTTGCACACCCGGAGTCGGCCAACGTCGTCGAAGCCGAGCAGCTCGAGCTCCTTCCCGGCCCCGCGAGCGTCATAGCCGCGGACGGTTCCGGCGTCGTGGCGGCGGTGCTCGATCGCATGGAGGCGATCCAGCCGCGGCGCGACTCGGCCACCGGCGCAAAACCGCCCGAGGTCAGGATCAGCTTCTCGCAGCTGCACGACTTCGAGATCTGCCCGGTCCGATACCGGTTCAGCCAGGTGTGGCGTGTGCCGGCGCCGCCCGACGACCTGCTGCCACGATTCGCGCGGGCAGCCGGCGCGACCGAGCTCGGCGCGACCGTGCATGCGGCCCTGGCCGCTTGGCACTCGGTGGGCGGCGACCTGTTGGGGCAGTACCAGGGACCGGACGCGGGTCGCGAGATGCTGCGCGGCTACCTGGCGCATCCACTCGCCGCGGCGCGGACGCTTGGTGTGGAGGTCGAGTTCAACCTGCGTGTCGGCGGGACCCGGGTTCGCGGGATCGTGGACCGGATCTGCGAGCTGGACGGCCGTACGGTTCTCATCGACTACAAGACCAACGCGACGCTGGACGCGGCTTTGATCGAGGCATACACGACGCAGCTCCGCCTCTATGCACTGGCCGCCGGGCGCGGCCTACTGCCCGGAGGGAGCGACCCGCGCTTGGTTCTGTTCGACCTTCGGAGGTCCCGAGAGATCGAGGTCGTGGCTGACGACGCGGCGGTGGATGCCCGCGTGTCGGCGGTGTCGAATCGCATCGCCCGAGGCGACTTTGCGCTCGGTCCCGAGAACGCGCAGCGGCCCTGCGCGATGTGCGCCTACAGGCCGATCTGCCCCGACGCACGGAAATGACGCTGGACGTTCGTTACTTCGAGCGCCGGCAGATCAAGGAGGCGATCGCGTTCGCGGAAGCAGGTGGCATCGCCGTGCACCGCAACTTCGATCACTACCACGGCTCGACGATCCGAGGGATGAGGCGCGAGCGGCCGTTTCTCCACGTGATCGGCCTACGCGGGAATCTTGAAGCGTGGGGCCGGCTGCACGGACTGCGGCCGGAATGGATCCAACCTGAAAAACGCCGGAAGGTCGCCCACTACGACGTGTTCGGTCCCTACGCGGAAGCGCTGATCGCGAAGTGGAGCCCTCCTTGACCCAAGTTGACGCAATGCGTTATGATGCAATGCGTCAATAAATCAACGGAGGAAACATGAGCACAGACATTTCGACAGTTGAAGAGGTGGCGTTCGGCGCCGCCAGGACCGCGGCTGAGGTTGCCTCGGACCCGATCGGTTCGGCCCGCAAGCAGGTCAAGGGACTCAAGCGCAAGGGCAGCCCGACCGCGCGTAAGGTCAACCGCCAGCTGACGGAGCAGATCAACGCCGCCACCGCACCGGCCATGGACGCGGTGAAGTCATTCGGCAAAGCGGCCGAGAAGGTCGCCGCCGACCTCCTGCCGGAGCGGATCGCGATGCGCGGTCTGCACGTGGTCAAGGTCCAGGCGAAGCGCCAGGACCAGGTGGGGGAGGTCGCCAAGCGCACGTTGAAGATGTTCAACGGCTCGTTCAAGACGATCGCGCGGGTCGCCAGCAGGCTCGAGAAGGCCAGCGACCTGCCGGTCTCGGCGCCGCGCAAGGCCACGGCACCGCGTCGGTCAGCTCGGCGAACGACGGCTCGCCGCAACGTAGCGGCCTGAACGACAGTCATAAAGGAAGGGGTGTCCGAGCACGGGCGCCCCTTCACCTTGACTGCCCACCTTCGGTAGGCTTGCACGGCTGTGAGCGTGGTCTGCACCGGCTCGATCGCGTTCGACTACATCCTCAGCTTCAAGGGCCGGTTCAAGGACCACATCCTCCTCGACAAGACGCACATGCTCAACCTGAGCTTTCTCGTCGACAACCTCAAGAAGCGGCGAGGCGGCGTCGCCGGCAACTACGCGTACAACCTCGCCCTGCTCGGCTATCCCAGTGCTGTCCTTGCGACAGCGGGATCAGATGCGGTCGAGTACCGAGCCTGGCTGGAGAAGCTCGGGGTCGACTGCCGCGGCCTGCGGTTGATCGAAGACGAGATCTCCGCCACCGGCTTTACGACCACAGACCTGGACGACAACCAGATCACCGGCTACTACGGCGGCGCCATGAACCTTGCTGGGAGTCTTGGGCTGGACGACACGGTGGCCGAGCCCGAGGCTGTGATCGTGGGGCCGAACGCGCCCGACGAGATGCGACGCCTGGTCCACGAGTGCCGGCAGCGCGGGGTCCCCTGGGTGTTCGACCCCGCGCATCAACTCCCCCACCTCTCTGGCGACGACCTGGTCGACGGATCTCGCGGCGCGTGGGTGCTCATCGGCAACGACTACGAGCTGGAGATGATCCAGCACCGCACGGGCTGCAGCATGGAAGAGTTGAAGCAGCTGTCCGAGCTTGTCGTGACGACGCTCGGGCGGGAAGGATCACGCATCGACGCGGGCGCGGAGTCGCATGTGATCACGGCTGCGCCCGCGCGGACCGAGGTCGATCCCACCGGCGCCGGCGACGCCTACAGATCAGGCCTGGTGGCGGGCCTGCTTCGAGGTCTCGACGTTCCCACCGCCGGCGCGGTGGCGTCACTCGCCGCGACATACGCGGTCGAGCAGGTGGGCACCATCGAGCACGGTTATTCGCACCGGGAATTCTCTGAGCGCTACAAAGGTGCGTTCGGGGCGCAGCTGCCGAAGGAGTTCTGGCCGCCGGTCAGCTGAATTTACGGCTCTCTTCGCGCCGATACGCCCAGAGCGCAATCGCGAAGAACGCCACGCCGTAGCCCGCCAGGTACAACCAGTCGGTGGTGACGTTGTCGCTCGTTGGGGCTCCGATGGCGTCCCATCCCAGCTGGCCGAAGCGATAAAGGGGTAGGTACGGCGAGATGTTCTGGATGATCTGCGGGAGGAGCTGCTTGGGAAAGAACAACCCCGACGCGAAAGCGGTGGGTAGGTAGATCAGGTTGATGACCGCGATGGCCGAGTTCGGCCCCGCCAGGTAGCCGATGGCAAAGCCCAACGCGATGAAAGGAATCGACCCCAGGAGAACTCGATATGCGAGCGTGAACCACTCCGTCGCATCCAGCCTGACCCCGCCGGCGATGTATGCGAATGGGAACAACACGGCCAGAGTCAGTGCCGCAAAGACGATGGCCGTGATGCATTTCGCGAGCAGGTACGCCAGGGGCGGGAGCGGCGTTGCCCGCATGAGGAGATCCATCTTCATTCCCCGTTCGTTTGCGACCGAGATCCCAAAACTGAAGATCATCACGTTCGCCACCGCGTAAACAGCCATCGAGGCGAGGAAGTAAGCCCCGAATGTGATGTGAGTCCCCTGAAGCCGTTGCGAAGCTTGTCCGATGCCTATGAACGCATAGAAGACCACGGGGAGAAGCAGGCTTGTCGCGCTGAATGCGGGCACTCGCCAGAGCTTCAGAAATTCCGCGGTGGTCTGTCGAAACAGCATCGGCCCGATGGGCGCTCGCGCGGACGTCGTCAAGGCCGCGCTCAATCGCTCGCTCCGTGGCTTGTCATGGCGATGAAGGCGTCCTCGAGGTCGGCACCTGCGACCTCCAGGTCTGACATCTCCACGCCGCGCTGGAACAACTCTCGCAGCACCGACTCGGGGCTGTTCGTCAGCAGCTGGATGCTGTGGTCCTTGATCGTCACTGCGGTGACAGGGAGGCCTTCGAGATCTTTTTCCTCGAGGGCCGGGGCGACGAAGCGCACCCGCCGTCCGGCCACCCGCGACTTGATCTCAGCCGGAGGAGCGTCGGCGATGACCACGCCGCGATCGATGACGATCACCCGCTCTGCCAGCTGATCGGCTTCCTCGAGGTAATGAGTCGTGAGCACAACCGTGCGTCCGCTTCGGGCGAACCCCGCAATTCGCTCGATGAACGATCGACGGCCTTCGACGTCCATACCCACCGTCGGCTCGTCTAGGAAGAGAACGTCCGGATCGCCGCACACGGCAAGAGCGAAGTAGAGACGCTGCCGCTGCCCGCCGGACAGCTCCTTCACGAGAGCATCTGCCTTCTCTTCGAGCCCGGCGGTCGCGATCGCCACGTCACGAGGCATCGGCTTTGGGTAGTACGAGCGGAACAGGTCGACGATCTCCCGCACCTTGAGCATTTCCGGGACGCCCGACTCCTGCAGCATCACACCAACCCTGCTGCGCGCCTGCAGGTTGGTGGGGTCGAGCCCCAAGAGCAAAGCCTTGCCTGAGGTCGGCTTGCGCAAGCCCAGCAGGAGACTGATCGACGTGGTCTTGCCGGCACCGTTTGGGCCAAGCATCGCCACCACCTCGCCGAGCTCGATCCGGATCGTCACCCCCCTGAGGGCTGCGACCTCCCCGTACTTCTTGGTCGCATCGATGAGCTCCGCGGCGAACGGCATGGTGTTCAAGGCTAGCGGCTTACGCTTACCTGGTGGCCAGCGTTTTCAGCCGCATCATCGCCGGTGAGCTGCCGGCGCGATTCGTATGGGAGGACGACGAATGTGTGGTGTTCCTTTCCAACCGCCCGCTGCGTCCCGGGCACGCGCTTGTGGTCCCTCGCCAGGAGATCGATCACTGGATAGACCTGGACGCGGAGCTGCTCTGCCACCTCACGGAAGTTGCCCAATCGATCGGCAGGGCGCAGATGGCGGGGTTCAAGCCGGCGCGCATAGGTCTGATGCTGGCGGGGCTCGAGGTCCCGCACGTCCATTTCCACGTCGTCCCCATTCGCGGCCTTCACGACCTGGATTTCGGCAATCAGGACCCGAACCCCGACGAGGCCATGATGGATCGGGCGGCGGAAACGATTCGCGAAGAGCTTCGGCGGCTCGGGTTCTCCGAGGTGGCGGGGCGTCTGACCGGCTAACCCAGGGAGCGCTCGAGCTGGTCGACGTGCTCCTCGAGGTGGTTGATCAACGGATAGCGGGCGAGGAAGTCGGCGCTGACGGAACCACCGCTGGCGTCCTTCGCCTCCCGACGGAGCGACGCCGCCTCCACCGTTCGCAGCAGCGTGACGGTGCGCGCATGGTCGGCCTGCGTCGTCCGAAGCAACTCTGAAGGTTCGATTTCGGCCATCCGCTCAATCGTGGTGTCGCGCAGATTGGTGCCGGCGAGCAGGTCGACCTCGGTCATCTGGCCGCTCGAGATCCGGTGGATCACCACTCCGTAGAACTTCGACAGCCCCGCGATGTGGGCCAGCACTTCGTGATCGCTCCAAGCTCCCGCGCCGCGTCCGGCTTTGATCCGAGGCCCGATGCGCGCGAGGCGCTCTGAAGCGTTCTCGAGGCGGTCGGCCAGAGCAAACCGTTCGTGGTCGAACAGCTCGTCGTAGAAGCTTTGCAGGTCGGCCTGGGTGAACTCGGTACTTTCGATCTTCATCGCCCCACCAATCTATTGGAGAATCGACCCATGTGCTACTCAGACGACGCCCGCCCACCGCTGCCTCCGATCTCCGGCGCCGCCGCCGACCAGGGTGACATGACGCTCAAAGCCGCCGACGGCAACGAGTTCATGGCGTACTTCGCCCGCTCTTCCAAACCTACCGGGGCCGGAATTATCGTCATGCCCGACGTACGTGGGCTCCACCACTTCTATAAGGAGCTGGCGCAGCGTTTTGCCGAGGCGGGCATTGACGCGGTTGCCATCGACTACTTCGGACGCAGCGCCGGCATGGGTGATCGCAGCGACAGCTTCGAATACATGCCCCACCTCGAGAAGACCACGCAGGAAATGATCGCGATGGATGTCGCCGCGGCGCACGCGTACCTCAAGTCCAAAGACGGCGGTGCAGCGAAGTCGGTCTTCACAGTGGGATTCTGCTTTGGGGGGTCCAGCTCGTGGAACCAATCGGCGCTCCAACGCGAGCTGAATGGCGCTATCGGCTTTTATGGGAGGCCACCGCGAAGCGAGGCGTACATCTCAAAGATGAAAGCGCCTCTGCTTTTGCTGATCGCGGGCGATGACGCTGCGACTCCACTCGATGCTTCCAAAGAGTTCGAGCACAAACTGAAGGCCGCTGGCGTACCGGCTGAGATGCACATATACGAGGGCGCTCCGCACAGCTTCTTCGACCGCACGTTTGCCCAGTGGAAAGAAGCCGGCGACGATGCGTGGCGCCGCATGCTCGCGTTTGTCAAGAAATACAGCTGAAGCCGGTGCGTTTCGACTCGAGGGCCTAAGCCAGCGCATAGCCGTATAGTCAGACCATGGCCAAGGAAGTTGCGAAGCTGGCCCCGAAGTCCAAACCAGCGCCGCAGCTTCCCGCCGCGCTCATGGTCGAGCTCGAGCGCAGGCGCGCAGGCCTGGCACGTCACATGGCCCGAGCCGTCGTGGCCGTCGTCCACTGGGATGATTCCACCGGCGTCCCGCCCCAGCGCGGCGCCATCGCCAAGGCATGCGAAGCCGGCCTCGACCTGTTCCTCGCGACCGCTCGCGAAGCCCGGCCCGCCACGCCGGAGGAGCTGCGTCGGGTCGCCCAGCTCGGCATTCTGCAGGCGCGAAGCAGTCAGTCGGTCGAGCCCATCCTGGCGGCTTATCGCATCGCTGCGCGGGTCGCGTGGGAGGAGATCCTCCGCGCGTGGCGCGGCCATCCCGAGGCGACACCCGAAGCCATCATGCTCACGGCCAACTACGTGTTCGCCGCGCTCGACCAGGTGGCCGCCGAGGTCACCAAGACATACCTCCACGCGCGCGAGCAGCACATGCAGCGAGGCACCCGTGCTCGCGCCCGGCTCTTTCACGCGCTGATCAGCGACAGCTTCGACTCCGAGCTGGAGCTGCAGAAGCAGGCGCTGGCGCTGAACATGCCCATCGCCGCCACCGGCTACGTCGCCGTCGTGTCCAAGCTGGTGGTTGGAAATGGCGATGGAGCGCGGGGCGGCGAGTCGCTGGCCGAGGTGGCTGCGTCTCTCGACTCACCGCGCGGCGCGATGCATCACGTCACCGACCCGTCGACGATGGTCACGCTCTGGCCCGCCGAATCGGCCAAGGACGTCGAGGCCGCGCGCCAGTTCATCACCCAGCTGCACAAGGAGGCGGTGGACAGGTCGGGCGCCGCGCGTGCGCGCGTCCGCGCCGGCATCGGCGGCTACCACCCGGGGCTACGTGGAATCTCCCGGTCGTACCTCGAGGCCCAACAGGCGATCGAAGCCGGCCGGAAGCTCCGCCCCGACGCGGTCGCGCATGGCCATGACGAGGTGATCCCGCAGCTCGTGCTCGCCCAGAACCCGATGCTCGCGGAGCGCTTCGTGGCGCACAGCCTGGGGCCGCTGCTCGATCCCAGGACCCGCAGCCGCGACCAGCTTCTCGAAACGCTCGAGGCGTATCTGACCTCGGGGTCGGTCAAGGATGCCGCGGCTGCGCTCAATCTGCACCGCCACACCGTTCTCTATCGCCTGGACAAGCTGCGCGAGCTCCTGGGCGCCGACTTCGACGCTCCGGCGAGCCGCCTCCGGCTCCAGCTCGCTTTGGACCTTCGCAAGCTCATCTGAGCACGGTTTGGACACGATGTCCAAACCCGACGCCCTCTTTTCCCACCGCGTAGGGATGTAGCTAGGCCTTCTGGTCCGTATCCTCAATTACGTGACCGTCAAAAGCAATGGTCGGCGTGTGGCCGTCACCGGCATGGGCTTCATCACCCCGATCGGCAACGACCTCGAAACCGTGTGGTCGAACATGGTCGAAGGCGTGTCCGGTGTGGGCAGGATCACCCACTTCGACACCACCAATTTCGATACCAAGATCGCGGGCGAGGTCAAGGGCTTCAACGCTGAGGAGTACATGGACCGCAAGACCGCCCGCCACATCGGCCGGTACTGCCAGTTCGCGCTCGCGGCCTCCAAGCAGGCGCTCGCGCAGGCGGGCCTGAACCCGGCTGAGATGGACCCCGACGACGTCGGCGTCATCGTGAGCTCGGGTATCGGCGGCATGGAGGAGATCGAGAAGAGCCACACCGCTCTCATGGAGCGCGGGCCGAAGCGGGCCGAACTACGCCATCGTCAGCGCGTGCGCGTCAGGCTCCCACGGCATCGGCGAGGCAGCCGAGATCATCAAGCGCGGCGACGCTGTCGCCATGCTGGCGGGCGGCTCGGAGGCGACCATCACGCCGCTGACGATGGGCGCGTTCTGCCAGATCAAAGCCACCAGCGAGCGCAACGACGAGCCGCAGAAGGCATGCCGGCCGTTCGACCTCGGCCGTGACGGATTCGTTATGAGCGAGGGGTCGGTGATGCTCGTGCTCGAGGATCTCGACCACGCGAAGAAGCGTGGCGCGAGGGTGCTCGCGGAGATCGCCGGTTATGGAGCGAGCGCGGACATGTACCACTTCACCGCGCCGCATCCGGAGGGCAAAGGCGCGATTCGCGCGATGCGCAACGCCCTGGAGATGAGCGGGGTCGACCCCAACGACGTCGGCTACGTCAACGCTCACGGCACCTCGACCAAACTCGGTGACGTGGCCGAGACCAAAGCGATCAAAGCGGTCTTCGGGGACCACGCGTACGACATGGCTGTGAGCTCCACCAAATCCGTCCACGGCCACCTGCTGGGCGCGGCCGGCGCCATCGAGGCTGCCGCCTGCATCCTGGCCCTCGACCGCGGTTTGCTGCCGCCCACGATCAACCTCGACGACCCCGACCCGGAGTGCGACCTCGACTATGTGCCCAACAAGGCGCGCAAAGCCGACATCAAGGTGGCGCTGTCGAACTCGTTCGGTTTCGGCGGCCACAACGCGAGCCTCGTAATCAAGGCCCCAGAGGCCAATTAGGAGAGGACTATGGCCAGCCAGCTCGACTTCAAGGAACTTCAGGAGCTCGCCGCCGAGATTCTCGGCATCGAGCCGGACCAGGTGCAGATGGACAAGAGCTTTCAGCGCGACCTCGCCGCCGACTCACTCGACCTCGTCGAGCTCATCGCCGCCATCGAGGACAAGTACGACGTCGAGCTTTCCGAGGAAGAGCTCGAGAGGATGAAGCTCATCGGCGACCTCTGGAAGTTTTTGGAGCAAAAGACCGCCGAGCGGCTGGAAGCGTAAGCAGATGGCGATCACCAACGCGTACCGCACACGGTCTGACGCCGTCCAACTGCGCTCGTTCAAGGCCAAGGGGCGTCCCAGCGCCATCGCGGGGATGGGCGTCTACGCGCCCGAGAGGATCATCACCAACTTCGATCTCGAGAAGATGATGGACACGTCCGACAAATGGATCACGGAGCGCACGGGGATCCACAAGCGCCACATCGCCGAGCCTGGTACGACCACCTTCGAGATGGCGACCAGGGCCGCGCGCGGCGCGCTCGACGCCGCCGGCATCAAAGCGCAAGACCTCGACATGATCCTGGTCGGCACGTCGTCGCCCGACGGCCCGTTTCCGTCCGTGGCGTGTCGAGTCCAGAACGAGCTCAACGCTCCGGGGGCGGTTGCGTGGGACACGCTTGCCGCCTGCACGAGCTTCGTCTACGCGCTCTCGATCGCGGACACGTACATCGCCACCGAGCGCGCCGACAACGTGCTCGTGATCGGCGCCGAGGTGCTCTCGCGCATGCTCAATTACTCCGACCGCGGCACAGCCGTCATCTTCGGCGATGGCGCGGGCGCGGCGGTGGTCCGCCCGGCTCCCACCGGCGCCGGGTTCAAGAGCTGGTGCCTCGGGTCTGACGGCCGCGGATACGCCCAGGTCACGGCCGGCAACATCGAGAAGGGCGCATACGCCGCCAAGGACACGACCCCTTACATCGAAATGGTCGGCCCCGATGTCTTCAAGTTCGCGGTCGACATTTTCATCCGCCAGGCGACCGAGGTGTGCAACACCGCCGGCGTCGCCCTGGAGGACATCGACCTATGGGTGCCGCACCAGGCGAACTTCCGCATCATCGACGCCGCCGCCAGGCGAATCGGCCTGCCTCTCGACCGCGTCGCGATCAACATCGACGAATACGGCAACACCTCGAGCGCCTCGATTCCCCTGGCGTTGGAGGAAGCCATTCGCAAGGGCCGTGTCAAGAATGGGGACAACGTCCTGCTGGCCGGCTTCGGCTCGGGGCTGACCTGGGGGGCGTGTTTGATGACCTGGGTGTGACGTGGGTGTAAATCTCATCGGTCCGATCGCGCTCCTGTTCCCCGGCCAGGGCGTGCAGAAGCCCGGCATGGGAAAGAACCTCCACGACCGCTACCCTGCCGCGCGTCGCGTGTTCGAGCGCGCCGAAGAGGTGCTGCAGATGCCCGTGCGCCGGCTCTGCTTCGAAGGACCGCTCGAGGACCTCAATCGCACCGATGTCATCCAGCCATGCGTGATGACGGTGTGCTGGGCGGCTTATGAGGTGTGGCGCGAGAGCTACGGATTCGAGAACGTGAGCGTGACAGCGGGCCACAGCCTGGGTGAGATCGCGTCGCTCGCCGCGGCGGGCGCCATCCCATGGGAGACGGCGCTCCTGCTGGTCAAAGAGCGCGGCCGGATCATGGCCCAAGCGGCTGATGAGCAGCCGGGCGGGATGATCGCGATCGTCGGCCTCGACGAGGCGCAGGTGGAATCCATCCGCGAGCAGGCTTCGGTCCACGGGCGGCTGTGGGTCGCCAACCGGAATGCCGACGTGCAGTTCGTGCTCTCCGGCGAGACGGCGGCCGTGCAGGAGGCGGAGCGACTCGCCCTTGCGGCCGGCGCCCGTCGCGCCCTCATCCTCACCATTCCGCTGCCGGCACATTCACCCCTGATGGCGGGGGCCGCGGCCGCGTTCCGCAAGGTGGTCGACCGGCTGCAGCTCACCGCGCCGTCGATCCCGGTCCTCGCGAACGCCTCCGGCGAGGCGATGCGGACGGTCGCCGCATTGCAGGACGAGCTTCGCCAGCAGATGCTGCGCCAGGTCGACTGGGCGCGCACCATGGTTTCCATGCGGGCGATGAAGGTCAGGACCGTCGTCGAGCTCGGCCCCGGCCGGGTGCTGGCGAGCCTCGCCGCCAAGCACATTCCAGGCGTGGACACCTGGAACGCCGAGGAGCTGTTCATCGACTTCGCGGACAACCCAGCCACGGCATGAGTGCCGACCTCGAAGGTAAAACCGCCCTCGTCACGGGCGGTGGTAAAGGCATTGGGCGCGCCATCAGCCAGGCGCTGGCCGCGATGGGCGCGAAGGTGGTCGTGAACTACCGGTCGGACAAGGCCGCCGCCGAGGAGACCGCGGCCGGGCTGCGCGGAGCGAGCGCGCACAAGGCCGATGTCGGCGACCCGGCTCAGGTCGAGGCGATGGTGAAATCGATCGGGCGGGTGGACGTGCTCGTCAACAACGCCGGCGCGGTGCGCGACAAGCTGCTTATCCAGATGTCGCCGCCGGATTGGGAGGAGCTGATCCGCACCGACCTCCTTTCCGCCTTCGCAACGACTCGCGCCGCCATCATGTCGGGCATGATGCGCGCGAGATGGGGCCGCATCGTCAACATCTCCTCGATCGTGGGCCTGACCGGCAACGCGGGCCAATCCAACTACGCGGCCGCCAAAGCCGGGCTGATCGGTTTCACGAAATCGGTCGCTCGCGAATACGGCTCGAGGAACATCACGTGCAACGCGGTCGCGCCCGGTTACGTCCGCACCGAGCTGACCACCGGCTCGCTCACCGATGACATGGTGGGGGAGCTGGTCAAAATGACACCCATCAAGCGCGAGGGGACAGCAGAGGACGTCGCGGCGGCGGTCGCGTTTCTATGTTCTGAGCGCGCCGGTTTCATCACCGGGCAGGTGATCGCGGTCGACGGAGGGCTCAGCTTGTGATGGAGCTCGCGAAGACGCATGCCGAGATCCCCATCGCGGGCGGCAAGCTGCCCCCCATCCCTCTGCCGACGAACTGCCCGGGTTGTGGCGTCGGCCTTGATGTCGACGTGCTTCGTAAGCACGCCTACGTGTGCACGTGCGGCCATCATTTCCGGCTCGGCGGCGATGCCTGGATTGCTCTAATCGCCGATCGCGGATCCTGGAAGGAGCGGTGGGGCGATGTCCGCTCCCACGACCTTCTGAACTGGAAGGTCCCCAAGCCATACCAGGCGACCATCGACCAGCTCGCGGATGAGGGCCTGAACGAGGCTGTCCGCACCGGCACCTGCACTCTCGGCCGGCGCCAGATCTGGTTGGCGGTGTTCGATTTTCGGTTTGTCGGCGGGACGCTGTCCATCGTCGCCGGCGAACGCCTGGCGCGAGGGATGGAGCAGGCCGCCGCCTCGGGCCTGCCCTACGTGCTCGTTTCGGCTTCCGGCGGCGCGCGTATGCAGGAAGGCGTGCTTGCCCTCATGCAGATGGCGAAGGTCAACGCCGCGGTCGGCCGTCTGGATGCGGCGGGAGTCCCGTTCTTCTCAGTGCTCACCGACCCCACCTTCGGCGGCACGGCCGCATCGCTGGCGCTGGTCGCGGACATCAACATCGCGGAACCCGGTGCGGCCATCGGGTTCACCGGTCCTCGCGTGATCAAGCAGGCGACGTATGCCGACCTCCCCGCAGGCTTTCAGAGCGCCGAGTTTCAGCTCGCCCGCGGCCAGATCGACATGGTGGTGGCGCGCACTGAGCTGCGGCGACTGCTTGCTCATGTCCTGGAGATGTATCCATGACCAGGCACGGCCGGCGCCCGGAGGAGACGACGCTCACGGTCTGGCAGGTCGTCGAGCTCGCGCGCCATCCCAACCGGCCCTATTCGCTCGACTACATCCGCCGGCTCGCACCTGACTTCATCGAGCTGCACGGCGATCGCCTGTCAGGTGACGATCCCGCGCTCGTCGCCGGTGTCGGCACATGGCACGGGCGCACCACGATGTTCCTCGGTCATCAGAAAGGACGCAGCCTGAAGGAGAGGGTCGCGCGGAACTGGGGCATGATGCACCCAGAGGGCTATCGCAAGGCGATTCGCCTCGCGCACCATGCCGCGAAGTTCGGCTTTCCAATCGTCTCCCTGATCGACACTCCTGGGGCGTACCCGGGAGCCGGCGCCGAGGAGCGCGGCATCGCGGCCGCGATCGCGCGGTCGATCCTTGAATTGTTCCGCGTGCGAGTGCCGATCGTCGCGGCGGTGATCGGCGAGGGCGGGAGCGGAGGCGCGCTCGGCATGGGTGTCGCGGACCGCGTGATCATGCTCGAGAACTCGATCTACTCCGTCGCGTCACCGGAGGCGGCGGCGTCCATCGTCTGGCGTGACAACGCTCGCAAGGTCGAGGCGGCGGAGCAGCTGCAGCTCACGTCGCGCGACCTGCTGGCGATGGGCGTGGTGGAAGAGGTCGTCACCGAACCCGACGGCGGCGCCCAGCTCGATTACGACGCTGCGGCTCGAGTGCTCGATGAAGCTCTGCACCGTCACCTGCAACCGCTGCTGGAACAGCCCGCCGAGGAGCTGCTGCAGCATCGCTACGAGCGGTTCCGCTACATCGATTCGCTGGTGCATGCCGAACCCCATTTCGGCCCGAAAATCGATTAGGTGCGGATCGTCGCGCAGCGCGTGACCTCCGGGTCGGTGACCTGGGAGGAATCCGCCACCAAACGGGTTGCAACCATCGGACCAGGCCTCGTGTTGTTGGTCGGTGCGGGGTCAGATGACGATGAATCCACGGTGCGCAGGCTCGCGGACAAGGTGGTCGACCTGCGTGTGTTCGCGGACGAGGCAGGAAAGATGAACCTGAGCCTCGAGGATGTCAAGGGCTCGGCCCTGCTCGTGTCCCAGTTCACGCTGTTCGCTGACATGAGCCGCGGACGCCGCCCGAGCTTGCTCAAGGCGGGCGACCCCAAGCGGGCCGAAGAGCTGTATCTCGCTTTCATCCAGCGATTCCGCGAGCGTGGAATAGAGACTCGCACCGGGAGTTTTGGAGCGGATATGCGGGTGACCATCGAGAACGACGGTCCGGTGACGCTGGTGCTCTCGTCTGACGATTGGCCAACGCGTGTCTGATTCCAACCGCGGCCTCATCCCGTACCTCGCTCTCGTCGGCCTTGCCTTGATCTGGGGCGTCTCGTTTCTCTTCATCAAGGTCGCGGTCCACGACATGAGCCCCATCGCGCTTGTGCTCATCCGCTCCGCCTCGGGCTGCATCGCCCTGGCTTTGATCGTGCGCGCAATGGGCCGTCCATTGTTCGGCGAGGGCTGGCGCCGCCGGCTCGTCCCGTTCGCGATTCTTGGGATCACGGGAGGCCTCCTGCCGTGGGCCGGCATCGCGTGGGGCGAAACGCGGATTTCGAGCGGGCTGGCCAGCATCCTGAACTCGACGACTCCCCTCTGGACCGCGGTGCTCGTCTACTGGGTGATCCCCAGCGACCGGCCGAGCCCATTGAACTACGCGGGTGTCTTGATCGGCCTCGCGGGGGTCGTCCTCCTGGTCGTACCCGACCTCGCGGCCAAAGGGATCGGTGGCAGCGCGGTGGGCGCGCTGGCGGTAGTGCTGGCATCGCTCTCATACGCCGTGAATGCTCTCTACCAGCGACGGAAGCTACGCGAGGTCAGCGTCTACGAGGTTGCCCTTGGTCAGCTGGCCGCGACCGCGCTGTTTGCACTTCCCTTCGCTGCGCCTGTGCTGCCCAGCGTGCACGTCGCGCTGCCTTCGATGGCAGCCGTCATCGCTCTCGGCGTCGGTGGCTCGGCGATTGGTTTGCTGCTCTACTTCTACATCCTGAACACGCTCGGCCCGGTGCAGGCGACCGGGGTGACGCTGCTGGTTCCCGTCACGGCGGTGATCTGGGGCGTCATTCTTCTGAATGAGGTCGTCACCGTTCCGATCATCATTGGCATGGTGGTGATCCTCACGGGCATCGTGCTGACAAACGTGCGAGCTCGCAAGCCGAAGCAAGTCACCGAGAAAGAACCGGCCGCGGCGTGAGCCGATTTCTGGGCGAGCACGCCGAGGGAGTGCGTGCGGCCGCCGAGCGCATCCGTCCGTACGTGCGCCGCACGCCGGCGCTCCGCACGGACCTGAGCCCGCACCTGCGCCTGAAAGCGGAATGCTTCCAGGTCACGGGGTCGTTCAAGCCCCGGGGTGCTTTCAATGCGGTGCTGTCGTTGGTGGAACGCGGCCCGCGGCCCGAGGGCGTGATCGCGGTCAGCTCGGGCAACCACGCACAGGCGGTTGCGCTGGCTGCCCGCACGGTCGGGCTGCCCGCTCTCATTCTCATCCCCGAGGACGCCAACCCGGCCAAGGTCGAGGCGACTCGAGCTTTGGGCGCTGAGGTCATGCAGGAGGGCATCACGTTCGCGAATCGCGAAGAGCGGCTGCATGAGGTCATGGCCGAGCGGCAGCTGACGCTGGTACACCCATTCGATGATTGGAACGTGATCCACGGACAGGGCACGGCGGCTCTCGAGCTCCTGGAGGATGAGCGTGGCCTCGATGTGATCGCGGCGCCGGTGGGCGGAGGTGGCCTGCTG
>MNEW01000012.1 GCA_001917895.1 Actinobacteria bacterium 13_1_40CM_66_12
CTCCGCGACATCGACACGGACGCCGCTGCGGGCAAGCGCACGCTGGCGACGCGGATCGGACGCGACCGCACATTGATTCTCCTTCTGCTTCTCGTCTGTGCGGCTTTTGCGGTGCCGATAGTGATCTTCGTCACCGGCCTCGCCGGCGTGACTGTGATGCTCGTCCATTTCGCGATCCCGATCGCGGCGGTGCCCGTACGCACGGCGTTTGCGACGCGCACCGGTCCGGGGCTCGTGCGAGCGCTCAAACGCATGGCGGCCGCCGAGATCGCTTACGCGCTCCTCCTCGCGGCGGGAATGCTCGCATGAAAACCGCGTACATCACGGCCGCCCATCCGCAGGACGTTGCGCGCGAGGTGGAGCATCAGCTCGCGCTGGGGTGCCGGTCATTCATCCTGCGCCCGGTCGCCCACGGCGGGATGCTCGACCGACAGCTCGACCAAGAACGGCTCGGCGCAGCTCGCTACGCCGCCGGCGTTCAATCAGAAGTCGTGCTCGAGTCAGGCGTTCCCGCGGCCGCCAGGTGAGCGGCCAGGGCATGCGCGAACGCCTCGGGTCGCTCTTGATGCACCGCGTGGCCCGCGCGCAGAACGACCTCGATGCGCCCATGGGGAACACTGGCGGCCAGCCTCCGCGCGGAAGCGACGTAGCCGTGGTCGAGCTGGCCGGCGACGAAGGTGCTCGGCGCGGTCACGCTCGCGAGCTCACCCCACAGGGGCTCCATGACGCCCGCGCCCATTCCGCGCAGCGAGCACGCAAGCCCGGCCACCGTGTTGCTCATACGTTCCGCGCGCAGCTGCGCGACGAACGACGGCCCCCGCCGCTCCAGGCCGGCGAACATCGGCAGGCCGCTCCAGTATTTGACGAACGCCTCGAGCCCGTCGCTTTCGATGCGCTGGGCGAGCGCCTCGTCACCCAGGCGGCGGCCCTCCCGAGGGCCCTCCTCGAGGCCCGCATGGGCGCCGATGGTGACCAGCGAAAGCAGGCGCTCGGGCTTCCGGGCCGCCACGTGCAGCGCGAGCCTGCCTCCCATCGAATAGCCGACGAGGTGGGTGCGCTCGATGCCGAGGTGGTCCCAGAGAATCTCGAGGTCAGCGAGACACGTGTCCATGGTGCACATTGCCCCGGGCTGCAACCGAGTTTCGCCATGACCGCGCAGGTCGGGCACGACCCAGCGCCAGCCTCCGGGCATGGCGTTGATCAGCTCCTGCCAGCTCCGCCCGCTCTGCGTAAAGCCGTGGAGGAGGGTGACCGGGGCGCCCTCGCCTGCAACGAAATAGTTGAGGCGCACGTCGGCGCCCTCCAGAATCGGCATGGACAAATCGTATGGATGTAACGCAGACGTTCGCCGCGACGTTCGTCGATGAGCTCGCCTCTCAGGGCGTCGAGTACGCGTGCGTCTCGCCGGGCTCGCGCTCGGCCCCGGTGGCGATGGCGCTGCAGCGTCACCCGAAGATCAAGGTGATCGTCCAGATCGACGAGAGGTCGAGCTCCTTCTTCGCGGTCGGGCTCGGCAAGGTCACCGGCAAACCCGCCGTGGTTCTGTGCACGTCAGGCACGGCGGCCGCTGAGCTTCACCCGGCTGTGGTGGAGGCGTCGTACTCCGGAACGCCGCTGATAGTCATCACAGCGGACCGCCCGCCCGAGCTGCAAGGTGTGGGCGCCAACCAGTCGATCGACCAGCAGCGGCTCTTCGGCACCGCCGTCCGCTGGTTCTTCGACCCGGGGGTGCCCGTCGAGATCCCCGGAGCGCCGCGGATTTGGCGGCGACTGGCTGCTCGGGCGGTGGCCGAGGCGGCGGCCGGCCCGGTCCACCTCAACCTGCCGTTTCGCGAGCCGTTGGTGCCGCCCCCGGGCCAGGTCCCGTCCGCACAGGGCGACGCCGGCCAGACGATCACTTCGGGGCGCACCCAGCCCACGCCGGCTCAGCTGGCGACGCTTGCGTCGGCGCTCCAGCGCTCGCGCCGCCCCCTGGTGGTGGCGGGCGAGATGCGAGACGGCGAGCGTCTCGCCCCCGCGTTGATGCGGCTTGGATTCCCAGTCCTGGCCGAGCCGGGCTCGCAGCTCAGGCGCGCCGAGACGGGTGGCTCCGTCGAGTCGTACGAAGCATTGCTGCGTGCCGGTTGGTCGCTCGAGCACGGACCGGATCTCGTCATCCGCCTCGGCGCCACTCCAACCTCGCGCGCCTTGAACTCCTGGCTCGCGGCGGCCTCGCCGCCAACTTTCCTCATCGACCCGGACCGTGAGTGGCGCGACCAGGATCACCTGGCCCGCCACGTAGTCGCTTGCGATCCACAGGCACTGCTCGAAGCGCTGCCGCCCGCGAACCGCGCCGCCTGGCGTGACGAATGGGTGTCGGCTGGAAAAAAGGCCGGAGCCGCGATCTCGGCGACGCTCATCTCTACGCCCATCCACGAAGGTCACATCGTTCGCGCGCTCGCCTCGCGCCTGCCTGAGGGGGCCCAGGTGTTCGTCGGGTCGAGCATGCCGATCCGGGCAGCCGACAGCTTCTGGCCGCTGGCCAAACCCCAGCAGCGCTTCTTTGGGAACCGAGGCGCGAGCGGTATCGACGGGCTCGTGTCCACCGGCCTGGGCGTCGCCACCGGTCGCAGCGGAGTTCCGACCGTGCTGTTGCTCGGCGACCTCTCCGTGTATCACGACATGAACGGCCTGTGGGCGATCAGTCGCCACGGCATCAAGGCGACCGTGATCGTCTGCGACAACAATGGAGGCGGGGTCTTCAACTTCCTTCCGCAGGCCCAGCACCCGGATGTCTTCGAGGAGATCTTCGCGACTCCGCTGGGACTGGACTTCGCTCAGATCGCGCGCCTTTACGGTCTGGTCTACAGCCCGGTCACCGATCGTTCCGGCCTCGAGCCGGCGATCAGCGACGCCATCGAGAAAGCGGCGCCGACCATGGTCGTGGTTCGGTTCAAACGCGACGACAGCGTCAGCGGCCATCGCCTGTGTTGGGAGGCGGCCGCGGCGGCTCTACGTAGTTAGGAAATCCAGGACGATGCGGTTGAACTCCTCCGGGTGTTCGAGATTCGGAAGGTGGGCGGCGTCGTGAATGACGGCCTTGCGCGCGTCCTTGATCGAATCCATGACTAGATCAACGCGGTCGAAGACTGAAGGGATATCTTCGTCGCCGATCACGACCAGGGTCGGGGCGGTGATCTCGTGCAGCCGGCCGATCGCCGGCGGGTCGAGCTCTTCCCTGGGGGCGCTCTCAAGATCGTTGCGCATGTCGCGGCGGTTCATGTCGAGGAACAGCTCACGAACCTCGCCGCCGACATGACCGCGAGCGCGGCCCGGCCCATCGAGAAAGAGGCGCGCCTCTGCTTGATTCAAAGCCTCCAGGTCGTTGGCCGCGGCAGCCGCCCTGACCTCGGCGAACACCTCCGGATATTTCTTACCGAAACTGTCTCCGCCCACAGAGGGTCCGACCAATACCAGTTTGGAGACTCGCGCGGGATGGTCAAGCGCCAGGTCGATGGCGAGCCCACCGCCCAGCGAGCAGCCGATCACGTGCGCCGGTTTCAGCCCGAGCTCGTCGATGAGGGCGATCACATCGCCGACCGGCGACCAGCGCCGCGGCGGCAGCTCGGAATCCCCGAAGCCGCGCATGTCCGGCCTGATGACATCGAACTGCTTGGCAAATTCGTCCGCCTGCGGCTGCCACATCCGCGAGTCAGCGATTCCTGCATGGAACATCAGGATCGGGAAGCCGGCGCCCTCGCGGCGGTAGTGGATGCGGGCGCCGTTGATGTCGACGATCACGTCAATGCGGTGAGCAGTGCTTTGAACTTCAGCTCGGTTTCGTCGAGCTCGCGTGCGGCGTCCGAGTCCGGCATCACGCCTACACCTGCATAAAGACGCGCGCCGTCCTCCCAGAGCAGGCCACAGCGCAATGCAACCGCAAACTCACCATCTCCGCGAGCATCCATCCAGCCAACCGCGCCCGCGTACCATCCCCGCTCCATAGTCTCGAGCTCGTCAATCAAAACGTCGGCGGCTTCGCGCGGCCACCCGCCGACGGCGGGTGTGGGGTGGAGGGCGGCCGCGAGCTCGAGCGCGTCCGCGGCCGGCTCGCTCAATTCCGCAGCGACGGTGGTCGCGAGGTGCTGGATGTTGGTGAACCGCACCACCTCGGGCGGCTGAGCCGAAACTGCATTCGCAAACGGCCGCAGCGCGTCGACGACGAAGTCGGCGACGAGACGATGCTCATCGCCGTCCTTCGCGCTCTCCTCTAGCTGCCGTGCCAGGCGGTTGTCATCGGCCTCGCTAGAACCGCGCGCCACGGACCCGGCCATGGGCTGCGCGATGGCGCGGTTCGCCGATCGCCGCACGAGAAGCTCAGGCGAGGCGCCGATGAACGCGGTGCCATCGGCGCCGGTGACCAGGTAGATGAAGCACGACGGATAGGCCGCGCGCAGCGAGCGCGCCACCATGCCCGCCGCGACCACGCCGTCGCCGCGCGCCATCACCTCGCGCGCGAGGACGACCTTCGCGGCTTCGCCGGCGCGCAGTCGCGCCGCCGCCGACTCGACGGCCGCCGTCCACGCGACCGGGTTGCGGATCGCGCTCACCTCGAGCTTGCGCGCGGCCGGCGCGGTGATCCGCGGTGGCTCGAGGTCGAGGAGATCCGCCGCCTCGGGCATTGCCGAAATGGCGAACGTGCGGCCTCGCATCCTCATCACTGCCAGCGCCGGCACCCGAAAGAGCAGCGCGGGGAAGCCTGACCACGGCCCACCCGGGTCGCGGTCGGGCCTGTACGCGAAACCACCCACTGCGATCGGACCCGCGACGGAGTCTTCCGCTGCCAGCGCGCTGCTGACGCGGCGCCACATTCTTGCGGCGGCCAGGAGCCGGTTTTCGCCACGCTCGAAATCGATGACCGCACCCGTCGCGTCTTCGAGCGCCACTCCGCCGGCCGCGGCGACCATATCGAACGCGCGACCCAACGCCGCTACGCTCACCGCGTCGGGCATCGGCCGCTCCATGAGCAGGACCTCATGACCGGCGTCGCGGGCTGCGCTGACGAGATCGACGAGGTCGGGTGTGCGATCGAGCTCCCAGGTGCGAACCGGGGTGCTGACGATCATCGTTTCTCGACGTGCTCGCGCGCGGCGCGCAGAAGGGTGCGCTCGAAGTGGTGCCGCACCAGCGTGCCGCTCGCTTCGAGCAGCTCGGTGAAGAGCGCCAGCAGCCTGCGCTCGGCGGCCTCGGTCTCGCCCCCCTCCGCCTGGATGCGCTCCCGCACGTGGTGGTCGAACAGGTCCACCGCCTGGCGCGCGGTGCGGTCGATGTTCGCAGCGTGCTCTTTGCCCAGCTCCATCAGCGAGCCGAGCGGGATGCCGGCTGCGATCAGCTTCATTCCGGCCGCGATTGCGTTCAGATCGTCGGCGGGATACCTGGGTTCGTCACCGCCTTCGATGGGCACGAGCAGCCCCGCCTGCTCGAGGCTTGCCAGGAGCGGCTGGGCTACCCCGCTGCGCTCGGCCAGCTCGGCCAGGGTCAGGGTTTGCGGAGCCGCCGGCCGGGTGATCGCGGCCACCAGCCCTTCGTCAGACGGCTCCAGCTCACCGGCCAGGAATCGCTGGATCACGGTCAGGGTGAAGCCTCTCTGCTGAAGGTCGCGGATGCGGCGAAGCCGGTCCAGGTGGGCGTCGCCGTACCAGGTGACGCGGCCTTCCCGGCGGGGCGCCTCCAGGAGGCCTTTGCCCTGATAGAAACGGATGGTGTCGACAGCCACGCCTGCCACCCGGGCCAACTGTTCGATTCGATACTCCATGAGTACTTACTCTAACAATGGCTGAGACGCGGCGGGAGGGTGTCTAGCCGGTCGTGTTCCAGTAGTACATCCGGTCGAGCCAGTGAGGGTCGGCGCGGTAGGCGCGGGCGAAGAACTCGACCGCGTCGACGTAGTCGTAGTCGAGGTTGTAGTGGAAGATCGCCTGCCGCATGTTGCCCGGCGCGCCGTAGTGAACGAGGTAGCGGGCCGCAGCCAGGATGGCGTCGTGGGGATCCATCACGTTGCCGCCGTTGCCCCAATTCGCCCACGTGCCGGGCAGGAACTGCATCGGACCGAGTGCACCGGCGGATGACGGTCCGTTGACCCGGCCGAAGTTGCTCTCAATGTAGTTGATGGACGCGAGGTAGCTCGCGTCGACGCCGTATGTCTTCTGCGCCTCGGCGTAGTAGGACCGCAGCGAGTCCACTGGGGCGGCATCTGTGTAGGGATGATTGAAGTGCACGTTGACCAGGTAGTACTGGTCGATACCCGCCAGCGCATAAAGGGAGTGCAGGGCGGCGACCGCGTCCTCCAGCGGGCGCGCAACCGCCGTGGGCAGCAGGGGCGAGACCGACGCCTCCACGCTTGAGTAGCTGGCGACCTCGTACACCCGCAGCTCCTCCTGGCGCGCCGCGTCGCGATATGCATATTCGGCCGCCTCGATCGACAGCTGGTAGCGAATGCCATCGATCAGGGTGGTCGGTGCCGGCTGCACCTTGAGGGCCTGGAGCTGCGCCAGCGCCTGCGTCATCGCCACCTCGGCGCTCATGATCCGCGCGGCTTCGTGATGAGCGCTGGGCGGCACCAACGGATCCTGCGCGAAGGCCACGCGCGCAGGCAGCGCCAGCATCACCGCGACGAGAACCGCCGAAGGAATCCGGATCAGGCCGACCCCGTCGCGGTCACGACCGATGGGCGCTGCAGGTCCGGAAGCACAGGCAAGTCCTCCGGGTATGGGTCGCTCGCATTCGGCTCTCGCATTCCGACCGAGTCGAGCAGTCCGCTGATCTCATCGCCCACCAGCTCGCCTTGCGCGATGAGCGCCTCGGCGGCAAGGTCGATGGCTTCCTTGTTGACGTACATAAGACGCCAGTCGTCGATGTAGGCCGCGCCAAGCAGCTGTGCGACCGTGCGCCGGGCCATCGGGTTGTTGAGCACTGCACCCGACGGGGTCCCTTGCTCGTGGACGCCCTGCGTCACTTGAACCACCGAGATGAGCTGCTCACCGATGTTCATCGCTTTGCGCGACATCTCGGGGTCGAGCTTGTCCGGTCCCATGCCTACGATGCCGACCATCCGGCTCGCGGTTGCGGTGGCCTGGATCAGGTCCATCGTCACTCCGGTGGTGTTTTCGCCGTAGAAGACGTGCTCGCACGCGAGAGATCCAAGTGACGCGCGGATGTCCGCGGCCAGCTGCGAGCGGAACTCCAACCATTCCTCCTCCATGGGCAGGGATTTGTGATAGCCGCCGATCTCTCCGATCTGGGGATTGGCTCGCCGGCGAATCGACAGCCGGACGTGCGAGTGGTCCTTCTGGAAGAAATGCGATGCCACCGCGTGCCCAAGCTCGTGACGCGCAACCGCAATCTTGTCGCGCTCGGTGTATTCGACTGGAATCGCGAGCCCGGCCTCCACGTTGCCCATCGCCTCGCGGATGTCCTTCCAGTAGAGAGCGTCGCGGCCGTCTTCGAATGCGTAGAGGAGCGCGAGGGACAGGACCTGCTCGATGTCGGCCGGCGAGTAGCCGTCCGTGATGCGAGCGAATTCCTCGCGCCGATCCGGAGTATCGAGGGCGGGGTCGTGCTGCTTCTTGTCGAAGTAGAGCGCCGCGATGTCCTTGCGGTCCTCGCGGTTCGGGAGACGGAACACGATCTGGCGTCCGAAGCGGCCCGGCCTGGTGAGGGCCTCGTCGAGGACAGAAGGTCTGTTGGTGGCGCCGATGAACAGCATGTTGTAGTTGGGTGCCTTGAGGGCGGGGATCCGCAACTGGATTCGAGTGCCGTTGAAAGCGATCACCCGGGGCAGGAAGAGCCCGTCGAGGGTGAGGTTCACGAGCCCTCGCAGCTGCCTGATGATCATGCCCGGGTTGTCGATGCCGTCCATCAGGACCAGCAGCATGTTCAACCCGAGCTGCCCGCCTCCGAACATCCCGCCCATGCCACCCATCGTCGGACCGGCCCCTCCGGTACCCGAGCGCTTCTGGCCCAGGGCATCGATCTCGTCGATGAACACGATGCAGCCGCCCCACACCTTCGCCTTCTTGCGCGCGGCCCGCACCATCAAATACACGCTGAGGGCGTCGATGCCGAGGAACATGCCGGCGAAGGATCCGCCGGCGGCGATGTAAATGGGAACGTGAAGCGTCGACGCGATGGCCTTGGCCAGCATCGTCTTGCCCGTGCCGGGAGGACCCACCATCAGCACACCCCGCTCGCGCTTGCCGCCGGCCTTGACGTAGAGCCGTCCGTGCTCGATCAGCCGGAGGATCCTGCGCATCTCGATGACGGCCCCCCTCTGGCCTCTGACGTCATCCATATTCACGCCGAAGTTCGCGTCGTCGGGGTTGATCATCGTCTTGCCGATGCGCGTGTAGATGTAGAAGGGTCCGAGGAAGAGCGCGAAGTTAGCCGCTAGCAAGAAGAGGATGTAGAGGAGGTTCGTGAGCCCGGCCACGATGGCTTGCGGAAGAGCGTCGAGCGCGTCCTGTGGCGCGAGGCCCGCCAGGTAATAGGACCCGGCGAAATAGATGATCGGTATCGCAGCCAAAAAGAGAGCGCGGCGCCAGAAGATGGCCCGATTCGTCTCCACGGTTCGTGTGAGCGAGTCGCTCTCCGGGGACATGCGTTCCCGCAAGATCAGCGAGCGCCGGATCATGCTCAGAATTCCGCGGCACAGGAGCATCACGAGCAGCGCGTAGCCGAGCGAGTACCACGTGCCGAGCTGCAGGAAGATGGAGGCGAACGCGAACGCCGAGGCGCCGACGAAAAGCGTGAAGATCCAGAAGATGATCAGGGCGGGTATCTCCCTATACGGGTTTGGGTTTCACTCCAGCTTAGTGTCTCGAGCTGGCGGGCGGACCATGGCGAGAAGCACGACGATGCCGATCCCCACGCCGATCAGGAGGTCGCCTGGGCTGTAGGCCCCTTTCACCGGCCAGGGAAAACCGATCCAGTCGGCAAGCCAGTTCAAATTCGTACCTGGACCCATGAGCACGTACTGGCCGACGTGGCCCCGCTGGACCAGGACGCCCGCCAGCGCCGGCGCCACGGGCATCCGCCCGCCATTGGCGAGGATCACGACCATGTTCAATGCCGCGCCGGCACTGACCACCCACACGCCGGTCACGCGCTTGACATGTAATGCGGTCCACGCAAGCAGCGCCGCCAGCGCGGCGACGTATACGTACTGCACACCTTCGATTCTGTTGAGCGGCGTCAGCAAGACGGATTCTCTGATCACGAGCACGGCGACCACGAACCATGGCCACCGGAAGGGGAGGTGCGCGAGATTGCCGATGTGGCCGCCGGTGGCGATGCCGATCAACAACCCCGTGACTAGAGGAACGAGCACCAGCACGCGTTGAGGTTAGTTATTCAGCAGCGAGTCGCGACGCGGTACCGGCGAGAACCTTCACACCGATTTCGAGCGCACCCTCGTCGATGCGGAAGCCAGGCGAGTGATGTGCGGGCGGGGTTTCTCCTGGCGGCATCGCGCCAAGCATGAAATAGCAACCCGGTATTCGCGTCAGGAACTCGGCGAAATCGTCGCTGACTGTGAGTGGTCGCCCGAGGACGCTGGCTCTGTCGCCGATCAGCTCGTGGGCAACGTCGAGAACGGTGCGCGTGACGTTGGGCTCGTTCATGAGCGGAACTGTTCCGTGCACGAGCTCCAGATTCGAGCGCACCTCGAACTCCGCGTCGACCGCGGCCAGCAGATTGCGCAGCCGCAGCAGCGCCTCGTCACGCAGCTCAGCGGAGAACGTGCGCAGGCTGCCCTTCACCGAGACTCCGCGGGGCACGATGTTCCAGGCTCCGTCGCTGTAGATGTTGCCCACGGTCGTGTGGCACTGCACCCCTTCGTGCTCGAGTCCCTCCACCACGGTGTGGAGCCGTTCGATCAGATAGGCCTGGGCGGACAGCACGTTGCCGCGCCGGCCCATCATGCCGCCATGGCCGCCAGGTCCCGCAAATGTGATCTCGTACGCGTCCGACCCTGCCCACATGAGGCCGGGCCTCGTGATCACCGTTCCGGACTCGGTGAAGCTCGTGACGTGCAGGCCGATGACCGAATCCGGGTGATGGTCGTCGAGCAAGCCGCGCGCGATCATGGCTTTGGCGCCGCTCACGATCTCCTCAGCGGGCTGAAAGACGAACAGGTAGCGCCCGCCCACATCCCAGATGCGATCCACGAGCGTGCGCGCGACGCCGACCATGATTCCCATGTGCGCGTCGTGCCCGCAGGCGTGCATGCGGCCTTCCTCACCGGAGGCAAAGTCGACACCGGACTCTTCTTCGATCGGCAGGGCGTCTATGTCCGCTCGGAGCATCACGGTCTTTCCCGGCTTGCCGGTATCGAGCATCGCCACCACTCCCGTTTCCGTCGGGCATGGCTTGAGCTCGAGGCCAAGCTCCAGCAGGCGATCGCCCAGGCGCGTGCTGGTCTCGTGCTCGCTGAAGCTGACCTCGGGGTGACGGTGGAAGTGCCGGCGCAGCTCGATCACCTCATCGAGCACGGAGCGACTGGGCAGTGGCGCCGTGCGCGTTTCTTCGCTCATTGGACGGCTACGAGGTTGTAACCGCGAGCCGTCGCCCTGACGAAGTTCGGTCCCAATCCTTCTTCGAGCTCGTCCAGGCGGCGCCTCAATGTGAGCAAGGCCGAGTGCACGGTGGAATGCGCGGCGTCGGTTCGGAACAGGCCCGCCTGGATCAGGTCGCGAGCGGTCGCGGGTTTCGAACCTTGCGCGAGGTGCAGAACGAGCGCGGTCTGCTGTGGGGTGAGGCGGATCTCGCGCTCGCCGAGCTTGACCGTGCGCCGCGTCGGGTCGAACTCCAGGCGCCCGAACTTGTAGCTCCCCGGCCGCCCTGTGCCCCGCTCGACCAGCCGCGCCGCGAGGTCGGAGTAGATGTGGGCCATGGGCACGTTGCCCTTGACGAAGTAGGAGCTGGCCCCGAGCTCGTAAGCCCGGCGTATCGCGGCCGAGTTGACCTGCGCCGCCGAGAGCACGATCACGGGGAGGCCCGGATGGTGCTCACGAATCCATGTCAGCAGCTCGAAACCGGAATCCTCGCCTTCGTCAAGAACCAGGTCCAGCAGCACCGCCGCGACGCGCTCTCGGGACAGAAGCTCCATCGCCTCAGGCGCCGAAGACGAGCCCGACGGCCGGTATCCCAGGTCGTGGAGGTCGATCCGCAGCTGCTGCTGCATCGCCGCCTCGTCCTCGACCACCAGAACCGCCGAACCAAGGACCTCCGCGGGCCTGAAGACCTCCAGGCCAGGCGGAAGCGGCGGGAGCCGCACTTCCCGACTTTTGTTGCGTTCGCGTCTAAAGCTGTGATTTTCCAAGGGTCAACCTACATGACTCTTAACGATTATTCGCGCGATGTGAACATTCAAATTCGACTGGGCCAGTGCATACTCTAGCTCGAGCCTGACAATAGTTGGAAAAACCAAGGGGTGATATGGGGATGACCTGGAAACTCAAGTTAGTACGAGTCGCATTGGGCCTCGCCTTGGTGGGCACGCTCGCCCTGGCGTTGGCCGCAGACTACGCCGACGACCTGCTCGCCTACTGGTTTTAACCGAAACCAACTAGGACTCTTCTCCCCGGCGCTCACGGGAGCGCCGGATCGCAGGCGGCAGAAGGGCATAGAGGTCGGCGCGGTCGACCGCCTTGCTCATGTATCCGACAACGTCGGGATCGTCGGTTCCCGACGGGAAGACGGGATACGCGGTGTAAAAGATCACGGGCAGCTTCTGCCCGCGCGCCCGCAGCTCGCTCAGCAGCCCCCAGCCGTCCATCGGCTCGGGCAGCATCAGATCGATGATCGCGACCTCGGGTTGGTCCGACTGCGCTTTCTCCAGGGCCTGGTCCGCATCCTCGGCCATCGAGACGTGATATCCGAGCATGCGTAGGTCCGTTTCGAGGATGACCCGCCAGGCCCGCTCGTCGTCGACCACCAGGATCGTTGAGCCGCGAAGGTCTTCGGGAGTTGGGGCGATCGGCTTGGGCGGAGTGAACGGCACCGTGATTCTGGCGCAGTATATCGGTGGCAATGGCGAGTCCTGCCCGTAGCAAGTTCAGGGGCCGCCGGCCGCCCAGCCCTCCCGAGGGCCCGGAACTGAACGGGAACCGGCACGCTCGACCCGCCGCCACCCCTCGCGTGCACCACGAAGCGCTGGTACCGAGCTCAGCGGCCCTGGTCCACGAGCTTGGCAGCTGCGTAACCGAGGCGGACCTCGTTCAGGTCCTGTACCGAGGCCTCCATCCGCTTTTTGGCTACGACGTGATCAACCTGCACGTACTCGAGCGGGAGGGCTGGTTCCACTCGCTTCCGATGGACTCGGGCGTGCTCCAGGACGTCCGGCGCCGCCCTCTGCGCGAGTCGGTGTTCTCCAAGCAGTACGCCAACCCGCGGTCGGTCGTCATCCCCCTCGACCCCAAGCGCCAGGAGGCTGCCAAAGGACCAGGCGCCGGGCGCCAGACGAAGTTCGCCATCTGGGTCCCGATCGAGCACCAGGGCGAGGTGATCGGCAGCGTCATCTACCAGTCGCGCCACAGCCGGCGCGTGCCGCCCACCGAAATCACTTTCCTGGACGACGTCCATCGCCGGCTCGGGGTGCTGCTGGCCAACGCCTACCTCAACGAGCTGACCCGCAACCAGGCGCGCCGCCTCGAAGCCCTCAACAGCATCGCCAGGGCGATGGCGTCCACACTCGACGAGGCGAGCGTGCTCACCGCCCTCCAGACCACTCTCAGCCAGCTGCTGCCGGTGGACGTGCTGCACATGGCGGCGATGGAATCGGACCAGCCCGACAGGGTTCGCCTGCTCAACGTCCAGGCGGACTCGGCGCCCACCTCGCGCTGGCTGGCGATCAGGTCTTCGCAGCTCGGCCCTGTGCGCGCGATCGTTCGCGACCCGAAGCCGCTGCTCACACACGAGCCGACGTCTGCCCTGTGGGTGCCGATCAAGGAGGGAGGCTCCGTACGAGGGGCGCTTGGAATCCAGACCAAGAAGGCCTACGCGTATGAATCGTCGACCGCAGCCTTCCTCGAGCTGGTTGCGGACGAGGTCACCCTCGCGCTCCGCAACGCCCGCAGCTACGAGGCGATCGAGGGCCAAAGGCGCCGGCTCGAGGTCGTCAACTCCATCGGCCGCCGGCTTGCTTCCAGCCTCGACCGGTGGTCGATCATGCGCACTCTGCGCGAGGAGCTTGCGAACTTCCTCGATTTCGACGGCTTCATCCTCGCCACCATCACCCAGTCGCAAGAGGGACCGGTGGCCGAGGGCTACCAGTACGTCGCCGGCGTCGAAGAGGTGGTGCCGCCTGTTGCCCTTGCCGTGACCGGCCCTTCTCGAGAGGCCTACGAAACGGGGCAGCCGGTTCTGGTCCGAAAGAACCCCTGGGCCCAGGCGTTCGCGCGCAAAGGCCTCGAGAGGGAACGCTGGAATGTCGCCAAAGGCGCGGCCATCTTTCCATCGGGACCCCCCGGCGACCCCCGCCTCATCTCACGCTCGTTCGTCTGGGTGCCCGTCCTGAGCGGCGACCGGATCACCGCCATGCTTTCGCTGCAGTCGTACCACGAGGCCGCGTTCGACGACTGGCACGTGAAGCTGCTGCAGGACGTGGCCGCGCACGTCAGCTTGGCCCTCGCCAACGCCGACCACTTCGCGGAAGCGCAGGCCGAGCGCGCGCGGCTCGAGGCGCTTCACGTGCTGGAGATGGGCGTGGCCGGCGCATCCGACGAGAGCCAGATCGCCGATGCGGTGTTCGGCGCCGTGAGCGACTACACCGATGCGACACACGTCGTGCTCGTGTACCTCGACGCCGCCGGCAACGTCGTCGGCTTCACCGGCGCGCGGGGCGGCGCGACCGGCATGCTCGGGCCGGTGCCGATCTCCGAGGCGCCGTTCTTCCGGCGCTTGATGGCCGCCGGCGACCACGTCCTCGATTCGGTCGAACCGGTCGACGATGACCTGGGGGGGCCGATCGGCAACTTCATCTTTTCGCGCAAGCCGAGCGCCGTCGTGTGGGTGCCGATCATGCAGGCCGAGCGAGTCGTGGCCGGCATCTCGGCGATGCGCGACGACGGCGGTAAGTTCCTACCCGCCCACTTGAAGCTGCTCGAGGCGGCAGCGCCTGTGGTTGGTATCGCCCTGCGGACGATGCGCCTCCACCACGCCAACGAGCTCGCGCTGGCGCAATCAGTGCGTATCCAGGAGCTGGCCGCCCTCGCCGGCCACGAGCTCATGAGCGTGGTGTCGAACATCGCGGATCAGGCCCGGACGATGCTCGAATCCGCCGGTGTCGCGTGCTGGGCATTCGACACTGAGGGACGCATCAGCGCCACACGGGCCAGCGGCGAACCCGCCGCCGAGTCAGTCCTTTCGTGGGCGGGCCTCAACTCTGAGGACAGCTGGCGCGAGGCGCCCACGGGCGTGCTTTCGGGTAGCGCCGGAGGACAAGCCTGGAGTCTCATCCCGCTCTGGTACGGCGATCGCCTCGTCGGCGCGATCGGCTCCGTCCACGCCGCAACGCACATGGCCGAGCCGCCGCCGGCGCTTGACTTCGCGCGGCATGCTGCCGTCGCGATCGAGAACTCCCGGCTGGTAGCCGAGACCCGCGGTCGCATCCACACGCTCGAAGCCGTCGCCGCGTTCACGGAGCTCACGCCCACCGAGCCGGATCGCGCGCGCTCCGAGATGGGCCGGCTGGTCAGCCGCGCACTCGCGAGCACGCACGGCGAGCTGTGGCTCCTCGAAGACGCTCATCTCGTCCGCCGGGCTCCCGACGGCGAGGTGACGCCGAGGGTTCCGGTCGACGAACCCGTGCAGCTGCTGCGCGCGCTCACCTCTCCAACCGGCGCCAGAAGGATGCGAGCGCTGCTCGATCTGCTCGGCGCGTCGCCCGATGCATTCGGCCTTCCGATCCAGGTCGAGGGCCGGCTGGTCGGACTGCTCGTGGCGAGAATGACCGCGGGCGCATCCGAGACGAGGCGCCTTGCGACCGTCCTCGCGGGCCAGGCCTCGGTGCTCATCGGCCAGCTCGAGCTCGTCGACGCGCTCGAGCGAGAGCGGCAGATGATGAACGCCATCCTCCGGCACTCGCCGGTGGGCGTCATGCTCGAGGACTCGACCGGCAGCATCGTCTATGCCAACCCCGAGGTCGAGGCCATCTACCACCTCCAGGCTTCCGACATGCCGGGCAAGAAGCTCTCCGATGTCTATTCCGCCGCGGGGGCGGTGCGCAGCGACGAGGACCAGGCCGACGGCACGCTCGAGCTGCGCATGGGCGATCCCGTGCGCATCGTCCACGTCCGCCGTGTGGTGATTCCCGGGCTCGAGGGAGAGCCTGCCGGCATCCTCACGCTGCACGAAGACGTGACCGCCCAGAGGCTGGCCCTGGAGGCCAAGGACCTGATGCTGCGTGCGATCGGTCACGAGGTCCGCAGCCCAGCCGCGGCGATGAAGAACACGCTCGCCGGCATCATGCAGTGGGACACCACGATCGACGCCAAGGGACGGCGCGAGCTGTTGCAGGAGGCGTACGAATCCTCGGACCGGCTTCTGAGCCTCGTGGAAAGCCAGCTGATCATCGCCAAGCTGGAGACTCGCCACTTCGAGCCGACGCCGGAGCCGGTGGACCTGCCGTCCGTGCTCGAGGGCGTGATGGGTGTCATCCGCCATCGCTACGCCGAACGTGCACTGGCGGTCGAGATCGACCTGCGCGATGGTCTACCCCTTGCGTACTGCGAGCCCGCGCACGTGGCTCAGGTCCTGACCAATCTCATCAGCAACGCGCTCGAATACACGTCGGGTGCGGTGTCGGTGCAGGCGCGCGCAGCGTCGCGCGGCTGGCTGGAGGTGACGGTCGCGGACCGCGGGCCCGGCCTGCCCGCCGGCAGCCTCGAGGGGCTGTTCGAGAAGACCGGGCCGGCCGGGCGCAACCGATCCCAGGGCGGCCTGGGACTCGGTCTGTATCTCTGCCGGCTCGTCGTCGAGCGCAGCTTCGGCGGCAGGATCTGGGTGGCTTCGAGCGATCGCGGCGGCACTACGTTCAGGTTCACCGTTCCCGCCGTGTCGGTGTCGGCGGGCAAGACTCGCACAGGCGAATCCGTCACTACCAGTAGGTAGTGGTTCGACGCAACGGGGCCGGCGGACGGCGCCCATCATCAACCGCGCCCCGGTGGGTAAGGGTTGGCGGGGGAATGGAATCCATCCCGGATCACGCGCGTCACGGACCCGCTGATCGCGAGTTTCCCCCGCCCGGCGGCCCGTGGGAACCCCTGACGCTGAACGGGCGGCTCGTGGGCTGGGCGGAGTCCGGAGGTCTTGCCCAGGCGCGGCGCAGCGCTGAGATCGGCGAGCAGCTCGCCGAAGACCAGCGCGCCTACCTGCTCGGGCGGCTGGGCCACAAGCTCCGGTCCGCGGTCCTGGCGCTGCAGGAATCGGCTCGCCAGGCCGCGTTCGGCCGTCCCGAGCTGCTCGAAGGCGTTTTCGAGCAGGCCCAGGACGTGGCTCGACGCGCCGCCGCGGTCGAGGCGGCGGCGATCCAGCCCAAAGACGCCGCGCGGGGCGTCGTGCTCGGTGCGGTCCTGAACCTGGCGCTCCCCATCGCCGCCCGCGACCTCCCCGCCGGGGCGGTCGTGCTCGGGTCGGAGACCGCCCTCGTTGAGGCCTTCACGCGTATACAGGAATGGATGGGCGGTCCGGGAATGACCATCGCCGCGGAGCAAGTGGGGTCGTGGTGGAAGATCAGCGTCGCGCCGGGCGCTGAGCGGCGGCCCTTGGCCGTGCCCGAGATGGGCGAGCCCCTGATCAGGCTCATCGTCGATACGCAGCTCGAAGGCTGGCTCGATGTGAGCCGACCCGACGGCGCCGACATCTACCTGCCCGCCCAGCCCTCGCGTTGACGAGAGAGGCCCGGCCGGAGCCCCTCGACGGATCTTCGGCGCCGATGCGGCCCATCTGCGTCGTTGCGGCCTTCGCTCCTCGCTTGCGCATCAACGAATGCGCGCGCTCCGGTGCTCGGCCGCGCCTAGCATCTGGACCACCTGGTCACCGAATCCCTCGCCGAGGTCTCCGTCCGTGCCTCTAGTCAGTAGGGTCGTCGCGCCCAATCCCGGTCCGTATACCGGACCGGGAACGAACACGTGGATCGTGGATGCCGGGCCGGTGGCAATCGTCATCGACCCTGGTCCGGACGACGAGGAGCATCTCAACGCGATCGAGAAACGGTTGGGGTCGACCGCGGTCGGCGTCGTGCTGGTGACGCATTCGCATCCGGATCACCTGCCGCTGGCGCAGCGCCTTGCAGAGCGGCACCACGCCTCGGTGAAGCGGTTTCCAGAGCTTGCTGACGGCGACGTGGTGCGGGTGGGCAACTTGAAGGTGACCGCGCTCCATACGCCGGGCCACAGTGCCGATCACCTGAGCTTCTGGCTCGACGAAGACCGTGTGCTCTTCACCGGCGACCTGGTGCTTGGACGTGGCAGCTCTATGGTCACCTTTCCCGAGGGCGATGTCGCCGCCTACCTGCGCTCACTGGAGCGCCTCGAAGCGCTGCACCCCAGGATGCTTTTTCCCGGCCATTGGGACCCGGTCACCGACGCGATGGCGAAGCTCGAGGAGTACCGGACCCACAGGCTGGCTCGCGAGGCCCAGGTGCTGGCGGAGTTGAAGAAGCGCGGCCGTGGCACCGCGCCAGAGCTGACGCTCCGGGTCTATGGCACCGAGCTGGGCGGCGAGCTGTTGCGCGCGGCGGAGATGACGCTGCGCGCTCATCTCAAGAAGCTCATCGACGATCGAAAGGTGAAAGTGCGCACCGCGAAGGGCGAAGAGGTTTACGAGCGCTCGGTATGAATACGGCGGAAATCTGCGATTTCCGCCGTGGGCTCCTGGCCACGATGGGAGGCGGCTGGAAGCTGCACGCTGTGTGACGGCCGGGATAAACCCGGCCTACGGGCCGCGCTTTGTCTGACGTAGTCTCCATTGCGTGTCCCAGCAACCTCAGAACGGGCGCGTGACCGAGCTTCCCGCGATCTTGTCGTTGTCATCCCAGGCGCTCGAAGAGTGGCTGGCGGAACATGGCGCGCCCGCCTATCGCCGCAAGCAGGTGTGGGGCTGGATGGCGCGCGGCGCGGCGTCGTTCGATGAGATGGCAGACATCCCCAAGTCGCTGCGGTCGGAGCTCGACCGCGAGTTCCGCATCACGTCGTTGCGTATGGTGGCCACATCACAAGCGGATCGCGGGCTCACGACCAAGACGCTTTACGAGCTGGACGGCGGCCATTCGGTGGAGTCGGTCGTGATGCGTTATGCGGACCGGTCGACGCTGTGCATCTCATCGCAGGCCGGGTGCCCGATCGGGTGCCCGTTCTGCGCCACCGGCAAGTTCCCCTTCGGGCGCAACCTCAAGGCGCACGAGATCGTCGAGCAAGCGCTCGACGCGGCGCGCATGTTGCCCGCTGAGGGCAGGCGCCTGTCGCATGTGGTTTTCATGGGCATGGGCGAGCCGATGGCCAACTACCAGTCGGTGGTCGAATCGGTGCGCCGGCTCTCGGATCCTGAGCTGGTCGGCATCAGCCCGCGGCGCATCGTCGTCTCAACGAGCGGTCTGATTCCAAGGATCGAGCAGCTCGCGCAGGAGAAGCTGGCGGTGACGCTCGCGATCTCGCTACACGCCGCCCGCGATGATCTTCGCGATGTGTTGGTGCCCATCAATCGCAAGTACCCCGTCGCCGATCTCGTCGTATCTGCGCAGGCTTACGCCGGCACGACGGGGCGGCGCGTGAGCTACGAGTGGGTGCTTCTCGCCGGCGTCAACGACACCGAGCGTGACGCGAGGGAGCTGGGCAGCCTGCTGCGCGGCAAGCTTGCGCACGTCAACCTCATCCCGTTCAACCCGGTCGAAGACACGCCGTATCGAGCGCCCGACCGCGCCGGCGTACGCAGGTTCAAGGAACTGGTAGAGGCTCAGGGATTGAACGTCACGGTGCGAGACACGCGCGGCCGCGACGCTGATGCGGCGTGCGGACAGCTGCACGAGCGTGTGATGCGCGAACGTCAAACGGTTCCGGCGTCATAGCCCGTCTCTACACCGGCACGTCCGGTTTCAGCTATCCGACCTGGAAGGGGAAGTTCTATCCAACCGCGCTGCCGGGCGCTCGGATGCTCGCGTACTACGCGGAGCGGCTGCACGGTGTCGAGCTGAACGGCAGCTTCTACCGCACGCCGCCCGAGACCACGATGGTCAAGTGGCGTGAAGGGACCCCTGCAGACTTTCGGTTCTGCATGAAGGCCCATCGCGGCCTCACGTACTCCGGCGCACAGTTCGATCGCATCGGCTTGGCGCGCATCATCGCCGAGCGCATGGCGCCTCTGGGCGACAGGATGGGCCCGATGCTTCTGCAGTTTCCGCCCGTCCGCCAGCGTGACGTGGCACTGCTCGATGGACTGCTGAGCGCGCTCGGTCGCGGCGTTGCGGCCGAGTTCCGCCACGAATCGTGGTTTCACGACGAGACGTACGCGGTGCTCAGGACCTACCAGGCCGCTCTGGTCGTCACCGACGAGGAAAAATGGCCGCGAGCGCCGTTGGTGGAAATCGGTCCGCTCTCTTATTTCCGGCTGCGGCGGGGATATACGACTCGAACCCTGGATCCGTGGATCGAAACGCTGCACACGGCTCTCGATTCACACGACGAGGTGCATGTTTACTTCAAGCACGATCCGGGAGCTCCTCGGCTGGCGCTGCGCGTCCAGCGCGCGCTCGGCGCATGAGGATCGGGATGCCGACGACGGCGATCACGACCATCACCAGCGATGCGAGCTGCGCCTGGCGCAGGCCGTAGATGATGGCGGGGTCCGTGCGGAAGTAGCTGAGCCAGAATCGGCCCAGGGCATACAGGCCCAGGTAGATCAAACCCAATACACCGTCCGGAAGCCTGGCCTTCAGGCGCTGGTGGAATGGAAGTAGCAGCGCCAGCAACCCGATCGTGAGCAGCATCTCGTACGCCACCTCGGGGTGCACCACCTTGCCGGGCTCGCCGAGGGTGTCGGGGTTCACGTACTGCACGCCCCAGGGCAGGGTGGTGGGCGTTCCGTGGTGCTCGCCGTTGATGACGTCGCCGATGCGGCCGATTGCGAGCCCGATCATCGTCGCCGCCCCGCCCGCGTCGACCAGCTTCAGATAGGAGATGCTGGCGCGGCGCGCCCAGATGTAGGCGCCGAGCCCGGCGCCGAAGAGGCCGCCCCACTGGCTGATGCCGCCTTCGGTGATGAAGAAGACATGGATGAGCTGCCCGGAGAAAAACTTGAAGTTCTCCCAGACATAGAGGACGCGCGCGCCGATCAACCCCAGGACCACCATCCAGGTCACGCCGTCCGCACCGTGCGTGATGTCGACCTTGTCCTTGCTCAGCAGCCACAGACCGAGGCGCGCCGAGGCGAGGATGCCGAGGACGGAGAAAACGCCGTGCCACGTGATGAGGAAAGGGCCGAGCCGGAACAGGTTCGGCTCCAGGTCGATCACGATCGCCAGGAACATCACGACTCCGCCGCCTTGCGAAGACGAGTCACCGCGATCTCGTTCGGGAGCAGCGCCAGGGTGTAGTGGATCGGCAGCGAGACCTTCTTGCCGGTGAGCGCGTCACGCAGCGGCGTGTAGAACTTGCCCTTGCCGACCCCGGATTCCGCGACTGCCTTCTCGAGGGCGGCTTCGATCGGCTCCGGTTCCCAGCGCGCACCGCTCAGAGCGTCGATTGCTTTTTGGACGCGTTGCTTGGTCTCGCTGTCGAGCACCGGGGGCTGCGGATCGATCCACAGATAATCCAGGTAGTCCACCGCCTGCGCCAGCTTGGTCATACGTGTCTTGAGCGCCGGCACCGCGCGCATGATCGTCGTGAGCGTGAGCTGGGGGAGGAATGGCTGAAGCCGTTTCGCGAGCTCGGCGTCATCCATGGCGCGGATCCACTCCCCGTTGACCCAGTTGAGCTTCTCCCAGTCGAATCGCGCGCCTGCGTGTTGCACGCGCTCGAACGAGAAGACTCGAGCGAGCTCGTCCACTGTGAAAATCTCCTGTGCATTGCCGGGATTCCAACCGAGAAGGGCGAGGTAGTTGATGAGCGCCTCGGGCAGGTAACCCTGCTCGCGGTAGAGCATCAGGTTGGCTTCGGGGTGCTTGCGCTTCGACAGCTTGGCGCCGTCCTTGGCGAGGATGAGCGGCATGTGCGCGTAGGCAACCGGGCGCTCGTAACCGAGCGCGTCGACGACCATCAGGTGGTAGGGCGTGTTTGAGAGATGCTCCTCGCCACGGATGACATGAGTGATCTTCATCAACGCGTCGTCGACTGGGCTCGCGAACTGGTAGGTCGGAAAGCCGTCTGACTTCATGACGATGAAGTCGCCGATGAGGTTGGAGTCGAAGGCCATCTCGCCGCGGACCATGTCTGTGAACCTGACGTCACCGCCAGGGACCTTGAACCGCACGGCGAACTCGGTGCGATCCTTCGGCGGATCGATCAAGCACCGGCGCGAGTATTTGTACGGACGCTTCTCGAACTGCGCCTGCCTGCGCTCGGCCTCCAGCTCTTCCGGCGTGCAGTAACACTTGTAGGCCTTGCCCTCGGCGAGCAGCCTGGCCGCGTGCTGGCGGTAGAGGTCGACGCGCTCGGACTGTCGGTAGGGTGCATACGGACCGCCCTTGTCCGGCCCCTCATCCCAGTCGAGCTCGAGCCACCCAAGCGATTCATAGATCAGCTGCTCGTACTCGGGCCGGTTGCGCTCGAGGTCCGTGTCGTCGATGCGCAACGCGAACTTGCCCTGGCGCTGGCGTGCGAACAGCACGTTGTACAGCGCGGTCGAGGCGGTGCCCAGGTGTGCGAACCCCGTCGGGCTCGGCGCGATGCGCACGCGAATGGTTTCAGCTTCGGGCACCTCCATATGCTAGGGACGTGCCGGGAGTGCTCGCGCTGGCGGGAGGGAACGAGTTCAACCCGGGCAACGAAGAACAGGACCGCGTCCTCGCCGCGGCCGCCGGCTCCGGGGCCACCTACGTCGTGCCGACGGCGGCGGCGCGGCAGGCTCCTGATCGCGCCGTGGCCCACGCCCAGGAGTGGTTCCGTCAGTTCCGCCTCGAGCTTGAGGAGCTGCCGGTCCTCAAGCGCGGAGACGCCATGTCCCCAAAGCTGGCGGAGCGGGCCCGAACCGGCGGATTCTTCTACCTGGTCGGGGGCGATCCGGGCTTGGTCGCCCAGGTCCTGCGCGGCTCGACGGTATGGCGAGCGATGTTCGAGGCCTGGCGTGACGGGGCATCCCTGGCCGGTTCTTCGGCGGGAGCCATGGCCCTGTGCAGCCACACGCTCGTGCGGGCTGTCTGGCCCAACCGCTTCAACCGGAGGCCTGCCGACGCACTCGGCCTGCTCGCCGGCACCGCCGTCCTGCCGCACTTCGACGCATTCGGAGGGCGTTGGGTAGAGTCGGCGCAGGCAGCGGCCCCCGAGCTGACGCTGCTCGGCGTCGACGAGCGAAGCGCCGCGGTGTGGCACGACGGAATGTGGCGAGCGATGGGCCCCGGCGCTGTGACTGTCATCAAAGGCAATAAGGTCCGGCGGTTCGAGTCTGGTCAAGACGTCGTGGGTTTGCGCTCCCCCACCCGTAGACTTCCGAGCCAGTGATCGGTACGGCGCGCCGCACATCAAAGTTGATCCAACCGGGTTTCATCGACATCGGCTCCTTGCGCGTGCACCACCTGCAGGGCGGCAGGGGCTCGCCGGTGATCTTCATCCACGGACTGGGGTCATCGAGCTACATGGAGTGGCGCTACAACCTCGAGCCAACAGCGATCCGGCATCGCGTGTTCGCGCCCGACCTTCCGGGATACGGCCGCACGGAAAAGCCGCGTGCGCGCTATACGATCCCTTACTTCGCGCGTTTCGTCGAGCGTTACATCGAAGACCGCGGCCTGCGGTCCGCGGTGATTGTCGGCGCCTCTCTCGGCGGGCGAATCGCGCTCGAGCTCGCGCTCGAGCAGCCGCGGCTCGCGCGCAAGCTCGTGCTCGTCAACACACTTGGTCTCGGCCGCCCGCAGGTACGGATGGCGCAGATGGCTTACGGCCTGGTGACCATCCCCCGCGTCGGTGAGGCCGTGATGAGGTTCACGCGCGGCGCCTTGGGCTGGGCGTCGCCGAGCATGATCCGGCGCGTGGCGGCCCGCTATGCGGGCACGAGCGCGGACCTCGAGAGGTCGATGGATGACGCCTACCTCGAGGATCTTCGCGAGCTGTACGCGACGGACGACTTCCACAACGCGTATCTCTCGACCGTCAGGTCGTTGATCAATCCGCGTGCGCTTTTCGGCGGACATCACGACGTGACGACGAGGTTGAACGAGATCAAGGTCCCGCTCCAGCTCATCTGGGGGGCGGACGATCCTCTCTTCCCGCTCGCCCATGCGGCGCGCGCCCATGCGCTGGTCGCGCATTCGCGGCTCGCCGTCATCGAGGGGGCCGGCCACTCACCGCAGGCAGAGCGGCCGGAGGAGTTCAACCGCGTCCTCCTCGACTTCCTCGCCAGCTAGGAGTCTGGCAGCGGATCCTGACCCGCCGGCGCCAAAGCAGTACACCGGTCCGGAATACCGGGCGCTCGTCGGCGCCCCGCTCGATCCGCTCGTCCACCCGGACCCCAAGCATCCTCCGCGCCTCTACAAGCTGATCCGGCGAATCGTCCGCTGGTTGGTGCTGCACCTGTTCCGGATCACTGTGACCGGGGTGGAGAACATCCCCGATCCGCCGTACATCATCGCGGCCAACCACCAGGCGTGGTTCGATCCGGCTTTCATCATCCCGTTCTTTCCGGAAGCGCCAATGATCTACACGATGGCGAAGCGCGAGACGGTCTTCAATCGCGCCTGGAAGCGCCGCCTGCTGCCGCTGGTCGGGGTGTTTCCGATCTCACCCCATCGCGGCGAGCTCGATGAAGCCGGCCTGCGCACGGTCTACCAGATCCTCGAGCGTGGTGGCGTGGTCCTCATCTTTCCCGAAGGCCGCTACTCGCGCGGGCGCGCCCTGCGCCCTCTTAAGGTCGGGATCGGTCACTTCGCCCTCCAGGCCGGCGTGCCGATATCACCCGTCGCCGTTCGAGGGACTGATGTGCTGCGACCATTCAGCCGCATCGACGTGAACGTCGGTCCTCCGGTTCGCCCCGACCCTCCGGCGTGGTGGACCGTCGGGCAGAGGGTGGCGCAGGTCGTCGAAAACGTCCAGCGCGCCATCTCCTCGGGTCTTCAGCGCCGCCGGACCCGGCGACCGGAACGCTAGCCGTTCGTCGCCCCCGTGCTTTAATCCGGGGGCTTTGCATCTGGTCATCGGCGCCGGCGAGTTCCTGGGCGGCCACGTCTCCAAGGCGCTGGCGAGCGAAGCGCCGGTCATCGAGCTGAACGCGGACGCGGACGACGAGACGCTCGCCGATGCGATCAAAACGGTCGAGGTCGTGCACAGCTGCGCGGAGACCTGGTCGCCCGCGCACCGCCTCCAGTACCGGCGCGATCCGCCACGTTTGCTCCAGAGAGTCGTGCAGGCGTCCCGCCGCGCCGGGGTTCGACGGATCGTCCATATCTCGACCGCCGATGTCTACGGCTCCGACCAGTTCGCCAAAATCACCGAGAAGTCGAGGCTGCGACCAACCCACTCGTACGAGCGCCTGAAGCTGCACGAGGAGAGCTGGCTTCTCGACGAGGCCCAGGATCTGGAGGTGGTCGTCCTCCGGCCGGCGCGGATATTCGGTACCGGCGAGGACTGGATGCTGCCGAACCTGATGAGGGCCATGGCCCGCGGTCGCGTCTGGCTGCCCGGTGGCGGCCGCATCTTGCAGACGTTCGTCGCAGCGGAAGACGTCGGCCGGGCCTGCCTGGCGGCCGCCGACCGCGGACGCGCTGGAAAGAGCTACCTGGTCGGCGGCTTCGACGCCACGTGGCGAGACCTGCTGGAGTCGTGCGCCCGCGCGGCGGGCGTCGGGACCGAGATCGTCAACGTGCCCTACGACTTCGCATACCTACGAGCGTTGATGACTGAAACCGCCGCCGCCCGCGGCGCGGTGGTATGGCCGGGGGTCTATGCGGTGGACGTGATCGGCAAGCCGCACCAGGTCGACGACTCGTGGTCGCGCCGCGAGCTGACCTGGTCGCCATCGGTCGGCAGCTTCGAGCAGGCGATGCCGCAGATGGCCGCATGGTTATCGGACCTGCCGGGACTTGAGCCACTGCGTGAACCGGAGGCTATTTCACCGCCAGGCACGTGACGGTTTTGAACACGCCGTCGATTTTCTGAATCTTGTCGACGATCAACGAACCGATGGAGTTGACATCTGGCGCCTCGCACACGGCGATGACGTCGTACTCGCCCGTGATCGCATCGGCCGCGGTAATTCCACTGGTCCCTTCCATCTTCTTGGCCACCTCGAGGGCTCGCCCGGGAGACGCGTTGATCAGGACATAAGCCTTCATGCACATACCCCCAAATCCGACACTGCGAGAACGGTCTTCAGCGTACCCCTGTCAGCGTGACTTGAGGGCCCGGATCATGACCTCGTCAGTTACGTTGGCCCCCGACAGGACCACGACCACCTTCTCATTGGGGCTGGGGCTGTAGTGGTAGAGAAGGGCTGCGATGGCGGCCGCGCCGGCCGGCTCGGCCAGCAGATGCTCCCACTCGAACAGAAGCCGAATCGCTCGCAGCATCTCCTCGTCCTGGACGATCAGGACTTCGTCGACGTATCGCCTCGCCAGATCGAACGTCAGCTTTCCTGGAGCCGATGCGGCCAGCCCGTCGGCGATGGTGTTGACGCGGTCGAGGGTGACGATGCGGCCGGCCTCGAGCGATCGGCGCATCCCGTCGGCCCCGGCCGGCTCGGCCCCGATGACCTTGATGTTCGGTCGCCTCTCCTTCAAATACAGGGAGATGCCGCCGATCAGCCCGCCACCGCCTATCGGTACCAGCACCGTGTCGACGTCTTCGAGGTCGCGCAGCAGCTCGACCGCTATCGACCCCTGGCCCGCGATCACGTCGGGATCGTCGAAGGCGTGCACGAAAATTGCGCCGCCCTGCTCCTGATGGCGCATCGCCTCGAGGTAGGCGTCGTTATAGTTGCGGCCGGCCGGCACGACCTGAGCGCCGAGCCGCCGGATGGCCTCGACCTTGAGCTCGTTGGCGGTCTCGGGGACGTAGACCGTGGCGGGGATCTTGAACGTGGCCGCGGCGTAAGCCACGCCCTGGCCGTGATTTCCCGCCGAAGCGGTGATCACGCCCGCGGACCGCTCCTCCGGATGCAAACGCATCACTTTGGTCAGGGCGCCTCTCACCTTGAAGGCGCGGATGGGCTGGATCGATTCGACCTTGATATGCACGTAGCAGCGCGCCTTGTCGGTGAACGCGCGCGAATACTGGAGCGGGGTGGGGGCCAAGAACGGCGCGAGGTCACGTGCGGCGGCCTCAACGGAGCTGGGCGTAATGCCAGCAGTTTCGTGCTCGACTTCCCTCAACGCTCGGTCAATGATAGGTGGATGACTGACGAGCTCGACCGGATCGAACCACGTGAAAGTGCACACGTCAGGGCCCGTGACAAGAAGGTCCGTGGACCGAAAGTGATCGCCGTCAATCCGGGACTCAAGACCCTCGCTCTGCACATCGCCGGCAAGAGAAAGAAGCCCAGGCCGAAGCCGACCGACCAGCCCTAAAAGACGGCCGGGACGATGGCGCGCTTGTGCGTGCCGGAGCCCAGCAGCACGTCGCCCTGGTGGCACGCGACATCGAAGTAGAGCTTGTTGCCCTTGACCTCGGTCAGCTTCGTCGTCACGAGGATCGTGGTTCCAGGCGCGGCGGGGGCCACGTGGCGCACGTGCACCTCGTAGCCGACCGTGGTGTGGCCCGCGGGAAGCAGGTTCTCGAGAGAGCGGTGGCTCGTGATCTCCATCAAACCGATCATGGCCGGCGTTGCAAACGTCCCTTTGCCACCAACGTGGGTCGTGATCAGGTCGCCGTCTACGACTCGCTGCAGCCGGCCCTCGATTCCGGGCTCGATGCGGTCGATGCTCTCCACACCTTAGATTGTCCTCGGTGAGAACTCTGCCCGTTCGTAAGGCGATCATCACCGCGGCTGGGCTCGGCACCCGATTCCTGCCCGCCACCAAGGCCCAGCCGAAAGAGATGCTGCCGCTGGTCGACAAGCCGGCGATTCAGTACAGCGTCGAGGAAGCGATAGCGAGCGGCATCGAAGAGGTGATCATGGTGACCGGCGGCGGCAAGCGCGCCATCGTCGACCACTTCGACCGATCGCTGGAGCTCGAGCACTACCTGCGCGAGCGCGGCCGGAACGACCTGCTGAGCATTCTGGCCGCGGTCGACGCGATTGCCGACAAGGTCGACATCACGTACATCCAGCAGCGTGAGCCGCGCGGGCTGGGGCACGCGATCTGGACCGCTCGCCGGCTGGTAGGCGACGAGCCGTGCGCCGCCCTTCTGCCCGACGACGTCATCCTCGGCACCGAGCCGTGTCTCGGACAGCTGATCAAGGCGTATCACCAGACCGGCGCCACCGTGCTGGCCGCACGGCGCGTGCCCAAGGACCAGGTGAGCCGCTACGGCATCATCGCCACCGGAAAGTCCCAAGGCGGCCTGCACGAAGTCACCGACGTCATCGAGAAACCGTCCGCGGATGACGCACCGTCAAACCTGGCCAGCCTCGGTCGCTACGTGCTGTTGCCGGCCGTGTTCGAGGAGCTGGGCCGCACCGAGCCTGGGGCCGGGAATGAGATCCAGCTGCTCGATGCGGTCAGGCGGACGCTGCAGCATTCGCGGGTGGTCGCGCTCGAGTTCGAAGGCGACTATTACGACCTCGGCACGGTCGCCGGCTACCTGAAGGCCAACGTCGGCTTGGCCCTCATGCGCGAGGGCCTGAGAGACGTGCTTGCGCCCCTCCTCAAGGAGCTTCTCCGGGAGTAGCTGAGGGCCTCTCGGGGAGGTTTGGAAGGCAGCGGCCGGTGGCTATACTTGGAATACGCTCTATGAGCCGAATCCCCGCCCGAGTGGTGTACCTATGGCTATTTCAGGACGAAGAAAGTTCGACGACGACAAAGTTGTCAAATACGAGACCGCGGAGAAGGACTTCGAGGTCGAGGTTTCGCGCACCCTCAACAAATGGTGCGTCACCGTCTACCAGATGCCGGACAGGCAGATCCTGGTCCAGGACTTCTTCCCGGAGCGCTGGAAGGCGCTCGCGCGCGCCCAGGACTTCCTTCGTCTCCTGAACCAGCGTAAGAAGAAGGAAGAGGAAGGGCTGGCGGGCAACCGCGACGACGACGACTTTTAGGTCTAGCTAGAATTCACCGCTCGTGAGATTACGGTCGAGGACTTCGTCCTCGCCCGTGGGCTCCTAACCACGTATGGAGGCGTCTGGATGGTGCACGCTGGGGACGGCCGGAGTAATCCGGCCTTAGAGCGTCGCATTTGACATTCTTTGAGAGATGAACGGGAGAGGTAGCCGCTCGTGAACTGGGCTTTCGTGCGGAGGGAGTGGGGGGCCGTAACGTTCGTGCTGACGGTGATCGTCGGCATGGTCGTGGTCCCGCTTGCGCTCTACTTCACCAACCAGGGCCCCGCGCCGGTGGCCGTGCCGAACATCACCACTGCCAGCAGCCCTCGCGCCGCGAGCAGCGTCACGTCACCCTCGCCATCGCCGGCCACGACGCCCTCGCCGTCGCCGAGCCCGTCGAAATAGCTCTCGGGCGGCGCTAGCCGGCCAGCTTCCAGAGGAGCCGGTCGCCGTTAGAGCGCACGATCTCCTCGATGGGGAGCACGATGTCCGCTACCGAGGCCCTCTCGCTGGTCACGCGCATCTCGATCACATCCGCGAGTCGCAGGCGCGCCGTCTCGGCGCAGTCGCGCAGGAACGTGAACACCACGGGACGCACGAGATTCAGCACGTATGACGTGTGCGCGGGCTCTCCATCGGAGAGCGTTGGGCCGGCCAGGCTGCGATCGCGAAAAGCGAGCACGACGACCTGGTCGCTCAACATCACCGGATCGCTCCAGGCGTATGCCGAACCTTCGATACCGCGGAGAAGCTGGAGCAGCTCCGCGAGCCGCCGCATCGGCGGCGGTGGTCCTTCAATGAGCAGGGGAACGTCGCGCTGCGGTTCCTGGAAGCTCTGGGAGCGGTACTGGGCCGTGAACCCCAGATCGGAGATCCCGGCGAACGGCGCTGGGACCTTGATCGTCACCTCGGACAGGGGCTGGTTGCTGGAGCGCATAGTCTTGCCGCCGCCTTTCATGACCTATTAACGCATGGAAGCCCCAGAACCGTCTCCTTCACGTGGACGAGAATTGAACGCCGAGATGCCGCTGCACGGGATCCGCGTGCTCGATTTGACCCGGCTGCTCCCCGGCGCCTTCTGCACCATGCTCCTGGCTGACATGGGCGCGGATGTGATCAAGGTCGAGGAGCCGGGGTCCGGTGACTACATGCGCTGGACGCCTCCCCTGGTCGACGGTCAGAGTGCCCTCTTCAACGCCCTCAACCGGAACAAGCGGAGTCTCACCCTGAACCTGAAGTCGGAAGCCGGGCGCGATTTGCTGCTGCGCCTGGTCGATCGTTCGGACGTGCTCGTGGAGGGCAATCGCCCCGGCGTCATGGAGCGGCTCGCCCTGGGCTGGCCGGTCATCCACGCGCGCAACCCGGCCCTCGTGATGTGCTCGATCACCGGTTACGGCCAAGACGGCCCGATGGCGTCCCACGCCGGCCACGACATCAACTATGTCGCCACTGCGGGCGTTCTCGGCCTCAATGGCGCGAAGGGCGCACCACCGTCGCCGCTCGCGGTGCAGGTTGGCGACATCGGCGGGGGGGGGACGAGGGCCGCTGGCTCGACGTCTCGATGACCGACGGCGCGGTGACCTGGCTCGCTCTCGCCCTGGCCCAACGGGGAGCGGGAGAGGAGGTGGGGCGCGGCGACCAGCGGCTGACCGGCCGCTACGCCTGCTACCGGGTCTACGAGTGCAAGGACGGCGGCTACTACAGCGTGGGCGCGCTGGAGCCGAAGTTCTGGGCCGAGCTGTGCCGCGCTGTCATGAAACCGGAACTGGTGGAGCTACAGTTCGCGACCGGCGCCGAGGGCGTGCGTGCGCACCAGGAGATGGAAGGTGTCTTTCGATCGAAATCGCGAAAGGAGTGGGAGCAAGAGCTCGCCGGCCTCGATGTCTGCTGCGAGCCTGTGCTCGACCTGGAAGAGGTGGCGTCGCATCCGCAGATCGCCGCGCGAGCACTCATCTCCAACAGCCCCGCCGGCGTCGAGGTGAGGCCCGCCGTATTGATGCGAGCCGATTGGCGGCGGCGCGACGCTCCCCGTCTGGGCGAACACACCGCCGAGATCCTCGGCGAGGTCGGCGTTGATGCGCACAAGGTGGAAAACCTGAAGAAGGACGGCGTCGTTTAGAGGCCCGGCGCCTCTAGTCGACCAGCAGCTGCTTCCAGACCGCCGCAACCTGTGCCCTCGTGTCGTCGAGCGTGCCGGTGTTGTTGACGACGTGGTGGGCGCGTCCGCGCTTTTCCTCGATTGGCAGCTGTGCGCCGATCACGGCGTGCGCTTGCTCTCGCGTGAAACCACGTCCTTTGACGAGGCGGTCGACCTGCACGTCCTCGGGGACGTAGACGAGCACCACCGACGAGAAGAACCGCTCGAGTGAGTTCTCGAACAGCAGAGGCACGTCCTGGACGACGACCGCCGCGCCGCGTTCCACGGCCTCGGCCGTCCGCTGCGCCATCCACTCGCGAACCAGGGGATGCACGACGTCGTTCAAGCGTCGCCGGGCGCCGGCGTCATGGAACACGACATCGCCAAGCCGCTGGCGGTCGATCCGGCCGTCCTTCACGTACTCCTGGCCGAACTCGTGGACGACCGCGTCGAACCCAGGGGTCCCGGGCTCGTAGACGGCGTGCGTGGCCTCATCGGCGTCCACGACGACGGCTCCGAGCTCCCGCAGCATCTCGGCCACGGTCGACTTCCCCGACCCCGCTCCACCCGTCAAGCCAATCAGCTTCACGAGACGGAGGCTCGCGAGTGGTGCAGCGGCATCGGCGGCCGGAGCCAAGGAGACGACGAGCACGCGAAGGAGCGCATCGCGTAGATGCGTGACTGAGCGCGCGCAGGAGACGACGCAGGCTTTAGCGCCTCTCTCGGGGTCCCCGCCAAATCGTCAGATTTCGCAGGGTGAGACGGCGCCCGGCCGCCTAGGACGCTGCAACGCCGCGCGCTTCTGGCTCGTGAAGCTGCCTTCACTTAGGATTTCCCGTCAGTGGGCGACGAGGAAAAGTTCGACGCGATCGTCGTCGGCGCGGGGCCGGCCGGCACGGCGGCGGCGTACACGATGGCGAAGGCGGGCCTCCAGGTCGTGCTCCTCGAGCGCGGTCCCAAGCCTGGCTCAAAGAACGTCATGGGCGGCATTCTCTACAACCATTACCTGGAAGAGATCCTAGGGGACGTTTGGAAAGACGCACCGCTGGAGCGCCCGATCATCGAAGAACGTCGCTGGATGATGACGCCCAAGGCCTACATCGGCCTCGACTACAAGAACCTTCGTAATCGCGAGGAGCCCCACTCATACTCGGTCTTGCGTGCGCGTTTCGACCCATGGTTCGCCGAGCAGGCTGAGAAAGCCGGCGCGATGGTCGTGCCCGAGACGGTCGTCGAGAACCTCATCGTCAAGAACAGCCGCGTTGTCGGCGTGGGCACGGGCCGTGGTGACGACCTGTTTGCCGACGTGGTCGTCGTCTCGGAGGGCATCGGCCTAGGCGTTGGCCTGCTGGAAAAGACCGTCATCAACGGCAAGCCACTGCGACGCAAGCTGCGCGCGAACGAGGTTGCCATGGCGGTCAAGGAGATCATGCAGCTCGATTCCGGCCTCATCGAGGAACGGTTCAACTGCGAAGCTGGTGAGGGCTGCACGATCGAGTGTTTCGGCGACTCGACGATGGGCATGTCCGGGTTCATGTTCATCTACACCAACAAGGACACCCTCTCCGTTGGAGGAGGGGCGCTGCTGAGCGAGTTCAACGCGACTCTGCGTAGTCCCAACGATCTGATGGAGCACTTCAAGAGCCACCCCAGCGTGAAGCCGCTGCTGCGCGGCGCCGAAACCGTCGAATATCTCGCCCACCTCATCCCCGAGGGCGGGTATCGCGGCATCCCCAAGGTCTACGGGCCCGGCTATCTGATCTGCGGCGACGCGGCGATGCTTTCAAACCCAGTCCACCGCGAGGGATCCAACCTGGCCATGGTTTCGGGCCGGATGGCCGGGGAGACCGTGATCCACGCCAAGGAGACTGGCGACTTTTCGGAGCGGCGATTGCACGAGTACAAGGGCAAGCTCGACGCATCGTGGATCATGGCCGACATGCGAAAGTACGACAAGGCGGTGCCGCTGCTCGAGCACAATCCGCAGCTGCTCACGAAATACCCACAGATTCTCGACCGCGCCCTCGACGAGTTCTTCAGGGTCGACGGGACCTCGAAGTGGGAGAAGCAGTCGAAGATCTTGAAGATGGTCCGCAAGGAAGGCGGGCTGAAGATGGTGTGGGACACGATCAAGGCTGCGTGGGCGCTCAAGTAATTCGATTCCCGTGACACGCAAACGAACTGGCGATCCATGGATGCCTTCGACTCAGTACGGCCGGACGCTCACAGGTCTCACCGTGAACCTGCTCGTTCGTGAAATCTCGGCCAGCCTTCCGTTTTTCACCGAGGTGATCGGCCTGAAGGTCGTCTACAGCGATCCGGACTTTGCCGCTTTGGAATTCGGCTCAGACATCCGGATGATGCTGCACGCCGACCACGCATATGACCGGTTTGCGCCGGAGGTAGCACGGCTCGCTAAGCAAGGCAAGCGGGGCACCGGGGCTGAGATCCGCATCATGGGCATCGACCCGGACCAGGTGGAAGCCCGGGCGCGCGAGCTTGGTTTCACCGTCAACGTTCCGGCGCAAACGTTCCAACACGGCTGGCGCGAGTGCCGCCTAGAGGATTCGAACGGCTACATGTTCGCCGTGGGAGTCATTTCCGGCTAGCTCTTCGAGACGCTGATCCGGATCGTGTGGTGGCCTGCGGCTCCGCTGGGGTAGCTCGGCGTGTCCCTCGACTCTTGCACCGCACCCGCTCCGTCGGTGGCGCGCACCTTCAGCTCATAGGAGCCTTCAGCGCCTGGCGTCCACGCCGCCGACCATAGCACCCAGGTCAGAGGTGAAAGCGGGGCCTTGAAATCGGCCATCGTCCAGCTCTTTCCGCCGTCAGTGCTGTACTCGACCTTGCTCACCCCGCGCGTGCCCGCAAAGGCGACGCCCGAGAGCGAGACCGTGCCGAGGCTGACGATGTCGCCATCCCGCGGCACGTCGTAGCGCGATGTCGTCTTCACCACGGCGTTGTGGTCCCAGCCCTGCATCTCCCAGTAGCCGCCGCTCTCGTGGTCGACGAGCTGGATCGAATCGAGCCACTTGGGTCCTTTCATGCCGTAGTGGCCGGGCAGCACGATGCGGGCCGGAAACCCGTGGGAGTTGGGCAGTGGCGCGCCATCGAGGTCGTAGGCGACCAGTACCTCAGGCGCGCCGTTGATCAGGCTCAACGGCAGGCTTTCCGCATACCCATCGCGCGCCTTGAACGCCGCCCAGGTGCCGTTGGCACGGGGGCTCGCCATCGCCAGCAGGTCGCGCAACCTCACACCGGTGAAGCTGCCGGTGCTGATCAGATCGCCGCCGACGTTGTTGCTGATGCAGATCAGCGTCACGTACTCGGTTGCGCTCGGCAAGGCGCGAAGCTCGGCGAGCGAGAGGTTCATAGCCTTGTCGACCGCGCCGCCGACGCTGAGGCTCCAGCCCGCCTCGTCCACGACCGGGTCGCTGAAGTTCTTGGAGACGATGTAGAAGTTGGGGATCGGCGTGATTTCCGGCGACACGCCGCGGAGACCGGCCTCGGGCGGGTTGAAGATAGCGTTCGACCAGTCCGGCAGCAGCCTCAGCGCGAGCACCCCCAGGCTCACCCCGCCGATGGCAACCGGGATTGCCCTCAGGGTTCGCCTGCGGCCGGGATCCGCTTGCTCGGGCAACGGTTTGTTCGGCGTCCCCATCTGCAGGATCAGGCCGTAGATGGCGAACAACAGGGCCCAGACGATCGGGGTGGTGGGGCCGTTGGCGAGCCCGAGAAACCCGTCGCCGGACACGGGTAGGAGCACCGCCGCCACGACCAGCCAGCCGATGGCCGCGAACACGAGTGCCGATTGCGCGAAGCTCCATCGCCTGCCTGTCACCGCCCACGCGGCACCGAGGGCGCCCAGGCCCACGATCATGGCGACGATGAGGCCAAACTCCTCGACCACCTTGCCCGCGTGCTGCAGGTTGTCGATCAGGAAGCCGAAGACGAAGCCGGGCATGAGGGCGAGGACCGGCCCGCTCAGCGCCTGTGGCAGAGGCTTCAGGCCGAGGAACACGCCGGCGAGGTACATCAGCGCCACCAGGGCGAGCCCCGCCAGGGCACCCCAGGCGAATCCGCGCCATGCTGCGGGCCGCCAGCTTTCTGTCATCTAGGTTGAAGTACCGACTGAAGATACGGCGGGAGAAATGAAGCGGGTGCGCAAAGTAACTGCTTTTGCTGCTTAAATCGGCTTACCGGATGCCCGCTCCGATCGTCCCAGAAGACCTTTATCGGTTTCGCTGGATCGACCACGTCCGGCTCAGCCCGGACGGCGAGCGAGTGGCGTACCAGCTGAGCTGGGCGGACGCCGAGGCGCGCCAGAATCGAAGCCGCATCGTCGTCAGGCGCCTGCTCGAGGCAGAGCCGGTGGACGCCACCGCCGGTCCGCGGCGAGATCATTCGCCCGAGTGGTCCCCCGACGGCCGCAGGGTGGCCTTCGTGAGCCGCCGCGGCCCGGTCGACCAGATCTTCGTGCTGGACATGACGAGCCCGGGTGACGCCCGCCAGCTGACGTCGCTGCCCGAGGGCGCCGGGAGCCCGTTGTGGTCTCGCGATGGAACTCAGATCGCTTTCATCGGCACGGTGCTGGGCGATCCCGACGCGATCGTGGACGACCCCCGGCCACCCGATAGCAGGGATCAGCTGCGACGCGCCCCGGTCGCCCGGATCGCACGCCGCCTCGACTACAAGCACGACGGCCAGGGCTTCGTCGACGGCCGCTACCACCATCTGTTCGTAGTGCCGGCGACCGGTGGCGACGTTACACAGCTGACGAGCGGAGCCTGGGACGTGGCCGGGTTCGACTGGTCGCCTGACGGCGAAAAGCTCGTCGTGGCGGGCAACTCGGAGCCCAACGCCGACTTGCAGAGGGCCCTCAACCTCTACGTGGTCGACCTCGCGGCCAGGCGTTCCAAGCTGGTGGGCGGGTTCTATCTCGGCTCGCCGACGTGGTCGCCTCGCGGCGACATGATCGCGTTCATCGCCCCCAACGGGCTCGACGCGGGCCTGCTGGAGCGCCTGTGGATCGTGCCGGCTGGTGGCGGCGACCAGCGATGCCTCACCATCGGCCTCGATCAGGCGGTCAGCGACAGCCTCATCACCGACATGCGCGCGGGCCACAGCACGCGCATGGTGTGGTCGGCGGAAGGCGATCGCGTCTACTTCCCGTCCAGCGGACCCGGCGCGAGCTCCGTGTATTCGTGCGACCTCGAGGGCAACGTGCGGCCCGAGGTCGCCGGCCAGCGCCGCATCTACGACTTCGACGTCTCTTCCGGCGTCATCGCCTTCTGCGCCTCGGACACGACCAACCCCGGCGAGCTGCACATGTTCACCCAGGGCGCGGAGGCGAAGGTGACCGACTTGAACCCGTGGCTGCGCGACCGATACGTGGCGCAGCCGGAGCGCGAATCGTTCACCGCCCCGGACGGCTGGGTCGTCGAGGGCTGGATGCTCCGGCCAGCCGACTTCGATCCCAACCGCATATATCCCCTCGTGCTCGAGATTCACGGTGGACCGCATGGGCAGTACGGATCGGCGTTCATGCACGAGTTCCAGGTCCTCGCCGGAATGGGCTACATGGTCCTGTACATCAACCCACGCGGCTCGGACGGATACGGCGAGCACTTCCGGCGCCAGGTCGTTCGCGACTGGGGCGGCAAGGACTACATCGACCTGATGACGGCTCTCGACCAGGCGATCGAGCGAAGCGGCAGCGTCGACGTGAGCCGCATGGGCGTCGGCGGCGGCTCGTATGGCGGCTACATGACCAACTGGGTGATCGGTCAGACCAACCGCTTCTCGGCCGCGGTCGCGATGCGCCCCATCTCCAACCTCGTCAGCGAGTATGCGCAGCACGACATCGTGCTGTGGGGCGCCCTCGAGCTCGGCCCGCCGCCATACCCCGACCTCGACGAGCTGTGGAGACGATCCCCGATCCGTTACGTGCAGAACATGCAGACTCCGCTGCTTCTCAGCTGCGGCGAGATGGACTTGCGCTGCGCGATCTCGCAATCCGAAGAGCTCTTCGGTGCCATGCGCTTCCTCGGCAAGACGGTCGAGATGGTGCGCTATCCCGAAGAGTCGCACGATCTCTCGCGCAGCGGGCGGCCGGACCGGCGCGTCGAGAGACTCAGTCGCATCGCCGGTTGGTTCGAACGTTTCTTGGGCACCGAGTCGTCGGAGAAGGCCGGGGAGGCGGACACGCAGATCCTCCCTGTGCATCGTGCGGAGGAAGCGGCGGCGCCGACCGCGGTCCTGGAAACGATCACCCTCGCGGTGGAGCCGATCGCCGAATCAGCGCCGACGGCTGTTCTCGAAACGCTGCCACCGCAGGATGAGCCGGAGGCCATGGCGCCGGTCGAAACCGCTGACGCCGCGGTTGTCGAAGCCGAGCCTGTCGAGGAACCGGAGCCGCCGGTCGCCGCGGATCCCTACACCACGGCGGCCCTGCCGATCTTCCCGGAGCCGGAGCCGGCGGCAGAACCCGAATCGGAGCCGGAACCAGACGCGGTGGTGGCCGAGGCAGCCCCCAAGCCGGAGGCCGAGCCCGAACCAGCGGCCGAGGCAGAGCCGGAACCAGTTGCGGCTCAGGCGGAACCGGAACCCGAGCCGGAACCAGAACCGGTCGTCGCGGAGGCGATGCCGGAACCCGAGCCCGAGCCCGAACCCGAACCAAAACCAGAGCCGGAACCAGTGGTGGCTCAGGCGGAACCGGAACCCGAGCCGGAACCAGAACGTGAACCCGTCGCCGCCGTGCCGGCGCCCGAACCGCCGGCCCCGAGCGTGACCTCGACGATGCTCAGGTGGCCCACCACCTCCATCCCGGACGCGCAGGAAAACGGCCAGTCCGATTCCGGTGAACCGGCGACCACCATCATCCCCGCCTGGCAGCCGGCCGAGATGCCTTCGGAGAGCAAGCGCACCGTTTCGCTGCAGGCGATGCCACCGGAGGCGATCGCTGCCGGCGAGGAGTTCGCGGCCAAGCTCAGCTTCGAGAGCGGGCCCTTCGCGGGCAGGATCGTCGCGTTACCGAATCAGATGGTCACGGTCGGACGCGCACCCGACAACGACGTCGTCGTCGGCGACCCGGCCACTTCCGGCCGGCACGGCCGCATCGAGGTTCGCGCCGGGGCGTTCTGGATCAGCGACCTCGGCAGCACGAACGGCACCTTGATCAATGGCGAGCCCGTGATCGAGAAGCAGCTTTCCGATGGCGATCTCATAACCATCGGCCAGAACACGATCCGGTTCAGCCGGAGCGAGTAGCGAGCAGCTCGCATTCGGCGGCTGCTTCGCGCAGCCTTGACGTGAACTCCTCCACGTCGGGGACGAGGCCTGGGTCGGCGGTCAGGCCGAAGTACGCGTCGCCGTTGTAGGAGACGATCGCGACCCCGAGGCCCATCGACGGGTAAAGCGGCGCGAACGGCCAGACCTCCAGCAGCTGCGCGCCGCCCGAATACAGTGGGAACTGGGGCCCGGGAATGTTGGTGACGTTGATGTTCGCGCCCGCCTGCGGGTTCGACATGAGCCTGCCGGCGAGCACGAGCAGCGTCGGCGGCGCCCAATCGGCAAGGCCAACCAGCTTGTCGGCGGCGACCGCCTGTCGCGTGCGCTTCAGGTCGCCGGTCGTCACCTTGATGCGGCGGAGGCGGTCTTCCATGGGCAGGTCGCCGGTCGGCAGCTCCAGGACCATGCCGCTGATCTGGTTGCCGGCGCGCCCGCGAGACTCGTCTCCACGAACGCTCACAGGACAGAACACCCGCACCTTGTCAGGCACGACCTCGCCCCGGCTCTTGAACCAGCGATGCAGACCTTCCGACACCACGGCGAGAACGGCGTCATTGACGGTGCAGCCGAAGCGGTCCTTCAAGGCTTTGAAGGCCGGAAGCGGCACCTTGAGACCGCGGCCGGTGCGCTGGGGCCCGATCTTGCGATTGAAGAAAAGGTCGGGGCGCGGCGTCACCATCTTCCGGCCGACGCCGACCAGGCCCGTCCAGGGCAACCGGCGCGTGCCCCAGATGGCCGGCACCCTCGAGCGCCCAGACTTGGCCGTGGGACCGAGGTTCCAGAGCATCGGACGGATGAGCTCCCAGTTGGACGGCGCCGGGCGCGGCTTCCACGCTTCAGCTGGTGGCTCAGGCGTGAAGCCCTCCGGCGTGGTGTCGAGCAGGAGCGTAAGGATGTCGACGCTCGACACCCCGTCGACCATGGCGTGGTGCGCTCGGTTGACGAGCACGACCCGCCCTCCTCGTAATCCCGTGACGATGGTCATCTCCCACAGCGGGCGGCGCATGTCGAGCGGCCGCGCGAGGATGCGCATCACCAGCTTGCGGAGGGTGGCGCCGTCGCCCGGAGGCGCGAGCACCTCGCGGCGGACGTGTGCCCCGAGGTCGAAGTTCGGGTCATCGACCCACACCGGGTGCGCCAGGTTCAGCGGGACGCGGTGGATTCTCTGGCGGTATCGCGGGACGAGGTGGATGCGCTCTCTGATCGTCTCTTCGACGCCGAGCGCGCCGCGGCCGCCGGGGATCTGTGAGGAACCTTCGAAGACGTAGACGGTGCCGAGGTCGAGCGGTGTCTGCGGCCGCTCGGCATAGAGAAACCACGCGTCACGCGCCGAAAGTGGCTCGTAGAAAGGCTGTGCGCTCAGCTCCGAGCCGCGGCCTCCAGCTGCGCCTTGAGCTCTTTCTTCAGGATCTTTCCGGTCGCGCCTTTGGGCAGGGCGTCGACGAACTGAATCGTGCGCGGGTACTTGTACGCCGCCACGCGCTCCTTGACGAAGTCGATGATGTCCTCGGCGCTCGCCTTGGCGCCGGGTTTGAGGGCGACGACCGCCTTCACTTCCTCGCCAAGCCTTTCGTCGGGGACGCCGATGACGGCGGCCTCGGCCACGGCCGGGTGTGCGTAGATGACCTCCTCGACCTCGCGCGGGTAGACGTTGAAGCCGCCGCGGATGATCATCTCCTTCTTGCGGTCGACGATGAAGAAGAAGCCGTCCTCGTCCACGTAGCCAAGGTCGCCGGTGTGAAACCAGCCCCCCTTGAACGCCTCGACATTCGCCTCGGGCTTGTTCCAGTAACCCTTCATGACGTTGTGCCCCCGGATGACGATCTCCCCCACGTGGTCTTTGCCCGCGGGGAGCTGCTTGTCGTCGATGTCGAAGATCCTGACCTCGACCCCGAAGATCGGCTTGCCGATGCTGAGCACTTTGCGTTCCGCGGCGCTGAAGTTGAAGGTCGCGGTCGGCGACGTCTCCGACAGCCCGTAGCCCTCGAGGATCGTGGTCTTGAATTTGCCCTCAAAAGCCTGGATGACCTCGCCGGGGATCGCTGCGCCACCGGAAACGGCGATGCGGAGCGATGCGAGGTCGTACTTGCCTGCGCTCGGATGGTGCAGGAGCGCGAAGAACATTGTCGGCACGCCGGGGAAGACGGTCACCTTGTCGCGCTGGATGACCTCCATCACCTTCTCCGCCTCGAAGCGGGGCACCAGGGTGAGCGTGCTGCCCACGTGCAGCGCGACATTCATCACCGAGCTCTGCCCGAAGGAATGGAACATCGGCAGCACAGCGAGCGTGACGTCGGCGGGTCCGCTGCCGAAGACGTGGCTCACCATGTGCGCGTTCATGAAGAGGTTGAGGTGGGTGAGCTCCGCGCCCTTCGGTTTGCCGGTGGTCCCGGACGTGTAAAGGATCACCGCCGTGTCGTCGCCCTGCGTCGCTTCCCCGTCGAACTTCGGGTCGCCCGCCAGCAGCTCCATGAAGTTGCGGGTGCCCTCGGGGGTCTCGGTTCCTCCAGGCTTGAGCGCGACGAACGTCGTGACGCCGTGGAGGTTGGCGACGCCCTTCAGCGCCTCGCCCGCGAAGTCATCCCAGGCGATCAGGAATCGCGCGCCGGAATCGCCCATGTAGAAGCTCACCTCAGGAGCCTTGAGGAGGACGTTCATCGGCACGACGACGCCGCCCGCCTTGAGGATCCCGAAATACGCCATCGGAAACTGCGGCACGTTCGGCAGCGTCAGGCCGACGCGGTCGCCTTTCTGGAGACCCGCGGCTTTGAGACTCGAGGCGACCTGGTTGGACAGCGCGTCGAGCTGGCCGTAGGTGAACTTGAAAGAGTCGAGAATGATGGCGACGTGGTCGGGGTCGCGTTTGGCTGATTCGCGCAGGATGACGGCGAGGTTCAGGCTCATGCGCGGAATCGTAAGCCGCGCCTAAAGTAACTGCACGCGAACGAAGTCGAATGGCTGAGGAGGGAGAAACATGGCGGTGACGGCTTTCTCGGACGAGTGGGCCAAAGAGTTCAAAGACGAGGTCAACAAGTCGCCTGTCTACAAGACCGCGGCCAAAGGCTGGAAATGGACGGTTGGGCTCGTGGTCGAGGCCGAGCCGGACAAGCATTTTCCTGAGTCGAAGGGAATCGTGATGGACCTGTTCGACGGCGAGGCGCGCGAGATAACGGTCGGCACGGCGGCCGACGCTCAGAAGTGCGACTTCGTCCTCACCGCGCCTTACTCCCGATGGAAGGAAGTCGCCACCAAGCAGCTCGACGCGACCAAGGGCATGCTGCAGGGCAAGCTCAAGCTCAAAGGTGACCTGCCGACGATCGTGCGCTATACGAAGGCGTCCCAGGAGATGACCGAATGCACGACGCGGGTGCCGGTTGAATGGCCCGACGAAAAGTAAGGTTCGACGTAGAGAGCCGCGGGCTCGTCGAGTACGCCGATGACGAGCCGAGCGCTTTCGCGTCGATGCTCGGCGGGCTGATCGAGGCCAACGTCCGCACTCATCCAGAGAAGGAACGCGACTTCGATTCGCTGGTCGCGCGCGTCGGCATCTTCGTCACCGACATCGACGAGGGCGTGACGCTCGACTTCAAGGGCGGCCAGCTGATCGTCCACAACGGACTCGAGCCAAAGCGCACTCTCACGATCCGGACCGACGCCGACACCGTCATGAGCCTCAGCAACCTCAAGATCGGTCTGCTCGGGCTGCCTGTGTACTACGACGGGGTCGGGCGAGGGGTCGCGGCCAAGCTGCTGCGCGGCAAGCTCAAAATCGACGGCCTGCTCCCCAACGTGCTGACCCTGAATACGGTGACGCGAATCTTCTCCATCCAGTGAATCGCCTGTCGGTGATCGGCGCCGGCTCGATGGGTGCCCAGATCGCGCAGCAGGCGGCGCTGCACGGGCTCGAGGTGATTCTCAACGACACGAGCGCCGAGCAGCTCCGCAAGGCAGCTGACTCCAATCGGGGGCATGTGATGCGCCGCGTGGAGAAAGGGAAGCTCAGCGAGCCGGACGCCGTTGCCGCGCTGGAGCGCGTGCGTCAGACCACCGATCTCGCCGAGGCCGCACGGGGGGCCGACTTTGTCATCGAAGCCGTGTTCGAGGACCTCGGCGTCAAACGCGCGACGTTCGCGGAGCTCGACCGGCTCGCGCCGGTCGGCGCGGTGCTGGCGAGCAACTCATCGACGATGGGGATCAGCAAGATCGCCGATGCGACGTCGCGCCCCGAGCGGTGCGTCAATATGCACTTCTTCTACCCGGTGCTCGTGATGGACCTGGTCGAGGTCGTGCGCGGCCCGCTCACATCGGGTGCGACGACCGAGCGAGCGATGGCGATGGCGCGCGCGATGGGCCGGACGCCGGTCCTGATCAACAAGGAGATCGACGGCTTCATCGTCAACCGCATCCTGCACGCTGCCACGCAGGAGGCCTATCGCCTCTTCGACGCCGGCGTGGCCGATTTCGAGGACATAGACGTTGCGGTCGAGAAAGGGCTGAACTGGCCGATGGGGCCTTTCCGTCTCGGCGATTTCAGCGGCCTCGACGTCACCTACAACGCCCGGCTGCACATGTTCAAGGCGACCGGCGACGAGCGCTACCGGCCGTCGCCGCAGCTGGAGGCGAAGGTGAAGGCCGGCAAGCTGGGCCGGAAAACGGGCGAGGGCTGGTACAAGTACTGACGTGACCACAGGCATCCACCACGTCGGGATCGCGGTGGCGGACCTGGATGCGTCGATCGAGCTCTACCGCGCCGCCCTGGGCGCTGAGCTCGTCCATCGCGCGCGCAACGAGAAAGATGGAATCGAGGCGGCGTTCCTACGCACCGGTGACGGCGAGGTCGAGCTGATGACCGCAACGAGAGACGATTCGCCCGTGGGCAAGTTCCTCGCCAAGCGCGGACCCGGCCTTCACCACGTCGCCTACGGCGTTCCCAATATCGCCGAGGCGCTCGAGCATGCGCGCGACGCTGGGCTCGAGCTCATCGACTCCGAGCCCCGGATGGGGATGCACGGCTCGCTGATCGCCTTCGTGCACCCCAAGAGCCTCGGCGGCGTTCTGACCGAGTTCGTAGAAACATGACCGAAGTCCGCAACGACTCGGGCTTGCCTCTCAAGCCGGTGTACTCGGCGGAGGATCGGAGGGCCGACGAGCCGCCTCCGGGCGTCTTCCCGTACACGCGCGGCATCCACAAAGACATGTACCGCGGCCGGCTGTGGACGATGCGGCAGTATGCGGGCTTCGGGACGGCTGCCGAGTCGAACAAGCGCTACCAGTTCTTGCTCAAGCAGGGCCAGACCGGCCTATCCGTAGCCTTCGACCTGCCCACGCAGATCGGCTACGACTCGGATGACCCCATGGCCAACGGCGAGGTCGGAAAGGTGGGCGTGGCCATCGATTCGCTGGAGGACATGGAGCTCCTGTTCAAGGGCATCCCGCTGGACAAGGTGTCCACGTCGATGACCATCAATGCCACCGCCGCGATGCTCCTCCTTCTCTATCAGCTGGTTGCGGAGAAGCAAGGCGTCCCGGCCGAAAAGATCACGGGCACCGTGCAGAACGACATCCTCAAGGAGTACGCCGCGCGCGGGACGTACATCTTTCCGCCGGCGCCATCGATGCGGCTTATCACCGACCTGTTCGCCTACTGCCAGACGGAGCTGCCGAACTGGAACACGATCTCCATCTCGGGCTATCACATTCGGGAGGCGGGCTCGACCGCTGCCGAGGAAGTCGCGCTCACGCTGAGCCACGCCATTGCTTACGTTGATGCGGCGCTCGCGGCCGGCCTCACGGTCGACGAGTTTGCGCCGCGCCTCTCGTTCTTCTTCGCGGCCCATATGGACTTTTTTGAAGAGGTCGCAAAGTTCCGCGCAGCGCGCCGAATGTGGGCCCGCATCATGCGCGACCGATTCGGCGCCAAAGACGAGAGGTCGCAGGCGCTTCGGTTCCACACGCAGACCGGCGGCGTGACCCTCACGGCGCAGCAGCCACTCAACAACGTCGTGCGCACGGCGTTGGAGGCGATGAGCGCCGTTCTCGGAGGCACGCAGTCGCTGCACACCAATGCCTATGACGAAGCCCTCGGGCTGCCCTCCGAGAGCGCAGCGGAGCTTGCGCTGCGGACCCAGCAGGTGATCGGCCACGAGACGGCCGTGCCGCAGGTCGCCGATCCTCTCGGAGGCTCGTACTACGTCGAAAGCCTCACCGACCAGGTCGAGGAGGGGGCGCAGGCAATGATGGCCGAGATCGACGAGCTCGGCGGCGCCGTCGAGTGCATCGAGACAGGGTGGACGCAGCGCCGGATCGCGGACAGCGCGTATCGCTTCCAGACCCGGGTCGAGGCGGGAGAGCGCGTAGTCGTCGGCGTCAACCGCTTCGCCGGCGACGCAGAGGACAAAGTCGAGATCACCAAGGTCGGGCCGCGACACCAGGCGGCCCAGTCGCGCGCGTTGAGAGTGCTTCGTGCGCGGCGCGACCACGCCGCTGTCGAGGACTTTCTCGCCGGCATCGAGCGCGCGGCGCGCGGCACGGACAACATGATGCCGCCGCTCAAGGCCGCGCTCGCCGGCTACGTCACCATTGGCGAATGCTGCGCCGTGCTGCGCAAAGTGTGGGGCGAATACAAGGCGCCCGAAGTGGCCTGAGGAGGAGCAAATGCCGGACTACCCTGCCGTGATTCCGATGATCGCTTACGAAGACGGACCCAAGGCCATGGACTGGCTGTCCGCCGCCTTCGGCTTCAAGGAGCGAATGCGGATGGTCACGCCCGAAGGCCGGCTCAGCCACGGCGAGATGGAGGCGGGGGACGGGCTCATCATGCTGGCCACGCCGAGTCCCGACTACGAAGGTCCCAAGAAGCATCGAGAAGGATGCGAGCAAGCTCAGAAGTGGTCGTCGCTGCCGTACATCGTCGACGGAGTGCTGGTGTACGTGCCCGACGTGCCGGCGCACTTCGAGCAAGCGCGAAAGGCCGGCGCCCGAATCCTCTCCGAGATCGACCTCGACGAAAGCGCCAAGCGCTACCGCGTCGAAGACCTCGAAGGCCACCGGTGGATGTTCATGGAGCGCGGTTGATGCCACCAACTCCGAAGAGCCACAAGGTCGACCCGCTCAACCAGCTGCGACAGCGCAAGTACGAGGCCGGGCACGGCGACGCCGAGGCATTCAACCGGCAGCACGCCAAGCACAAGCTCACGGCGCGTGAGCGCATCTCGCGTCTGGTCGACCGCAACTCGTTCGAGGAGATCGACATCTTTGCGACGCACCGCGCGCACGGTTTCGGCCTCGAGTCGAAGCGGGTTCCGGGTGACGGGGTGGTGACCGGGATGGGAAAGATCGACGGCCGCGACGTGATGCTCTTCAGCCATGACGCCTCGGTGTTCGGAGGCTCGCTCGGCGAGGTGTTCGCGGAGAAGGTCATCAAGGTGATGGACCTGGCTCTCCGGAACCGGATCCCGATCATCGGCATCAACGACTCTGGCGGCGCGCGCATCCAGGAAGGTGTGGTGTCGCTGGCGGGCTACGCGGAGATCTTCTGGCGCAACGTCGAATCGAGCGGGGTAATTCCCCAGCTCAGCCTCATCCTGGGACCTTGCACCGGCGGCGCCGTGTACTCGCCGGCCATGACCGACTTCACTTTCATGGTTCATGAGATCGGCTACATGTTCATCACCGGGCCCGAGGTGATCCGAGTCACGACCGGCGAAGAGGTCACGTTCGACTCACTCGGCGGCGCCGAGGTGCACAACGTCAAGTCGGGCGTCGCCCATTTTCTGGCGGAGTCGGAGGACGAGTGCTTCACTCAGGTGCGCCGGCTGTTCAGCTACATCCCGCAGAGCTGCGACCAGCAGCCGCCCACCGCTTCCGCCACCGACGATCCGGAGCGCGAGGCGCCTGGACTGGCGACTGTGATTCCGGATAACCCGAAAGAGCCTTACGACATCAAGGACGTCATCGGGATGGTCGTCGACCACGGCAACTTCTTCGAGGTGCAGCCGTTCTTCGGCATGAACATCGTGGTCGGCTTCGCGCATCTCGACGGGCATCCGGTCGGGGTGGTCGCGAACCAGCCGAAGGTGATGGCGGGTGCGCTCGACATCAACGCGTCGGTGAAGGCGGCGCGCTTCGTTCGCTTCTGCGATGGATTCAACATCCCGCTCATCACGTTCGTCGACGTTCCGGGATTCCTACCGGGCACTGCACAGGAGTACGGGGGCATCATCCGTCACGGCGCCAAGCTCCTTTATGCGTTCAGCGAGGCGACTGTGCCCAAGCTGACGGTGATCACGCGCAAGGCATACGGCGGCGCTTACTGCGTCATGTGCTCGAAGCACATCCGGGCCGATTTCAACGTCGCATGGCCGACTGCGGAGATCGCCGTCATGGGTCCGGAAGGCGCAGTCAATATCGTGTTCCACCGCGAGCTGGAAGCGGCGGCCGACCCGGCGACGCGCCGGCGGGAGCTGGTCACCGAGTACACGGAAAAGTTCGCGAACCCGTACATCGCGGCCGAGCGTGGCTATATCGACGACGTCATCGAGCCCGGCCGAACGCGGGGCGAGCTGATCCGCGCGTTGAGGATCGCGTTGCGGAAAGAGCGCCGCCGCAACCCACGATGGCACGGCAACATCCCTTTGTGACCAACGTTCGGCTCGTGCCGTGGACCGAGGACGACTTCGCGCTTCTCGTCCGGCTGAATGCGCCGGAGATGACCGAGCATTTAGGCGGTCCTGAAACCCTTGAGCAGCTGGAGCGGCGCCACATGCGATATGTAGCCGCCGCCGATTCCTACTCTTCGTACATCTTCAAGGCGATGCTGGAACCCGAAGGTGTTCAGGTCGGCGGGGTCAACTTCTGGGACCGCGAATGGAACGGCGAAGAGGTCTACGAGATGGGATGGGGAGTGCTGCCCGAGTTCCAGGGACGCGGGATCGCCTCGGCCGCGATCGCACAGGCGGTCGAGCTCGCGAGGGCGACGAAGCGGCGCGCCGCGGTGCATGCGTTTCCCTCCGTCGAAAACGGGCCGTCCAACGGCATCTGCCGGAGAGTTGGCTTCACCCTGCTGGGCGAGGTGCGTTTCGAGTACCCCAAGGGTCACTGGATGCAGTGCAACGATTGGCGTCTGGCTTTCTGAGGTCCCTGTCGGGCGGCGTCAGACGATGTCGGTCGGAAGGCGCGCGGCGTAGAAGCCGTGGGGGCCAACGACGTCGTTGACGATGCCACCCCGTATCACGTTCGCGACCTGCGGCGTCCAGTTCGGATCCGTGTAGCTGCCGGTCAGGATGGTCTGGTCGTCCAACCAGCCCGCCCAGTCGCGCAGGCCCGGACCGTCGAGGTAGGTGTAGACGTTGCCGCTGGTGGCATAGATCGCCATCACCTTTGGGTTGGTCGGCGGCGCCGCGGCGACCCATCGACCGTCCGGCGAGACCGCGGCGGCTGAGCTCACCGTCCCCCAATCAGTCGTTCTCCAGGGTGCGGTGTTCCCGGCCCAGTCGATGGTCCCGCCCTGGATGCAGCCGCTGCCGGCTGGGCTCAGGGGTCCGCTGACCGTGCACGAGCCCATCAGCACCACTCGAGAGGCGGTCACCGGATCGACGATGTGGTAGCTGACCGCCGAATACGGGTTGTCGAGACCTGGTGCGGCTTTCGCGACGTCCTCCTCGAACGGTCCATACGCATGCGCGAGCACGAGGAGCCCGGAATGCCACGCCACCGGCCAGACGTAATTCGAGTCGGACTCGAAGATCACCTGGTGGTTGCTGCCGTTGATGGATTCGGTGTAGAGCGTGACGTGCACGGGTGACCGACCGAAGTCGAGCACCGACACGGCGATGCGCGCGTCATCCGGACTGACCGAGAACGCGGCTTCCATGTTCGGCCCGACCTGGAGATGCGAGGCCAGAGTCTGCTTTCCGTCGGGCACCCGCAGAGACACCACCGCCGAGTCGCCGTTGAGCACATAAAGGGCGGTCAGGCTCGTGCTCACGTGAGGGAGGTCGATGGGATGACCGGAGAGGCTCGAGATCGGGGTGCGTTTGTCGAGCACCATCGAGGCCCACACCCGGCCATCGATCCCGACCTCGTTCGCGTAGTAGTGCGTGGGGGAGGTCAGGACATCGACCAGGACGCCGTACGTTGCGCCCACGGGGCGCGTCGGCGCGGCCGGGCTCGGCGACGGGCTTGCCACCGCGGGGCTGGCCGCGGCCCTTCCGACAGGCGCGGTCTGTGTTGCTTGCGTTGGAGGCGGTGTCGCAGCGCTGGCTTGTGGGGTCGTTCCAGCCACCGGCGACCCTGGCGGCAGCGATGCTGTTGGTCCGCACGCGGCGAGGGCGACAACCACAGGCAGCGCAAGGAGCGCTTTGGTCTTCACTTCGATCTCGACATCCTCAACTGCGACCAATGATGGCTGGTTACGGGATGATTACCTGGCTCATATGAAGCTGCTCGAGTACCAGGCGAAAGAGGTGCTGTCTTCGCTTGGAATCGCCATCCCCCCGGGCCGTGTCGCGCACACAGCGGACGAAGCCGCCGCCGCCTGCGCCGAGCTGGGCCCCGTGGCCGTCAAAGCCCAGGTACCCGTGGGCGGGCGTGGCAAGGCGGGCGGCATCAAGCTCGCGAAGACCCCCGACGAAGCGCGGGGCGCCGCCCAGCAGATCATCGGCATGGATATCAAGGGCTTCAAGGTCCCGCTCGTCTATTGCGAGACCGCCCTCGACATCGAGCGTGAGATCTACCTGGGCTTCACCGTCGACCGCGATGCGCGCGCCAACATCCTCATGCTCTCGAGCCAGGGCGGCATGGAGATCGAACAGGTTGCGGAAGAGTCTCCGCGGTCGATCGCCCGGCTCTATCCGAACCCGTGGCGCGGCCCGCTCGACTTCGAGCTCAACCAGCTCGTCTACGAAGCCGGTCTCGGCGAGCTCGTCCGGCCAATTTCCTCAATCGTCAAAAAGCTGTATCGGGCGATCCCCGACCTCGACGCGGTGACGGCCGAGATCAATCCTCTCGTGATCACGAAGAAAGGCGAGGTGGTCGCAGGCGACGCCAAGCTCGAGATCGACGAGAACGCCGCCTGGCGGCACAAGGAGCTCGAGCAGCGCTATGGCGCGGTGATCGAAGGCGATCCGTACGAGGTCGCGGCGAAGAAGCGTGGCCTCACTTATGTCTCGCTCGACGGGGACGTCGGCATCATCGGCAACGGCGCGGGGCTGTGCATGAGCACGCTCGATCTCGTCCAGCGCGCCGGCGGAAAAGCCGCGAACTTCTGCGACATAGGTGGAGGCGCGAAAGCGGAGACGGTCGAGAACGCGCTCGCGGTGATCCTCATGAACCCGCGCGTCAAGGGGGTTCTGATCAACGTTTTCGGCGGCATCACGCGAGGCGATGAGGTGGCGAAGGGAATCGTCACCGCCCGTGACCGGCTGCAGATGAAGCTGCCGCTCGTCGTGCGGCTTAGCGGCACCCGCGAGGAGGAGGGCCGCGCTATCCTCCGCCAGGCTGGGATCGAGCCCGGCGTGAGCGCGTGGGAAGCAGCCCAGAAAATCGTCGAGTTGACAACTGCACCGGCGGCGCGATGAGCATTCTCATCGACGCCGGCACGCGCGTCATCGTCCAGGGCATCACGGGCCGTGAGGGCACGTTCCACACCGAGCAGATGCTGGAGATGGGAACCAAGGTCGTTGCCGGCACGAGCCCGGGCAAGGGTGGAACCACGCATGTTGGCGTGCCGGTGTTCAACACCGTCGCGGAGGCGGTTCGGGCCACCGATGCCAACGCCACAGGCATCTTCGTGCCGCCGCCATTTGCGCCGGACGCCATCATGGAGGCCGCCGCCAACGGGATCGAGCTCATCGTCTGCATCACGGAAGGGATCCCGATCCAGGACATGATCCGGGTCAAGGACTTCCTACGCGGCTACCCCAAGGCGCGGCTGCTCGGCGCCAACTGTCCCGGCCTGATCACGCCGGGGGTGGCGAAGATCGGCATCATCCCGCAGCGAATCACGAGCCCCGGCCATGTTGGGCTGGTGTCTCGCAGCGGAACCCTGACGTACGAGGTGGGTTCGGCGCTCACGGCCGCAGGCATGGGCCAATCCACCATCGTCGGCATCGGCGGCGACCCAGTTCTCGGACTGACGTTCCGCGACGTCGTCGAGATGTTCGAGCGCGACTCGCAGACGACTCACCTCGTTGTCATCGGCGAGATCGGTGGCAGCGATGAGGAGCGGGCGGCGGAAATGCTCGGCAAGGGCAGCCGGTTGAAGGCTGTTGCCTTCATCTCGGGGCGCACCGCTCCAGAGGGAAAACGGATGGGGCACGCCGGCGCGATCATCTCCGGCAATCGCGGCACCGCCAAGAGCAAGGAGGAGGCGTTCAAGGCGGCGGGCGTCGCGGTGGCGGAAACCACCGACGACATCGTCGGCCTGCTGCGTTCGGCATGAGCTTCCCAATCGCGCTCACCAAGGCGCTACCCGATCAACGGCTCCGGGACCTCGGCCTGTTCGGCGCTCTGGTTTTGTGGCTTGTTTACACGCGCGTCTTCTGGGCGATGCGCACGGCGCACCTCGCGCTGCCGCCATGTCCTTTCTACTACCTGACCGGGCATCCCTGCCCCTTCTGCGGCGGCACCCGCTCCTTCGCCTACATGTGGGAGGGGGACATCACCGATGCCGTCCGGCTGTACCCGCTCGGACCTGCCCTCTTCGCCGGCACTTTGCTGGGAGTGGGCGGACTCGGGGCCGGTCTCGTCATGGGGCGCACGTGGTCGCCGCGCCTCACCTCGCGGCAATGGCGGCTGCTCGCCATCGGCGCGGTGAGCGGTGTGCTGATCAGCTGGACGCTGAAGGTCTTCGTCCTCGGAAACTGAAATCCGGCATCTGGGGCCGGACGAGTGGCAAATCTTCCGCGACGTACGGTTGGCTGCTTTGAAGGAATCTCCCCACGCATTTGGGTCCACATGGGAGCATGAGCAGGGCCGCACGGAGGACGAGTGGCGTAATGCCGTCGTGACGCGCACACGCTTCGTCGCCGAGTCGGACGGCCAGGCCATCGGAATGGCGTCTGTGGGCGACACCGGCTCCGGCCGTGCAGGGTCAGTGACTTCCTTCTGGGTGCATCCGCGGGCGCGGGGCAAGGGCGTCGGGGATGCTCTGCTGCTTGCCACGGTCGAAACGGCGCGTGCGGCCGGCTATGACGAGCTTCTGCTATGGGTCGTCGAGGACAATGCTCATGCGCAGAAGCTCTATGACCGCCATGGGTTCACTCGGACGGGGGCGACTCAGCTCGTGCGGCCGGGCGACGATCGCCTCGAATACGAGATGTCCAGGACCCTTTAAGCCCCGAGGATCGTCTTGGTTACGACTGGGTAGACGAGCTCGGTGTTCTGATCCGGGTTCGACGGATCGATCAGGTCGTGCGGGAGATGATCCGACTCCGGGAACTCGTAGGTGTGCACATTGGCACCGTGCCGTTGCCATGCATCGACCAGCTGATACGTGAATCGATTGTCCAAACGCGGCTCGGCTGCATTGGTGATGACCTCGATCCGGCGCGCCCTCGGCGCGCTCTTCCGAGCCGCCTTCCTCACGGCAGAGCCGGCCTTGAAAAGCGCGGCGTAAGCCTTCGTCGAGAAACGCGGATATCCGTGCGCGGGACCGATCTGGTCTTTGAGCTTGCTGTTCCACCAGATGTAGAAGTTGGGCAGCGTCTGCGCGAGCAGCGTGATGCCGGCCAGCCCCCACCCGGGTATCGGCCTCAACCCAAACATCGGCGCGATCAGCACCGCGCGGTCTATGCCCTCCCGGGTCTGCGCCAGGTACCCGGTCAGGATTCCGCCCAGCGAAAGTCCCGCGACGGTCAGCCTCTCGCCCAGGCCGGCCCCCGCCTCGGCGGAGCGGTTGGCGACCGCGATCAGCATCTCGGAGCGCAGCTCCGCAATGGAGCTGGTCAATCGATCCGAGTACCCATGGCGCGGATAACGCGGGATGAGGACGTTCCATCCGAGGTCATAAAAGCTCTTGCCCAGCGCATCGAACTGCTGGGGGCAGTTCGTAAACCCGTGCAGCAGCACCAGCGAGCGCTCGGTGCGGTGGCCGTGCACGTACAGGCGAGTCCGACAAACAGGATTGACGTTGGGCCCATCGAGGGCCTCGAGGCTTGCGGCGATGTCAATCCCAGCTTTGTACGAGTCGCCGGTCATTCGCGTACGGGATACTAAGTCGCGGTGTGGATTTCGACCTGACCGCGGAGCAGCGCGCGGTGCGCGAGCTGTGTCGCGATTTCGCAAAAGAGGTGGTTGCCCCCGCAGCTGAGGAGCTCGATCGCAACCACCAGTTCGGCTACGACATCGTCCGCCGCATGGGCGAGCTGGGGCTGTTCGGCCTGCCCTTCTCCGAGGAGTACGGCGGCGCGGGCGCGGACTTCTTGTCGCTGTGCCTGGCCATCGAGGAGATCTCGCGAGCAGACGCGGGTGTTGGCATCACGCTCGAGGCAGCGGTGTGTCTCGGCGCCGCGCCCATTCATGACTTCGGGACGTCCGAGCAGAAGCAAAGGTGGCTGCCGGACTTGCTCGCGGGTAAGATGCTGTGGTCTTTCGGACTCACCGAGCCCGAGGCGGGATCGGACGCTGGCGCGACGAAGACGCGAGCCGAGCAGCGCGATGGGCACTGGGCGGTGAACGGAGCCAAGCAGTTCATCACCAACTGCGGCACGGAAATCTCGGCGGGGGTCACCGTCACGGCGGTCACCGGCAAGACGAAGCGAGGCGGCCCCGAGATCAGCGCGATCATGGTCCCGACCGGCACGCCCGGCTACCACGTGCTGGAGTCATATCGAAAGCTCGGCTGGCATTCGTCCGACACGCACCCGTTGAGCTTCGAGAACTGCGAGGTCCCCGAGGAAAACCTGCTCGGCGAGCGCGGCGGCGGGTACCGGCAGTTCCTCAACACGCTCATGGGCGGACGCATAGCGATCGCCGCTCTTTCCGTGGGCCTTGCGCAGGCATGCCTGGATGCATCGCTCGCTTATGCGAAGGAGCGCCGCACGTTCGGGGTCCCGATCTCGAAGCACCAAGCAATCCAGTTCAAGCTCGCCGACATGGCCATGGAGACCGAGCTCGCGCGGACGATGGTGTATCGGGCCGCTGTCGCCTTTACGCATGGTGGCGCAAAGACCTCAGATGAGGTGCGCATGCTTGCGGCGATGTGCAAGCTCTACGCGTCGGAGGCGTCGAAGCGCGCCGCCGACCAGGCGGTGCAGATCCATGGGGGCTATGGCTTCATGGAGGACTACCCGGTCGCGCGCTACTGGCGGGACGTCAAGGTCAACGAGATCGGCGAGGGCACCTCAGAGGTGCAGCGCATGCTGATCGCGCGCCTCCTCGGCCTCTAGGGCTCAGGGACTACCCGCTCGGTCGCGTCGGCGAGGTCGCTCCAGGGCCGTCCGGGTAGAAGCATCACGCTGGAGCTGGCCAGAGCGATTCGTTTGCCATCTTCATTGGTGAGCTCGGCGGTCGCGACCGCCATCGAGCGCCCGCGGTGGGCAAGGGTTGCTCGCGCGGTCATGAGGCCTCCATCCGGGAGCACCGGGCGCAGGTAGTTGACCTTCAAGTCGAGCGGCGCGAACGAGCTTCCCGCGGGGTTGATCGTCATCACCGCACATGACAGAGCCGCATCCGCCAGCATGGCGATTGCACCCCCGTAGAGCACCGGAGCCGGCGATGCGAGCCACGGGCTGGCCGGCATCACAAAGGTGCAGGTGCCTTCCTCCGCCTGCGTCGGGCGCAGTCCGGTCAGGTGATAAATCGGTGGCGCGTAGGTCCTGTCGTTGATGCACAACCGAAGGACCTCCAGGCCGGTCATCCGGTTCCAGTCCTCCTGCGACACGGGCGCACCGGCCACTGGACGCAAATAGGGATCGGGCGTCGCGTACTCGGGTCGGGGTCCTACGTCCATGGGCTCCGAAGGAGCACCAGGCGCTGTGAGCAGGAAGCCGCGTGACGTGCCATGCGCCAGGTGGCGGCCGAGGCTGTCCTCGATCGTGACCTCGGACAGCGCCACGGAGCGACCGCCGTGGATGAGGCGCGCCCGCCCGACGAGCGTCCCGCTTTCCATGGTTCCTGGCTGCAGAAAGCTGAGCGAGATGTCGGACGTGGTCATGTACGCGAGAGGCGGAAGCATGGTCACGATCGCCGTGCCCAGCGGCCCGTCGGCCAGGAATGCGATGACGCCGCCGACGATCACTCCTGGCACCGTGGTCTGCAGCCACGGCGTCACCGGCATGCGGAACGTCGAGCTGCCGAACCCGGCCTCGACAGGCGCCAGGCCGGTGAGGTGATGAATGGGCGGCGGCAGGCCCTGGCCGCGGGTCGACAGCCGCATGCGCTCGATGCCTGGAAGTCGAAGGGCTGACGGGTCTCCGAAGGAACCGCGTACCGGTTCCTCCCAGACCCGGACCTCCGTGCCTAATTCGTTGGTCAAGATTTCAGTGGAGCTTAAGGCCGGATTTACTCCGGCCGTCCCCCAATCGCTGCCAAAGCGCCTCCCAGCGTGGCCGAGGAGAGGGGTGGGTTCCGCGGCGGGGGACATCTGTCCCCCCCGCGATTTCTATCTATAGACGCCGTTGTGGCCCAGGCTGTGCAGGCCGACGTTCGGGAAGTAGGTGAGGCCGTGGTCCTCTGACCCGACCCGGATCCGCGCCAGCAGCTCTCCGGTGACCGTGCTGATCACGTAGACGGTGGCGTGGTAGCGGCCCGACGCCCAGAGCTGGGTGCCGTCGGGGTTGAGCTGCAGCATGTCCGGGCTGCCTCCCCCAGGGATCTGCCATTTGGCGACGACCTGCCGCGTGGCGAAATCGATCACCGAGATCGAGCCCTCGAGCCGGTTGGACACATACAGCGATTTGGTATCGCGTGATACCTGCAGCCCATGCGCGCCGCGGCCCGTGGGAATGAACTGGATCTCCTTCATGGCCACCGGATCTACGACCGACACTCCCATGCGACCTTGATTGGTCACGTAGAACACCGTCCCGTCTGGTGAGAGCTTCACGTCGATCGGGAGGCCGCCGACGTGGACGAACCCGTCGAGTCTCATGTTCACCGTGTCGACCCTGGCGACGACGCCGGAATACTCGGTCGAGATCATCAGGTAGCTGCCGTCGGCGCTGAAGTCCAGGTGATCGGCGCCCGGCCATGGAATGGCGACCGAGCCGAGAAGGCTCCATCCGTTGTGCGGATCGCGGAACTCGACGCGCTGCAGGCGCTCCACGACATCGATCGCCTTGCTGCCGTCAGGCGTGAAGTAGAGGTTGTACGGAAACGGGATGTTGATCCTCTGGCCGTTCGGGCGGCCGGTATGGATGTCGATCACGGTGAGGTTGCTCGACCCCTCGTTGTCGACATAGAGGGCGCTCATGTCCCACGCGGGCGCGATGTGATGGGGAATGAATCCCACCGTGTAGTGGTCGATGACCTGGAACGTCAGCGGGTCGATCACGTCCACGGTGCCCGCGGTGCTGTTCGGAACGTAAACGCGAGGCGGAAGCTCGCACAGGGGACAGGGGACGACGCCTGAAAGGGTGTTCGCGTAAACGTTGAGAGGACCGACTGGAAGTGCCACCTGCTGGACGTCGGGAGCCGGCAGGAGGCGAGCCGGTTCGGTTACGGGTGCGACCGGGGGCGTGCTCACCGGGGGAGCGGTCCACACCACCGCGAAGACGACCGCGGCCGGGCTGACGATGGCCAGCACGAAGACTGTGGCTGAAGCGATACGAACGGCCCGAGATCGCACCAGCGACCCGAGGGCTTTACTCGTCGGGAAGGTCTTCAAGCTTGGGGGAGAGCTCACACACCCATCGACCGTCGTCGAGACGGCGGATGAAGCGACCGTAGCCCTGGTTGCGCGCGACGTTCAAGAACTGCTCCTGTGAGATCAACGTCCTGAGCCGGGCCAAGTCCGCATATGTGCTGTCGCGCATGATCCCGCCGACCACGCCCGCCAGCTCCCGCCACTGTCCTTCGGACAGAGGTTCGCCATAGCCTGCGATCGTCACGAGCAGTGCCGCGGTGGCCCCCGTGATGGTGTCCGGAAGCAGCTTCTCCGACTTGGCGCGGGCGATGATCTCGCGCCCCGTGCCGATGATGTCGGCGATCCGGTCCCTGCGCACCCCGATGATGTCGCGACCACTGCCGACTGTCGTGCCTTCGAGGTATCTGGGTCCTGCTTCCATACCGCAACCGCATATTGTAATTGGCGCCCCGAATGGACCTGGAACTGCCACCCGAGCACGCGAGCTTCCGCGACGGCGTGCGCGAGCTGGCGCAAGCGGTGGCGCTGCCGCTTGCGGCTGAGGTCGATCGCTACCACAGGTTTCCAATAGAGGCGGTCAATGCCGCCGCGGAGGCGGGCTTGCTGGGGGTTCTGATCCCTCGCGAGTACGGAGGGTTGGGGCTGGACGCGCTCGCCTTCACGCTCTGCATCGACGAGCTCGCCCGCGCCTGCGCCTCGACCTCAGTGATCGTCGACGTACACACCAGCGTGGGCAGTGAGCCGATCCTGTTGTTCGGCACCGATGAACAGAAACGGCGATGGCTGCCGCGACTTGCGTCAGGCGAGCTGCTGGGAGCTTTCGCGCTCACCGAGCCGGCTTCGGGGTCGGATGCGGCGTCGCTGAAGACAAGCGCTCGCCGCAACGGCGACGGGTACGTCCTCAACGGCACCAAGATCTTCATCACGAACGTTGGGCATGCCGGCGTCTACATCGTGTTTGCGCGCACCGGGCCCGACGAGCGCGCGGCGGGGGTGAGCGCGTTCCTGGTCCCCGCCGACTCGCCGGGCGTGCGCGTCGGCCAGGTGTTCAAGAAGATGGGCCTGAACGGATCGCCGACCGGCGAGCTCGTGCTCGAAGACGTGGTGGTGCCGGTCGCGAACCGGCTCGCGGCCGAAGGCCAGGGCTTCACGGTCGCGATGCGCGCCCTCGATTCGGGCCGGATCGGCATCTCAGGACAGGCGCTGGGGATCGGGCAGGCCGCGGTCGACGAGGCCGCGAGCCTGATGAAAGGACGCGCCCGGGAACAGGGTGACGATTTCACTCTCGCCGACATGGCCACCCGGCTCGCATCCGCCCGCGTGCTCGCTTACAACGCAGCCTGGCTGTGCAGCGCCGGTCGACCTTTCACACGCCAGGCCTCGATGGCCAAGCTCCACTGCACCGACACGACGATGCAGGTGACGCTTGACGCCCTCCAGCTGGCCGGAGAGGAGGGCACGTTCTCGGGCAGCCCGTTCGAGCGTCACGTGCGCGATGCGAAGGCGCTCCAGATCTACGAGGGATCCAACCAGGTCCAACGAATCGTGATCGCCCGAGAAGTGCTCCAATAGGCCGCGTGGACTTCGATCTCTCCAAAGAGCAGGTCGCGATCCGGGACACGATTCGCGAGCTCGTTCAGGACCGGGTTGCTCCGCGCGCGGCCGAGATCGATGAGAAGGCCGAATACCCGAAAGACATCGAAAGGCTCTTCGCCGAGAACGGCATCCTGGGCATCCCGTTCCCCGAGGAGTACGGCGGGATCTCCGGCTCCAGCGTCACGATCTGCATGGGCATCGAGGAGATCGCCAAGGCGTGCGCGACCTCATCTC
>MNEW01000034.1:0-2845 GCA_001917895.1 Actinobacteria bacterium 13_1_40CM_66_12
AGCCAGGCCGCCATCTGGTAGTCGGGAATGTCCCCGCGCAGGTAGCCCGACATGAGGAATTCGATCTCCTCGGGCGGGTGCTCACCCCCATCGCGCTTGCGTCCGATGACCTCCAGCGCCTGCATCGGCCTAACTTACAGAGAAAGCGGCCGTGGGCTACAATCGCGCGATCCAGGAGCGAGGCTCTTGGGGTAAGGGTCTTGTTCAGTGAAGGGGTGGAAAATGGTTCATTCGCGGCTTAGGTTCCTAGGCGTCGCCGGCGTGGCATTGATGCTGCTGGCAGCCTGCGGCAGCAGCAACAACACGCCAGCAGCCAAGGTCTACAAGATCGGGCTCGTCACCGACATCGGCGGCCTGAACGACAAGAGCTTCAACCACCTCGCTGACCTCGGCCTCGAGAAGGCCAAGACCGACTTCAAGGTCCAGGGCGACGTGGTCGAGTCCAAGAGCGGCGACGACTATGTGCCGAATCTGACCAACTTCGCCTCCAAGAAATACGACCTTGTGATCGGCGTTGGCTTCCTCATGCAGACGGCTATGGGCACCGTTTCCGGCCAGTTTCCCAACGTGAACTTCGCCATCATCGACGGCGCCGGCACCGACGCCAACTTCAACGACCTCAAGCATCCCAACGTCCAATCGCTGTACTTCAGCGAACAGGACGCCGGCGCGATGGTCGGAGCGCTCGCCGGACTTCTCGAGAAGCAGAACAAGGCGAAGAAGAACGCAGGCGTGATCAGCGCTGTCGGCGGGATCAGCATTCCGCCAGTGAACCACTACATCGCCGGCTACAAGTGGGCGGCGACCATGATGGACCCAGGGATCAAGGTGCTGGTCGGTTACTCCAACGACTTCACCGACCCGGCCAAGTGCAAGAACGTGGCCGCCAACCAGATCTCGTCGAAGGCCGACATCCTGTTTCAGGTCGCGGGCGGATGCGGGCTCGGCGTGCTGCAGGCGGCAGGACAGGCGGGCGTGTACAGCGTCGGCGTCGACGCTGACCAGAAGGACGCCGACCCGTCGGTCATCGCCAGCGCCCTCAAGAAGGTGGATGTCGCCACCTACACAGCCATCCAGAACGTGGTCAACGGGAAGTTCGCCGGTGGGGCGTTGACGTTCAACATCGCCAACGACGGCGCCGGATACGCGCTCGACAACCTCACCGTGTCGGCAGACATCCAGACCGCGCTCGACGACCTCAAAGCCAAGATCAAGGCGGGCACGCTGACGCCACCCGCTGACATTCCCGCGTAAGTTCGGTTGATCCGCAGGCGGGCGCAGCAAATGCGCCCGCCTTCTTTTTTGACAGCGGCCGGTTGATCCGCTAAGGAAGACCAGTTGGCAGCAGTACGACGGATTGCTGGTGGGTTCGCCGTCCCGCTCGGATCGGTCGTCTTCGCCTTCATCGTCGGCGGGCTGATCGTCGCGGTCACAGGCGGGAACCCGTTCGCCGCCTACCAGGGCCTCCTGTGCGGCGGGCTCGGAGTCGCCTGCTCGACGACGACGGGCGAAAACCCCGCGCTTCAGATCTCGACCACGATCGTGTTCTTCACCCCGTTGCTGATGACGGGCGTCGCTGTCGCCCTCCCCTTCCGCGCAGGCCTGTTCAACATCGGCGCGGAAGGTCAGCTGCTCGCCGGCTCCGTCGCCTGCACCGTCATCGGCATCAAGTTCAGCAGCCTGCCGGCCCCGATCCTGCTGCCCATGGTGTTGATAGGCGGGACGCTCGCGGGCGCGATCTGGGCCGGCGTCCCCGGCGTCCTCAAAGCCACCATCGGCGCGCATGAGGTGGTGACCACGATCATGTTGAACTACGTCGCGCAGTGGCTCGTGCGCTTCCTTATCGTCGGGGGCCCGCTGCAGGCAGCCAACGGTTTCTCAGCTTCCACGCCGATCGGAGCCGGAGCTCGCCTCCCGCTTTTTCTGCCCAACACTCCCGGGCTCGTCATCTTCGGTCTGCCTGCCGGGGTGTATCGGGTGCACACCGGGCTGCTGATCGGCCTCGCCGCGCTGGTGGTTTTCGCCGTCCTCCTGTGGAGGACGTCGCTTGGATACGAGATCCGTGCCGTCGGGCAGAGCCAGCGCGCGGCCCGATATGGCGGGATCAATGTGGCGCGCACGATCATCATCACGATGCTCATCGCAGGAGCCTTCTCCGGGCTCGCGGGAGCGATCCAGATCGCGGGCGTCGACCACAACCTGACGGACAAATACTTCAACGACACGACCGGCTTCGACGCCATCGCCGTGGCGCTACTCGGGCTGGGCAGCGCGGTCGGCATTCTGTTCGCGTCGATCCTGTTCGGCGCTCTTCATGCGGGCGGATCGGTGATGCAGGCCGATGCGGGCATCTCGAGCAGTCTCGTGCAGATCCTCCAGGCATTGATCCTGTTCAGCATCGCCGCCAACTTCCTGCGGGTGCTGCGACTCCCGGCCTTCCGCCGGAGGCCATCCGCGCCCGCACCCACGGCGCCCGCGGCGGCACTCATGACGGAGGCGGCGAAGGCGCCGCCGGGCGAGACGACATGAACTTTCTCTCCGACATCGGGCACGTGCTCCTCACGGCCGATCTCTGGCGGGCGACGCTCGAGGCTGCTGCGCTGCTCCTCCTGCCCGCCCTCGGCGGCGTGATCTCGGAACGAAGCGGAGTCGTCAACATCGCGATGGAAGGCATGATGCTGACCGGTGCCTTCTTCGCGGTCGTCGCCGACCTCGCCTGGCACAACCCGTGGCTCGCGGCGCTGGTCGGAATTCTCGCCGGCGGCATGATGGCGCTGATCCATGCGGTGGTGTCCATCCGTTTCCGTGCCGACCAGATCGTGAGCGGGATCGCCATCAACATCTT
>MNEW01000034.1:2946-6883 GCA_001917895.1 Actinobacteria bacterium 13_1_40CM_66_12
GTTTACGCGGCGATCGTCCTGCTGGTGGTTGTGCAGTTGATGCTGTTCCGAACTCGGCTTGGGCTGCGGATCCGCTCCGTCGGCGAGCATCCGCAGGCCGCCGATACCGCCGGCATCAATGTCTACGCGATCCGCTATGGCGCAGTGATCACCAGCGGGCTAGTCTCAGGCCTCGCGGGGGCGTTCCTCGCGATCGGCATCTCGAACACATTCGTGCCGAACATGACCGACGGCCGAGGCTACATCGCGCTGGCGGCGGTGATCTTCGGCAAGTGGACGCCGATCGGCGCCTTCGTCGCGTGCCTGATCTTCGGGTTCGGCCAGGCGATCTACGACGCCAACTCGGTCATCCACGTATCTCAGTACCTGCTCAGCATGCTGCCGTACCTCCTCACCCTGGTCGTGCTGGCGGGCGTCGTCGGCCGAAGCATCCCGCCCGCGGCTGACGGCGTCCCGTATGCCCCGGAGAACGAATGAGCTCGCAGGACTCGGAAAAGCTCGCGATCGACATGCGTGGGATCACGAAGGCGTGGCCGGGCGTGGTCGCCAACGACCACGTCGACCTGACGGTGCGCGCGGGCGAGATCCACGCCCTCGTCGGCGAGAACGGCGCCGGCAAGTCGACGCTGATGAACATCCTGTACGGCCTGGTACATGCGGACTCAGGCGAGATCGTCGTCAACGGCAAGCCCGCGCGCATCAGCGGCCCGCGCGATGCCATCGCCCTGGGCATGCTCGGGCGCGAGCCGGTGGTTGGGCCCGGGTTCTACGACTATGGGCGAGCGCGTAAAGACATCGAGGCGCTGACGCGCAAGTACGGCCTCGCGCTGGATCCAGACGCATTGACAGGCGTGCTGCCCGTCGGCTTACAGCAGCGCGCCGAGATCGTCAAGGTGCTCTACCGAGGCGCGAACATCCTCATCCTCGACGAGCCCACCGGAGTGCTCACGCCGCAGGAGACCGTCGAGCTGTTTGGAGTGCTTCGCGGCCTGATCAAGGACGGCAAGACCATCGTCTTCATCAGCCACAAGCTCAAGGAGGTCCTGGACATCTCCGACCGCATCACCGTGATGCGGCGCGGCAAGGTGGTCGGCCACCTGATCACCAAGGAGACCAACGAGCAGGCGATCGCCACCATGATGGTCGGCCGCGAGGTGCTTCTGCGGGTGGACAAGAAACCGGCGACGCCGGGGGCCGTCACGTTTCGCGTCGAGAACCTTACCGCCAACTCGGACCGCGGCGTGCCCGCCCTGCGTGGCATCTCGTTCGAGCTTCGGCAAGGCGAGATCCTCGGGATCGCGGGCGTGGAGGGCAACGGGCAGAGCGAGCTGGTGGAGGTGCTGGCCGGCACACGGCGTCCCACCGGCGGCAAGATTCTCCTTGGCGACGTCGACGTGACCACCGCCGATGCGCGCGAGGAGCGCGAGGCCGGGGTCGGGCACATTCCTGAGGACCGGCGCGGCGTTGGCCTCGTGTTGAATTATTCGATCGCCGACAACCTCATCCTCGGGCGCGAGACTGCGCCTTTGTTCTCGTGGCACGGACTGCTCTTGCGACTCGACGCGATCAGGAGCTGGGCGGTTCGGTTGGTGAAGGAGTTCGATATCCGCACCCCGAGCATCGAGACGCCGGCGCGGGCGCTGTCGGGCGGGAACCAGCAGAAGATCATCGTCGCGCGCGAGATGGCCAGCAACCCGAAGGTCCTGCTCGCGGCCCAGCCCACGCGCGGCGTCGACATCGGGGCCATCGAGTTCATCCATCGGCGTCTGGTCAAGGAGCGCGATGAGGGCGCGGCGATTCTTCTGGTGTCGGCGGAGCTCGACGAGGTGCGGTCGCTCTCGGACCGGATCGCGGTGATGTATGAGGGCCGGATTGTGAGCTTCGAGCCGGCGGACACGGATGAGGCTCGGCTTGGACTGCTGATGACCGGCGGGGGCACAGCGGAGCGAACCGGGGCGGCCTGAGCGCGCGATTTCGCGCCGCTTGCGCCAAACGCGCGTATCGCCGGCCTCGGATTAGCGCGTTTTGATCAAGACGTGCGGAAAACGGCGAGAAGGTCAGAGGGAGTCGAGCAGCTCTCCGAGCCCGCTGATGTTCTCCAGGCGGTGCCATCCGTCTTTCGGCATTGCGTCGTCAGGCACCTGCTCGTGGTGCCAGGTGAGCGGGTATGGGATGTGCACGCCGCGCGCGCCGAGCGTTATCACGGGCGCGATATCGGAGCGGAGCGAGTTGCCGACCATGACGAACTCAGCGGGCTCGATATGTCGGCGCCGCAGCACCGACCGGTAGGCTTCGACGTTCTTCTCGCTGAGGATCTCGACGCCCTTGAACATGTCCGCGAGACCCGATCTAGCCAGCTTGCTCTCCTGGTCGAACAGGTCGCCCATCGTGATCAAGAGCAGCTCGTAGCGCAAGCTGAGGTCCTTCAGCGCCGTCTCCACCCCCTCCAGGAGCTCGGTCGGCGCGCTCAGCATCTTCTGGCCCCAGCCGAGGATCACCTCCAGGTCAGCGGCTGGAATGCGGCGATCGGTGACCTGGATCGCGGTCTCGATCATCGACAGGGTGAAGGCCTTGACCCCATAGCCGTAAATGCGGAGGTTGCGCATCTCGACCTCGGCCAAATGCGTGTCGACGTCGGCGTCCGGGACGTGGCGGCGCAGCAGATCGCGGAGGGCGGTCTGGGTGAGCTGGAAGCGTGTTTCGTTTTGCCAGAGGGTGTCGTCGCCGTCGAGTCCCACGTACCTTATTCCCAACACTTTGCCTAAAAAGAAAACTACTTCATCGCGGACCGGGACCAGGCGGCAGTACTCCACGGGTGACGCGGATCTCGATCGCCGGCTGACCGCGCTCGTCGAGGAGCTGGAGCTTGCCCCTGTTGACGCCCGCTCCACCTATGAGCTGCTGGTGACCGCGATTCGAATGGCCGAGGAGCCTCTCAGCCGTCTCGACCGCAAGCTCATCAACGCATCCGTCAAGGAGATGCGTTACGCGTTCAACGTCTTCTCGAAATATCGAGACCGAAAGAAGGTCAGCGTCTTCGGCTCCGCGCGGACGCCGGCCGACGATCCGAACTACAAGCTAGCAAGAGAATTTGGCCGGCGCATGGCCGAGGTCGGCTGGATGGTCGTGACCGGGGCGGGGCCCGGCATCATGAGCGCCGCCAACGAGGGGGCCGGCCAGGAGAGCTCGTTCGGCGTCAACATCGTGCTCCCATTCGAGGCCAAGCCAAATCCCTTCATCGCCTCGGATCCGAAACTGATCAACTTCAAGTACTTCTTCACGCGGAAGCTGATGTTCATGAAAGAGGCCGAGGCGTTCGTCTTGTTCCCCGGCGGCTTCGGCACGATGGACGAGCTGTTCGAGCTACTGACCTTGAGCCAGACCGGCAAGAGCGACCTTCACCCGATCGTGATGGTCGAGGCCGAAGGCGGCGGCTACTGGCGGCAGATCGATGCGATGTTGCGGGAGGACCTGCTCACCCGCCATTACATCGACTCAGAGGACCTCGGCCTGTATCACCTCACCGAGTCGATCGACGACGCCGTCGCCTACATCCAGCGCTTCTACCGCGTCTATCACTCGCAGCGATACGTCGACGGCAAGCTGATCCTGAGGTTGAACAGCCCGGTCACGGATGAGAAGGTCGCGGCGCTGAACAGTGAGTTCGGCGACATCATGCGCGCTCCGATCGAGCGCGTCACCGCATCCAGCGGAGAGCGTCAGGATGGCGACGTCCCCGACCTGCCGCGCCTGCGCCTCGATTTCGATCGCAGCCACTTCGGGCGCCTGCGGCAGCTGATCGACAGCTTGAACGAGTAGGGCTACCGAGCAGCGTCCAAAAGCTGACGCACCGTGGCGTTGTAGTCCTTGAGACCAGGTCGAGCCAGTCTGAGCACGAGGTGGCGTGCCCCGGCGGCGCGATAGCCCGCGAACCACT
>MNEW01000034.1:7000-9118 GCA_001917895.1 Actinobacteria bacterium 13_1_40CM_66_12
ACGGTGCGAAGACCGGCCGCGTATGCGTCAGCGGTCGGGCTCAACGGGAGCCAGCCATCGAATGTCGTGCCGGCAAGGCGCAGCATGCGAGGGCCGCCTCCCCCCAACCAAACCGGAGGCCCGCCGGGCTGAAAGGGAGTGGGCTGCAGCTGGACGCCTGGCTCTTCGTTGGTCCACAGTCGTTTGCAGCGCTCGACTTCGCTGAGCATCGCGTTGACCCGGCGATCGCTCGGGACACCAACCGCGGTCAGCTCCGCATGCGTGCCGGGCAGCTCGGCGCCAGGGCCGACTGCGACGACGAGCCTGCCTTGGGCGATGCGGTCGAGGGTGGCCAGGGCGTGCGCGAGCGACAGAGGATGACGAAGCAAAGGCAGAAGCACCGCCGTGCCGAGCATCACGCGAGTCGTCGCGCCGGCGACAGCTGCGAGGAGGGTTATAGGTTCGCCGCGGGGACGAGCCAGCAAGGAGTCGCCCGCCCACACCGAGTCGTATCCGGCCTTTTCCGCCTGTCGGGCTGCATCCAGGACTACGGTCAGATCGCCGTCCGCCCAGAGGAGCGCCTCGCGGGACGGGAGCAGGAGTCCGGCTTTCTGTGTTCGCTCCGACATTGCGCAATCTCATTCTGTCAGGCTCAAGCAATCGAGAGACTCAAAGAGGGTCACCGATGGATGTGGTCGCTCGGCGACTACCCCCGGGTCGCTCAACTGCTCGAACCAGGTGCCCTGGCTTTGGCAGAAGCCTGCCCGATCGCATCGGGCACGACCGTACTCGATGTCGCCGCCGGCAACGGCAACTTCTCCCTCGCCGCCGCCCGCCGCGGCGCCGTTGTCACCGCCACTGACATCACGCCGAAGATGGTCGAGCTCGGCCGAGCGCGCACAGCGGGTGCCGGATTGGGGCGACGTTTGCGCCGCAGCCGGCGCTGGTGGCCGCGGAGCTGTTTCGCGTGGCCAAACCCGGCGGCCTGGTGGCGATGGCCAACTACAGCCCGGGTGGCTACCTCGGCAAGCTCTCTCAGCTGATAGCCACGTTCTCAGCGCACCCCGCCTTCGAGCTGCCCTGGCCTTTTCTGTGGGGCGATGAAAAGGAAGTGCGCCGGCGGCTGGGCGGCCTAGCCGATTCGATCGAGGTCGTCCATCGCACGCTGACTTTCGACTCAGAGTCTGTCGATAAGTTCGTAGATTTCTGGCAGGCGACCAACGCGCCTCAGGCCGCGCTGAAAGTCATGATGCCGCCCGAGACGTATCAGAAGGTGCTCGACGCGAAGAGGCTGTTGATCGAGGAGTTGAACGAGTCGACTGATGGACGGGTCAAGCTGAGCTCCCCTTACATCCTGGTTTTGGCTCGAAGACCTACATAAGGATCCTGTCGATCTCCCTGAGATCCTCGGGTTTGAAATCCATGTTGTCGAGCGCGCCGAGGTTCTCCTCGAGCTGCTGCACGCTGCTCACGCCGACGATCGCCGACGTGACACGCGGATCGCGAAGTACCCACGCGAGCGCCATCTGCGACAGCTTCTGGCCGCGAAGCTTCGCGATCTCGTTGAGCGCGCGAATGCGCGTCATGTTCTGATCCACAGTCTCCGGGCTGAGCGAGTATCCCTGCGTCGCGCGCGAGCCCGCGGGCACTCCCTGCAGGTACTTGCTCGTCAGCATCCCTTGAGCAAGCGGTGAGAAAGCGATGCATCCCACTCCGAGCTGTTCGAGCGTGCTCAACAGCTCCGGCTCGACCCAGCGGTTGAGCATCGAATAAACGGGCTGGTGGATGAGGAGTCGGATGCCCATGCCCTGCAGGATCGCCGCCGCTTCGCGGGTTTGCGCCGGCTGATATTGCGAGATGCCGACATAGAGGGCTTTGCCCTGGTGCACCGCGGTCGCGAGCGCCCCCATCGTTTCCTCGAGCGGAGTCTCCGGGTCGGGTCGGTGGTGATAGAAGATGTCGACGTACTCGATTCCCATGCGCTCGAGGCTCTGGTCGAGGCTGGCGAGCAGGTATTTGCGAGAGCCCCAGTCGCCGTACGGACCGGGCCACATGTCCCAGCCGGCTTTGGTCGAGATCACGAGCTCGTCGCGGTGTCCGGCGAGGTCGGTTCGCAGCATGCGTCCGAAGTTCGACTCC
>MNEW01000016.1 GCA_001917895.1 Actinobacteria bacterium 13_1_40CM_66_12
CTCAACGTCACCTTTCCCGCGATCGTCAAGCCGACCGTGTCTGTCGACATGCAGCACGCAATTGGGCGTAAGGCGCTGCCGGTCAGGGACATGGACGAGCTCATCACGAGCTACCGGGTCGCCGCGGCCATCATGCCCGCAGACCACATCATGGTCCAGGAGATCATCCCCGCCGAGAGCCAGTACTCGGTGGGAGCGTTTGCCGAGAGCGGTCGAATCGTGAGTGCAATGACCGCGAGGCGGACGCGACAGTATCCGATCGATTACGGCTTGAGCAGCAGCTTCGTGGAGGCGATCGACGTTCCGGGACTGATGGACCCCGCCCAACAGATCGTCGGCCGGCTGGGGATCTCCGGCGTGGTCGAGGTGGAGTTCATCCGTGACGCGCGTGACGGGAGGCAGCTGCTGCTGGACGTCAATCCCAGGCCATGGGGCTGGCACACTCTGTGCATCGCGTGTGGCCTGGACTTCCCGCACATCCAGTACGAGCGTTCACTCGGTCGCCACGTCGTTTTCGGCCAACCGCGATACGGCCCGCGGTGGATACGCCTCCTCACCGACGTCCCGGCCGGAATCCAGGGTGTCCGCGCAGGCTTCTTCTCGCCGGGAGCCTATGTGCGCTCGCTGTTCGGCGGCGAGCTGGTGGGTTCCGTCTGTGACGTCACCGATCCCGTTCCTGCCGCCGGCGACCTTGCGGTTGCCGTCATGAGGCTTGTGAAGGCAGCGCCTCCGAGCCGGAGGCGTCGTTCTCCAGCTCAACCGGCCGCCCCTGCTGCGCGAGGGACCTCGCGGCCGCCTCCAGGATGCTGATGATGCGCAGCCCGCAGTGGCCGTCCGTCAGCGGCTGGCGGCGGTGTGCGACGCACTCCAGGAAATGCTCGGCCTCCACTCTCAGCCCCTCCGTCAGGCTGAGCTTGGGCGCCCACATGTCGCCGGTTCGATAACCGATCATCGACTCGACGGCGCCCTGCGAGTCGGCCAGGATGATGCCCTTGTCATAGACCTTGATCTTCTCGCTCGGCTCGAGCTCGTCGTACACGATCATCTGGCGCGCGCCCCCGATCAGCGTCCGCCGGATCTTCAGAGGCGCCAGCCAGTTGACGTGGTGGTGGGTGATGAGGCTGCCGGTGTAGTAACAGGTGAGGTAGGCGAGGTTCACCTGGTGCCCGGGCACGTGCGCCGACCCGGTCGCGGCCACGGCGACCGGCCGCTGTCCCAGTACGTAATCCATGATCGCCAGGTCGTGGACCGCGAGGTCCCAGAGCACGTTGACGTCCCGCTGGAACAGTCCGAGGTTCACGCGCACGGAGTCGTAGTAGTAGAGCTGGCCCAGGTTGCCGCTGTCGACCAGCTGCTTGAGGGTCTGGACGGCTCCGGTGAACACGAAAGTGTGGTCGACCATGAGCACGAGCCCGCGTTGCTCCGCCTCTTCGATCAGCCTGGCCGTCTGCTCCGAACTCGCGGTCATCGGCTTGGTCACCAGGACGTGTTTGCCTGCTTGCAGCGCTCGCATCGCGATGTCGAAGTGCGATGAGACCGGCGTCGCGACGACCACGGCGTCGACGTTGGGATCGGCGAGGATGTCGCGGAAGTCCGTGGTCAGCTTCACCTTCGGGTAGCGCGTATGCACCTGCGTGAGCCGCTCGACGGAGAGATCGCTCACCGCGACCATCTTGGCGGCAGGCTGCTCGGCGAAGTTGCGAACCAGGTTCGGACCCCAGTATCCATAGCCGATCACGGCCACGCCGACGGTCCAGGTCGGCTTGCGCCGTTGGAGGCGCCGGAACATGCTGTAGGGGCTGCGGTCGAGCGGTTTCTCGGATGCGACCGGAAGGTCGATGGTCATCCGAGGTCGAGCTTCTGTTTGCGAGCGCGCACTGGTGGCCGGCTCCACCACCGCGGCCGAGGTCCGACGATCCGAGCGGGATTCCCAAGCACCAGCGAGTCCGCCGGCACGTCACGCGTCACGGTGGCACCCGCCCCGACCATGGCGCCTTCGCCGATGGTCACACCGCAGACGATGGTGGCGTTAGCGCCGATGCTCGCGCGGCGGCGCACCAGCGTGGGCACGACCTGCCAGTCCCCCACCTTGAGAAGCTTCCCTTTCTCGTCGACCGCCGCCGGATAGCGATCGTTCGAGAAGCAGACGTGAGGCCCGACAAAAACGCCATCCTCGATCGTTACGCCCGTCGGGATGAAGACGAACGCCTCGATCTTCACATTGCTGCCGACAACGACGCCGCGCTGGATCTCCACGAACGAGGCGATCTTGCAGTTGTCGCCCACCTTGCACCCGTACAGGTTCACCTGGTCGGGGTGATGGAGGACCACGTTCTCGCCGAGCTCCACGTCGGGCGCGATCATGGGCTGTCCATCAATCCGATGCTATTGAGCGGTCCCAGCGCCGCCAATGGTCACATCGGGAATGCCGGCCGGGCTTCGCCCATGTTCGGGCGCTGGGTGTCACAGGTGTTTTGGGCTTCGTCCCGGGTCTGGCGCCCGGGCCTCAGGCCGAGTCAGTCGAGCGCGGCCCGCTCGTCCCGCCATTGGTCGCCGACTCGGAGCGGTTCTGCAGCAGGTGGCGGAGTGTGTCGGAAAGCGCGGTCCGGGTGGCGCGAGTCTTGATCAGGAGGCCCAGCACGCCCAGCTCCTGCGCCCGCGCCAGATCTCCCGTATCGAGCGTGTCGGTGAGGAGAACCACGGGCAGGGCTTTGGTCGCCGGATGAGCGCGAATGTTCTCGAGAGCATCGATCTGCTTCATGTCCGGCAGTTGGTTCAGGACGAGGACGTCCGGCAGCGATTTGAGCAGCCGCGCTCGCGTCGACCTCCAGTTATGGACGACGTCGACGTGCCAGCCAACCGAAGCCAGGGTTTCCCGGTAAAGGTCTGCAAAGGCGGTGTCGCCCACGGCCAGGAGCACCCGGCCCGCCGCCGGCGAGCGATCCGCCCCTCTGCCCCCGGCCGGCTCAGACTGGTGGTGGGCGCCCATGGCTGGCCTCAGAGCTCGACAAGAGCTTTCCTTACCGCATAAAGGACGGCCTGCGCGCGGTCATAGATCTGCAGCTTTTCGTAGATGTGGCTGATGTGGTTGCGGACCGTCTTCTCGCTGATCTTCAAGTTGAACGCGATCTGCTTGTTGGCTTGGCCCTTGGCCATCAGCTTCAGGATCTCGACCTCGCGGGCGGTCAGTCCGTCGTAGAACTCCTTTGGCGTGCTCGAACCGGTGAGCATGTCGAGAACGCGATTCGCGACCGCCCCCGCCATCACGCGCTCGCCCGACAGCACCGACATGATGCTCGAGGCGATCGCGGCGGGCTCGGCGTCCTTGAGGATGTATCCGCTCGCGCCCGCCTTCAGCGCCTGGAGGACGTAGCTGTCCGCCTCGAACGTGCTCAGGATCAGGACCTTGACCTCCGGGTGCTCGCGGATGATCTGCTGGGTGGCCTCAGCGCCGTCCATCCCCGGCATCCGCAAGTCCATCAGGACGGTCTTCCTCGAGAAGCCGGGCGAGCCCGCGCCGGAAGAGCGTCTGGTCGTCCGCGATCAGGACGCGGGCAACACGTGCTTCGGTGACCACCGCAGCGCCTCCGTCGGAATACTGACCGTGATCGTGGTTCCCGCAAGCGGGCGGCTCCGAATGGTAAGCACCCCTCCCGTGAGGGCTGCCCTTTCGCGCATGCCTACGAGTCCCATGCCGATCGGCTTTTGCTCATCGAGCCAGGCGATGCCGCGCCCGTCGTCGCGGATGCTCACAACCAGCCTTTCGGTCGACGCCTTGAGGGCGACCTGGACGTTCGTCGCTCCGCCGTGCTTGTGGGCATTGGTGAGCGCTTCCTGGATGATCCGGTAGATGTGGATCGAGGTCTCGGGCGGAAGTGACGCCGGCCAGGAGGGTGATGCCCACAGGCTCACCTTCATCCCGGTCCGCATTTGATAGGTGGGAAAGAGGCCTTGCATGAGCGCCGGCACCAGGCTGTTGGCGAGACCTGGCTCTCCACGCAGGTCGCACAGGATCTGGCGCAGGTCGTTGAGGACCTCGCGCACAGTCGTCCGAACGAAGGCGAGCTGATCGACTACGTCGGGCTGGCTCTGCTGCTCTCTCATGAAGACCTCTGTCTGCACCAGCAAGCCCGTCAAAGACTGCGCGACCTGGTCGTGCAGCTCGCGCGCAAGCTCGTTCGCGATCCGCTCGCGCTCTGTCTGCATGCCCTGCTCGGAGCGAGGGAGCCGGAGGACTGGAGCTTCGGGCCTGGCCTTGGGTCCGACCACGGCGGGCGTCATCGTCACCACTGCTTCATCATCACTGCGCCAACGTCCTCCAAAAAACACCCTTCCGCGACCTGACAGCAAAAACTTATTGCGGCGCGGCGCGGCGAGTCGCCGTACAAATGCGGGAATGTCCGGTCGTACAAATGGAGCATCGAGCCGAGCAGCGATCGCGCGTCCTATATATGTGAGGTAAAGACATATGTGGGTCGGGGCGCGCGGCCCATCGAATGGGACACGCGCCCTATCAACCGGCGATCACGCCGCCTCGGGTAGAGCCTCGGCCGCTGTCTTCTGCGAGCGAGCGCGAATGAACAGCAGGGCTATGGCGAAACCCGCGAGCGCGATCAGAGTCCCGATTTCGAATGCCGTGGCGAAACCGATCGTCTCGGCGTGGCTGATCGCAGCGTGTGTCGGCCGCACGTTGACGAGGTTGCTCTTGGTCACATTGGCGGCCACCGTGCCGAGCACCGCGAGGCCGATCGAACCGCCCAGCTGCTGGCTGACGTTGAGCACCGCTGAGGCGAGACCCCTCTCGTGCTGGGCCGCACCCGACACCGCAATCAGAGTCGTCGGCAAGAAGATGAGCCCGAGGCCGATCGAAAGAATGGCCAGCGGGCCGAAGATGTCAGAGACGTATGTGGCGTGATCGCCGATGCGAGACAGCCATAGCAGGCCGCCCGCTACCACGATCGCGCCGAGAGCGATCGGCACGCGCGGGCCGATCCGGCCGATGATTCGAGAGGTGACCGTGGCCGCGATGACGACCCCCACGCCGAGGGGCAGAAAGGCGAATCCGGCCTTGAGGGGGCTGTAACCGAGGACGTTCTGGACGATCTGCGTGAGGAAGAAGAGGACGGCCAGCGTCATGGCGCCGGCGACCATCCGTAGGGCGTAGGCCCCCGACCGGTTGCGATTGGAGAACAGGCTCAACGGCATGAGCGGTTGCTTGCTTCGAAGCTCGATGATCAGGAACAGGACAAGAAGGCTTGCTCCGAATCCAAGCGCCGCCACCGTGATCGCGTCGTTCCAATCATGCGTCGCGGCTCGCGACAGGCCGTAGACGAGAAGCGTCATTCCGCCGGTGACGCTGATCGCGCCGGGGAGGTCGAGTCGGCCGGACCGGCCTGCAGACGCCGCGAGCACACGCGGCGCGGCGACAGCCAGAAGCAGCGCGATGGGGACGTTGACGAACATCACCCACCGCCACGAGACGTAGTTGGTGATGAGACCGCCGAGGATCAAGCCGATGGCTCCACCGCTTCCCGCCGCGCCGGCGTAGATACCAAGCGCGCGATTGCGCGCGGCGCCTTCCTTGAACGTGTCGGCGATCAGCGAGAGCGCGGTCGGCGCCACGATGGCGGCGCCCGCTCCTTGCACGACGCGAGCGATGATCAGCCATGTCGAGCTGGTGGCCAGCCCGCCGGCGAAAGAGCCGGCCGCGAAGAATAGGACGCCTCCGACGAACATCCGGCGCCGGCCGAACAGGTCTCCAGCCCGGCCGCCGAGCAGGAGCAGTCCGCCGAACGCGAGCGAATACGCGTTGACGACCCACTCCAGGTCGGTCGAGCTGAACCGTAGCGCTCGCTGGATCGAGGGCAACGCGACGTTCACGATGGTGGTGTCGAGGACGACCATCAGCTGCGCAAACGCGATCACGATCAGCGCCACGCCAAGGTTGCGCGGCGCGGAGGTCTTGCTGGCGATCGATGCCTGTGACATTGGTGATTGCTCCTTATCTGCTTTCGATTGATCAGGCGCCTGCGTCATGCGCAGGTATTCGTTGATTCCGACCAGGCGGAACTGCAGCAGCTCGTAGCGGGGGAACGCCGGCGCTGCCGTCGCGTAATCGACAACCTCGGGGTCGATCAGCTTGTAGTCGTGACCCTTGTAGGTGACGACGCACCAACCTGCTGCCTTGACGTTCAGGTACCACGCGGCGTTCTTGCCGAACGTGCGAGGCATGACGAATGTGTTTCCGAGCGGCCGCATCCCCAGCGGCGTCGCGTACATGCGGCCGGACTGGCGGCCCTGGTGGTGCAGCACGCCGAGGATCGGCATCCAGCGCCGCCCTGCGATGGCCAGGACGAGCGGATTGATCAGACGAGCTGCGAAACGGACGATGCGGCGCGCCTTCGGACCGAGATTGATGCCATTCATGCCCAACAGAAGCCGGCCTGGAAGCGCGTTATTCCCTTGAGCGGATGATTTGCTTGGCTGACGATCGGAAGGAGGACTTAAGCGAGCTTCGGCGTCTTTTCCAGCTTCTCGTCGGCGGCGACGATCAGCCGCCGCATCATGTCGTTCAGGAGCTGTCGCTCGGTGGGCTTGAGGGCCTCGAAGAACTCGTCCGCTGCCTCGTCGAACGCCCGGGAGGCCCTCTTCTGGACCGTCCGGCCCTTGGGTGTGAGGCTTAGCGCGTATGAGCGCCGGTCGGCAGCGTTGCGCCGTCGGACCACCACCCCTTGCCGCTCGAGCTCATCGATGAGCTCGACGATCGTCGTCCGATCGATCCCAAGCTGTTCCCCCAGCTCCTGCTGGGAGATCGCGCCCTTGGCCAGAAGATTCAACACCCCGCAAAGTCGCACGGTCAGGCCCATCGGTGCGAGGCGTTTGCCGGCCAGCTCCTGCCCGGTGCGCGCCGCGATGGTCAGCAGGGCGCCGGCTCGATCGGCCAACGAGGGTGGTATCGGCACTGCGATCCGATTATGCCCAACTGCGGTCGCAATTAGTCAGCGCGAGTGACGATCAGCGAGCCGCCAGAGGAAGGTCGAGCGCAAACACCGTTCCAAGCTCGGGTGTGCTGCTCTCGACTACAAGGCTGCCGCCGTGGTGCTCCGCCAGCTGGCGGCTGATGTAGAGGCCCAGGCCGACGCCGGGCACCCTGACGACGGCCGGGCTGCCGCCACGGTAGAAACGATCGAAGACCTGCTCACGCTCGTCGTCTCGAATGCCGATGCCGCTGTCCTCGACGCGAACGACCGCCCGCCGCGAGTCGGTCGACACGTCGATGAAGAGCCTGGCCGGTGGGGCCGAATACGAAAGGCTGTTGTTGATCAAGTTGTCCAGCACCCGGCCCAACTGACCCTTGTCGCCCTTCACGATGACCACATCCGAGGCAAGGCTCACGGAAATATCGGCGTGCAAGAGATCGGCCCGCGGTTGAGCGCGGGCGATCGCGTCTTCCACGACCTCGCGCAAGTCGACGACCTGGCCTTTCAGCGGACCCGTATCGCTCTCGACCAGCGACGCCTGCAGCAGGGCCTCGACGATGCGGCTCAGCTCGCCCGTCTTCGCCACTACGACCTGCAAGGGCGCTGACCACGACGCTGGCACCCGACCGAGCGATCCGTCGGTGAGCATCGACAGATAGCCCACCACCACGGTGATTGGCGTCCTGAGCTCGTGCGCGGCGATGTTGAGGAAAGCGCTCTTCGCCTGGCTGGCGGCCTTTGCAGATGCATAGAGTCGCGTCGTCTCCTCCTGATGCTCGCGTGTGGCAACGAATGTGGCGAGGACGAATGAGGTCAGCGCCACGCAAACGTTGAAGACCTGCAGAGTGATCATCTTCTGGCCGAGGTTTTCGGTCGCGAAGGGCCCTGTTCCATGAGCCGCCGACCAGATGGCGACACCTGAGGCGACGAGGGCAGCCGGAGCAGCTCCGCGCAGCCGGTATCGCCACGCCGCCACCATGATCAACGGGAAGGCCAGGTATTCGAGACGCAGCTGGTTCTGAAAGAGACCGAACGTGACCAGGCCGATTCCCGCCAGGAGCGCCGCTAGGACGACTCCACTGCGCAGCGTCAGCGCCGGGCCCGGTGATCGTGGCAGCAGGCTCAGCAGGAAAGGGCCCACGAGGAGCACACCCATCGCATCCCCGGTCCACCAGACCGCCCAGGTCGGCCAGAAACCGCTCGCGGGCACCGCGCCGAAGAGCACGAGGACGCTCGTGCCGACCGTGGCGCTGACCGTCATGCCCAGAAGGGCGGCGAGCCCGATGATCGCCGCCGCATCTCGCAAACGGTCGAGCTCGAGCCGGAAGCCGACGCGCATCAGCAGCTGCGCCGCGACCAGCGGCGCCAGCGTATTGCCGGTGGCGATGAGCGCGGCTCCAAACGGCGATGGACCGAGAGGGAGGTTGACCGCCAGCGCGCCGGCGAACACGGCGGGCCAGACGCGCCACCCAAGGACGAGGATGGCCACCAGCGCAATGCCCGTTGGCGGCCAGACCGGCGTCACCTGGCCGTGCACGAGGGCCAGCCTGAGGCTCAAGGTGCCGGCGATCCAGTATGTGACGGCCACGATCACCAGTTGCAGGAGGGCGCGCCAAACATCGTGATAACGGACTGGTCCAGCCAAGGCTGCCAGCGCCATCCGGCCCCCGCGTGCGAACCCGCCTACAGCAAATTGATTATGGCGCCGGCGCGCCAAACCGCTGCCGCGTTAGTTCACCAAATCCCCGTCCCAGCCGCGCAGCCGCGCCCCGGCGGCGTAGGTGCTTTCGAAGAATTGAAGGATCTTATCGCGAGGCGATGGGCTCTTCCGGACCTCCTCGTACGAGAGCGCGAACTCACCCAGGTCGGTGTCCCAGCCGGTGGTCCGCTCGATCCCCTCTGGCTTCGGGTACGTATAGGCGAAGAACGCAGGCTCCGGGAACTCCGCGTGTCCGGGCCAGAAACCACAGCAGATCTGCTCGGCGTCGGCTGATCGCCGGGCGATGAGACCGGCTCCAGCCGGAGGGTCTGCTGGACGGCCTGAATATCGGGCATAGGCCAGATCGAACGTGCCCCAGAAAAAGTGCACTGGCGTGTGCCGCCCTTTGAACCGAGAGCGATGCGCCTTCATGACGATGTCGACCTGCGACAGGACCTCGAAGAATTGTTTCGCCCACGCGGGGTCATACGCCTCATGAACGTTGTCTTCGGCAAACGGAATGGGATTCGAGACCTCGTCGGGAATGGCTCTGATCTCCACATCGATGCCCAATGCCTCAACGCTGGACATGAAGCCGGCATAGAAGTCGGCGACCGATCCGCCGCCCAGTGCCAAGCGACGGATGTCTCCACGGGACGTCTGGATGACGACCAGGTGATCGATGAGATCGACATCGGCCTGAAAAATCGTGCCCGCCGATTGCATCGGGCTCGTCGTCAGGCCGCGCGCGGTCACGTACAGCGGGACGTTGGCCCATTGGGGCTCGAGAGGAGTCAGCGCGAGGCGGACCTTGCCCAGGATTTGAAGCTTCATGTGCAACGTGTCCCGCGTGTCCTTCCAGGCCGCATATGAGAGCTCTGGCCAGGTCACGAACTAAGTGTAGGAGGCACTCGTTACACTCCGGCTCAGGCCCGGTGATACACCCGCAGTCGATCGACACGGTGCGACTGCGCGAACAGGCGAACGAGCACCAGCCCCGTGATGAAGCCGCCGACGTGGGCTGAGTACGCGATGCCTCCGGCGGTCGCGTTGCTGAGCGAGGCCAGGCCGTCAACGAGCTGCAGAAGAAACCACAGCCCGATGAAGACCCACGCCGGCACCCGAGCCAACCAGAAGAAGAACCCCAGCGTGACCAGAGTCCGCACGTGGCTCGTCGGGTAGAGCACCAGGTAGCCGGCCAGCACCCCCGCAATGGCACCGCTGGCGCCGAGCCCAGGCGCGTTCGATCCCACCGAGGTCGCGATCTCGAGGCCGTTGGCGCCTAGCCCGCATATGAAGTAGAAGGCGAGATAGCGAATGATGCCCATCGATCGCTCGACGTGGATGCCGAACACGAACAGGAAGAGCATGTTGCCGAGGATGTGCGCCCACCCCGCGTGCATGAACATCGAGGTGAACAGGGTGAGCCAGAAAGGCGAGGGCGTCCCAGGGACGAGTGGGCATTGGTGCGAGTACTCGCAGGGCACGAGCGAATAGGCGTTGATGAAGTTGTCGAGCTGCGAGCCCTGGGTTCCCAGGGCGAGCTCGTAAAAGAACACCAGGAAGTTGACGATGATCAGCCCGATCGTGACGACAGGGATCGCTGACGTCGGGTCTGCGGTGTCGTCCGAGCTTAAGGGAATCAACTCTGCATGATCCGGCGCGCCCGCTCCGCCACCGGCAGGTCGACGAACTCACCATCCTCGGTCCTCGTCGCCGCGCCCCCGGATTTCTCAAACGCCGCCAGCACGCGTGTAGCCCACGCCAGCTCTTCAGGCGTGGAAGCGAACACCTCGTGGATGATCGGAATCTGGAGCGGATGTATCGCCGACTTGCCGAAGAAACCCAACCGCCGCGCTGACTCGGCCTCCCTTCGCAGGCCGCTGTCGTCCTCGAGGAGAGGATGTACGCCGTCGCTCGGAGGCGGCTTGCCGGCCGCTCGGGCGGCCGTCACCAGGTACGAGCGGGCGAAAAGCGTCTCCTGCTCGCCGGCGGCGATGCCGAGGTCGGCCGCGAGGTCGAGTCCGCCGTAGGAGAGCAATCCGCAGGCCGGCGCGGAGGCGATGTCGAAGGCCGCAAGCACGCCGCGCGCCGATTCGATCGTGCAATCCAGGGGAACGTCAGGCGCACGTTCCGCCACCCACGCCACGTCGTCCGAGGAGTCCACCTTGGGGATGCGAAGTCCCAGCACCGAGGCGGCCAGCGCATCCACGTCGCGCGCGCATGCCTCGGTGTGAGCCTTGTTGACCCTGACCCAGCACGGCCGCGCCGCGGCCACCTCGGCGACCATCGCACGCGCCCGATCTTTGAGGTCGGGCGGCACGGCGTCCTCCAGGTCGAGCAGCACCACATCCGCTCCCGCGTCGAACACCAAACGCAAGAGCCTCTCGTTGTGCCCCGGGGCAAAGAGCCAGCTGCGCGGGGACCGCGTAACTCCTCCGCCGGCGCGGTTAGGAAATGTCTTCACGGACGAGCTGGCGCGCGATCACGGTCCGGAGGATGTCGTTGGTGCCTTCGCCGATCGCCATCAGAGGCGCATCCCGATAAAAGCGTTCGATCTCATATTCGGTTGAGTAGCCGTAGCCGCCGTGAATGCGCATCGCCTCGAGCGATGCCTTGATGCAGACCTCGGACGCGTAGAGCTTCGCCATCCCGGTCTCGAGGTCGGCCCTTCGTCCGGAGTCGAGCGCCGACGCCGCCCACCACGTGAGCAGCCTCGCCGCCTGTACCTCGGTCGCCATGTCCGCGAGCTTCAGCTGGATCGCCTGGAAATCGGCGATGGGCCGGCCGAACGCGTGCCGCTCGCGCGCATAGGCGAGGGCGCGGTCCAGGCTCGCCTGCGCGACGCCCACCGCGCGCCCCGCGATGTTGACGCGTCCGAACTCCAGCGCCGAAAGCGCCTGCTGCAGCCCATGCCCTTCCTCGCCGCCAAGCAGATTCTCGACCGGAACGCGGCAGTCGCTCAGGAAAACCTCTGACGATTCCGGCCCCTTGTAGCCGAGCTTCTCGAGATCCTTGCCGATCGTGAAGCCTTGCGTGCCCTGCTCGATCATCAGCACGCTCATGCCCCGATGTCGGGGTTGAGCGTTGGGATCCGTCTTGACCAGCACAGGCAGCGGGTCCGCATGCCGGGCGTTTGTGATCCACGTCTTGCCCCCGTTGACAACATAGTGATCGCCGTCGCGCCGAGCCACGGTCGCGATGCCCTGCAGGTCGCTGCCGGCCTGCGGCTCGGTGAGCGCGATACCCGATCGGCGCTTGCCGGTCGCGAGATCTGGGAGCCATCTCTCGCGCTGCTCGGGTGTGCCGGATCGGGCGAGCATCAGCGTCGCCAGCGAATGCGATCCGAGGATGCCGGCCACTCCCATCCACGCCTTCGAGATCTCCTCGAAGACGACCGAGTAGGAGACCGCGTCGATGGCGATGCCCCCGAACTCCTCTGGCACCAGCATTCCGAACAGGCCCATCGCTTTCATGTCATCGACGATCTCTTCGGGGTAGCGACCGGCCAGCTCCCAATCGCGCGCCACAGGGGCGATGCTCTTGCGCGCGAAATCGCGCATGAGGTCGCGAAACGCCGCCTGCTGCTCTGAGAGCTCGAAGTCCATCGCGCTCCCTAACCCTCGCGGGAAGATATCGCGGTCGGACCTTGCCCGCGCCGGTAGATCATCGCAGTGCGCCGGAACGTGATGACCTCGGTCCCATCCTGGTTGAGTCCGGTCGTCCGCACCGTGACGATGCCGACGTTCTTGCGCGACTTCGACTCGCGCGCCTCGAGCACCTCGGACCGTGAGTACACCGTGTCGCCCTCGAACACGGGGTTGGGCAGTCGGACCTCGTCCCAGCCGAGATTTGCCATCACGTTCTGCGAGACGTCGGTAACGCTCTGACCTGTCACCAGCGCGAGCGTCAAGGCGCTGTTGACCAGGGGCTTCCCGAACTCCGTCTTGGCGGCGTAGTGGTGATCGAAGTGGATCGGAGCCGTGTTCTGGGTCAAAAGCGTGAACCAGATGTTGTCCGCGGTCGTGATCGTGCGGCCGAGCGGGTGCTCGTAGACGTCGCCGACCTCGAAGTCTTCGAAGAACCGGCCGCGCCAACCCTCCTTCACGGTCATCGTTGTGGGGCCGGCCCTTTCAGCAGCGGTCGGAGGTCCGGCAGTCGGTCGAACAGCTGCCAGACATAACGGCTGGTCCCCCGCTCCCTGTGCTCGTGCAGGTCTTCGAGGTACGGGTCGTCGCGGTAGCTCTCGAACGCCTCGCGCGAGTTCCACTCGACGAGGATCAAGACCTGGCGTGGCTCGACGTCACCGTCGACACTTTCGCTGAAACGGCCCAGGGCGACGACTCGACCGCCATGCCTCTCCACCTCGCCGACCGAGCGACGGGAGTAGGCGAGGTACTCCTCCCGATCGGCGATGTCGAACAGGTTGAGCGCGTAGACGGGGCCACCCACGGAGCCAAGTGTCGCCCATCGGATAAGGAATATTTGCTTGCGCCCGCAAGTAGTCGTTGGTGGCCCTAACAGGAGGTTGATGAGATGAGCGAGGAAGGCTTGGCGACGCGAGACCATGCGAACGATCCTCTCGTCGGCACCATGTCAGGACCTGGAGTGCGGGCCCCCGGAGGGCGCGCCCACCGCATTCCAAAGATCCGAGGTCGTGCCCAGGAGGTTGCAGCCATGACCACATGGAGGCGTTGGCAGGATTGGGTCGTCGTCGGTCTGGGGGTCATCACGTTTCTGACTCCGTTCTTGTTCGGCGAGACGTCGCAGACGGTCGCTGCTTCGACCGCTTACGTCCTCGGCGTATTGATCGCACTCGGCGGGTTGCTGAACGTGGCGATGAGCAAGGCCGGCGGACTCGAGATCATCCCGGCCGTGCTGGCCGTGATCCTGTTCGTGAGCCCATTCGCTTTCGGCTTCACGGGGGTGACAGCGCTGGCTTGGTCGGCGTACATCATCGCCATCCTTGTCGTGCTCGCCGTGGGCAGCCTGTTCGCGACGCAGACCCGGCGCCAGACGGCGTGACCTGATCGATCAGAAGATGAGGCGGGATCCGAAAGGGTCCCGCCTCTTTCTATATTGGTCGGGTGCGGGCCGGTGAGCTGATCAGGGAGTCGGTGTCATCCTGGCCGGGCGTGGAGGCCCGGCCGCACCGGTTCGGCGGCATCGAATACAGGTACGGGCGAAAGGAGATGGGGCACGTCCACGGCGATCGCCTGGCCGACCTGCCTCTGCCGCGCAAGCTTCACGACGAGGTGATCGCAGCGGGTCGCGCGACGCCTCACCACGTGCTGCCTGACACCGGATGGGTGAGCTGCTGGATGGAGAGCCTCGAGGACGCCGCCGCGGTGATCGGGCTTTTCAGGCTCCAGTACGAACGCTACTCGTTCCGTCGGCCTACCTCAACTGTACGGTGACGGCCACAAAGCAAAGCTTTTTGATTGATAAGCCAGCACTTTCCTGGAAGGCCCTCGGAGGTGCTGAAACGGGTCTGAGGGGGATGTAAACGACTGTCGCGGTAACGAGCCTGAGGGACGCCGTGGCGAGGCTCGTCGAAGATTTGTTTGTTGGGCGGGAGGCCGAGCTGGCGACCTTCCGTGAATGGCTCAGCTTCGACGCCGAAATTCCAGAAGTCCTGAACCTGAGCGGTCCGAGCGGTGTGGGCAAGAGCAGCCTGCTCCGCGAATTCGAGCATCTCGCCATTGGGCGCGGTCGGGCTGTGGTTTTTGTCGACGGTGGGAGCATTCCCCCCAATCCACGGGGGCTGCTCAGGGCTTTGAGCAAGCGCGCGACCGATGACCTCGACGAGGTGGTGGCTCGGCTCAACGCCACCAGCACGCTGATCCTTCTCGACTCATTCGATCAGCTCGGCGAGCTCACCGATTACCTGCAGAGCGAGTTCCTGCCGCGACTGGCGACGAGCGTACGAGTTGTCATCGCCAGCCGCTTCCCGCTGGGTCTTGCCTGGAATCGAAACGAGCTGTGGAACAAGGTCATCCGCCCGCTTCGACTCGAGGGTTTCTCAACTGCGGAGAGTCGTGAGTACCTCGGCCGGCGCGGTTTGGCCGAGCCTTTGCTGATCGACCGCGTCATGAATGCCGCGGGCTTCAACCCCCTCGCCCTGTCCCTGGCGGCGGACCTGGCTCTGCGTTTCGGCGTGCGCGACTTCCCCAGCGCCCCGGAGTGGCGCCTGGCGGTTCGCGCTCTGGTTGATCGCGTGCTCGTCGAGGTCAGAGAGCCACAGCTACGAGATCTGCTCGAAGCGTGCCTCGCGGTTCGTCAGTTCGACGAAGCCACGCTGAGCGCGATCAGCGGTCGCGACGACATCGGCGCCGCGTTCGCCCAGTTGTGCCGGCTATCTATGATTTGTCCGGCCGAGCACGGTCTGATGCTGCATGAAGATGTGCGGCGGCGACTCACCGAAGATCTCGCCTGGCGTCATTCAGACCGCTATGCGGCCCTGAGAGCAAGAGCGCTTGCGTACTACAGGGAGCGTGTGCGCTCGGCGCCCCCAGATGAACGCGAGTGGCTCGTCGCGGATCGCTTCTACTTGTGGGGAAATGCCCTGATACAGGAGCTGTTCTTCAGCTCCGATGAGCCGGGTCAGGTTTGGGTGGACGTATACCGGCCGGGCGACCACGCGGAAATCCAGCGCCTCTTCACCTTGCGATTGGCATA
>MNEW01000033.1:0-1669 GCA_001917895.1 Actinobacteria bacterium 13_1_40CM_66_12
GCGCCCATTCTTCACGTCAACGCCGAGATGGGCTACGTGCCCATCGAACCGGTGCTCGAGCTACACCGCCCGCTCGCATCGTGAGCGACGCTCCTTACGGCGTCCGCACCCTGCCGGAGCTCTACAAGGAGTGGGCCGCGAGCGGCATGATCGCCAACATCGGGACCCGGCTGGTCGAGATCGGCTCGGGCACGCTCGTGCTGGAGGGCAACCTCACCGCGGAGGCGCATGGTTTTCCTACGAGCAGGGGACCGATCGTCCACGGGGGAGCGATCGCGACCCTCGCGGATGAGACTCTCGCTTCGGTCGCTTTCACCCTGGCGGAGGAGGGTGAGACCACAGCGACCGCCGACCTGAAGGTCGATTATTACCGGCCGGGGAAGCCGGGCCGGCTCATCTGCCGCGCTCGGGTGCGCCATCGCACCCGGAGGCTCGCCTTCTGCGAGGCGTCGGTCGAACAGGAAAGTGGCGAGATCATCGCCGAGGCGCGCGCGGTGATCGCCTACGTAAGGGCGTAGTGATCCGGGAGGCGACGCTCGACGACGCGGCTGCGATCGCCCGCGTGCACGTGTCGAGCTGGCGGTCGACCTATCGAAGCATGCTGCCCGCCGATTTCCTGGCGTCGCTCAGCGAGAGCGGCTACGCAGAGAGATGGAAGCGCGTCATCGCCGAGGCCACGTCGAAGGTCTACGTTGCTGAAGACGGGACCGATGTTGTCGGTTTCGCTTCGGGTGGCCGCGAGCGCGCCGGCGAGACCGGCTATGAAGGCGAGATCTATGCGATCTACGTGCTCGACAGCGCGCAGCGCCGCGGATTCGGACGCGAGCTGGTGCGGGCGACCGTCGCCGGCCTGCGCGAGCTCGGTCTGGGCGACATGATCATCTGGGTCCTCCGTGACAACCAGGCGGCGCGCGCTTTCTACGAGCGGCTGGGAGGCGTCTACGTGCGTGCGCAGCCCATCACCATCGGCCTTACGACTCTCGAAGAGGTTTCGTATGGATGGCAGCGGCTCGACGACGTGCACTACTGAGCCAGCTGCCGCCCGCTGCCCCTACCACGCAGAACGTGGTGATGGCGAGGAACGAGTACGCCGGTCCGATCGTGAAAAGGTAACCGCCGGCGAGTGCGCCCACGATCTGTATCGACGTCTGCACGGTCTGGAAGACTCCTTGCGTGCGGCCCTGGTATCCGGGTTCCGCGTGGCGGCTCACCTCGGCGATCAGGCTCGGGGCGCCCGAGATCGTGAAGGCGCCCTCGATCAGACCGAGGCCGATCAGCCACGGAACCGACGCGATGAACGGATAGATCGATGAGAAGAAAGCCGTGACCAGCAGCGAGCCCACGATCAGCTTGTGGGCGCCGAACCGATCACCAAGCGCGCCGGCGCGCGCGCTGACGAGGAGGGCGGGGATGCCGAAGGTCGCGAACGAGATCCCCACTGCAAGCGTCGTCGCGCCTCGGTAGGTCATGTAGAGCGACCAGATCGTGTCGAAGGTGCCGATCATGTACGACGTCCCAGCGCCAAGGACGATTAGCGGCAGCAGCGACCGCGCGATGCGGATCGCGCTCAGAGGGGCTTCGGCCTTCTGCTCCAGGCGCACATTCGCAATCGTTGCGATGGGGATTGCGGCCAGCCCCGAGACGATCGCGGCGACCACGAACACGACAC
>MNEW01000033.1:1823-9585 GCA_001917895.1 Actinobacteria bacterium 13_1_40CM_66_12
CCGCCTCGCTCGCCAGCGCCACGATCATCACCGGACGGGCGCCGAAGCGATCCGCGGCCCAGCCTGCCGGATACCGGATCAGCGCGTTGGCGAGGAGACCCGACGCAAAAACCGCGCCCACGAGTGTCGCCGAGCCACCGCGGCGCGACAGGAAGATGGGCAGCAGGGGCAGGAAGAACCAGAAGCCGACCGAGGCCAGCAGGTTGCATCCGTAGAGCGTCCACAGAGTTCGCCGCTGCATCGCTTCCGGAATACTGGCAGAGCACATGAGCGGCCTGGCAGAGCTCGAATGGGACCTCATTCCCTACACACCTCAATCCGCCCTCATGCACATGGCTTTGGACGAGACGCTGCTGCAGAAAGTCATCGCAGGCGAACGGCGGCCGACCGTGCGCTTCTGGGAATGGATCGAGCCGGCACTCGTCATCGGCTCGCACCAATCGGTCGTCAACGAGGTCGACACCCTCGCGGCCAAAACGCTCGGGTTCACGATCACGCGGCGGATGAGCGGCGGCGGCACCATGCTTTGCGAGCCCGACCGGACGATCACCTACTCGCTATACGTTCCGGCGACGGCCGTCGCCGGACTGTCGTTCCGGCAGTCCTACGCCGCCCTCGACGCCTGGGCGGTGCGTTCGTTCGTCGCCCTCGGCGTGCCGGCGAGCTATCGCGAGATCAACGACATCATCTCGCCGCGTGGAAAGATCGCCGGCGCGGCGCAAGCGCGAAGGCGTGGCTTCGTCCTCCACCACACGACCGTCGCGCACACGATGGACCCCGACCTTCTGCCAAGGCTGATTCGCGTCGGGCGGGACCGATTATCTGAGCGCGGAGTCCGCAGCGCGGAGAAGGCGGTCTCGCCGCTGTCGTGGTTCACCTCGATGGGCTGCGCCGACGTGGCGCACCACATGGAGCGGTCGTTCGCCGCCGACTTCCGCACGCACGAAACCGAGCTGTCAGGCGAAGAGCTCGAGGCCGCAAGAGAGCTGGTCGCGACCAAATACGCGACCGCAGCCTGGGTGAACCGGCTGCCCTAAATTCTCAGCTCATCTCGCGCCACGAAGCGATCAGCTCCGGGCACTGGTGCACGTGCTCGCGGTAATGCTCGCGCAGCCAGCCCAGGATGTCGTCAGGGCTGGTCGGGTAGGGGTCCTGTCCCTCGCCGTAGACGACGGGAGTCTTGAGCGACCAGTCCGCCTCGCCGATGCCCGCGGCCGACTCTCTCACGGACCTATGGAGCGCGGACATCTCTTCGAGTGCCGGCTTGCGCTCAGGAGCGGTGAGGCCCGCTTTGGCCCTCTTGTTGGCCGCCGTGGATTCTTCTGGCCGGTCCAGCGGTTGCAGTTCGTGATGCGGGTCGGCTTTGACTCCATCGAGCACCCGGCTGTAATGGACGAGGACCCAGTTCACGTGGACTTGAAGGCCGCCGAGCGCGTAGTCGTCGCCAGGCTTGAGGTAAGAAAGCGCCGCGTCCGGCACCTGCGCGAAGACTGCCTCCCACTCCGCGCGAGCGGCGTCGAAGTCGGACAGCGCGGCATCGCGATCCACGGGGGCTAAGGTACAGCGTTATGACCCGCACGCAGAGGTGGACGCTGGTCGCGGCGGTGCTCGCGTCCGCCACTGTCTTCCTCGATTCCACAGTCGTCAACGTCGCCCTGCCGCGCATCGGCCGTGAGCTCCCACACCCGCTGCTGGGCGTGCTCGAAGGCCAGACCTACGTCTACACGGGCTACCTGCTGTCGCTGAGCACGCTCCTGATCCTGGCCGGCGCCCTGACCGACGCCTACGGTAGGCGCCGCGTCTTCATGCTCGGGCTCGCCGGTTTTGGCATCACCTCGGCGCTTTGCGGCCTCGCGCCGAACCTGGAGACCCTGGTCGTCCTCAGGGTCCTGCAGGGGATCGCGGGCGCGTTCCTCGTCCCCGGCTCGCTGGCCCTGATCACCGCCACCTTCAGCGGGCCGCTTCAAGGTCGCGCTTTCGGCATCTGGTCGGGAGCCTCATCGGGCACGACCCTGCTCGGGCCGGCCGTGGGTGGGCTGCTGGTCGACACGATTTCGTGGCGCGCGGCCTTCTTCATCAACATTCCGATCACAGCCATCGCCATCTACGCCACCTGGCGCCACGTGCCCGAGAGCCGCGCAGAGCGGCCGCCATCCGGCTTCGACTGGCTGGGCGCAATCATCGTCGGCGTCGCGGTCGGGGGACTCGCGTTCGGCGCCGTCTACGGTCAGCAGCGCGAGTGGCGGGACCCCGTCGCGTACATGATGCTCGCGGTCGGGGCCATCGCGACGATAGGCCTCCCCTTCTACATGGCTCGAGCGCGCAACCCGCTCATCCCGCTGAGCCTTTTCAAGTCGCGCGCGTTCACGACCATCAACATCTCGACGCTTCTGATCTACGGGGCGTTGTACGTGTCCGGCTACAACCAGGCCCTGTTCGTCCAGGGCACGCTCGGCTACACCGCGGTCGCGGCCGGGCTGATGTTCATCCCCGGTGGCCTCCTGCTGACGTTGATGTCGCCGCGATTCGGAACGCTCACCGGCAAATACGGGGCGCGGCCCTTCCTGATCGTCGGGCCGCTGGTGATGGCCGCCGCATGTCTCCTGTACGCGCGCGTGCCGGCCACCTCCGCGGCCTGGACCCTGAACCCGCACTCCGCCTCGAGCGTCCTTCCGCCGGTGTCGTACCTGGTGGACTTCCTGCCGGCGACGATCGTCTTCGGACTCGGGCTGGGGATCATGGTCGCGCCCCTGACGGCCGCGTTGATGGCGTCGGTGCCGGTCGCCAACGCCGGCCTCGCGTCTTCGATCAACAACGCGATCTCGCGCATCGGCCCGCAGCTCGCAGGCGCCGTTGTCTTCATTGCCGTGACCGCAGTCTTCTACGCGTCGCTGGCTTCGAAGGTTCCGGGCATCGACCCCAACTCGCCCACTCTGAGGGCTGAGGTGAGCCCGCTCAACAGGCCGACGACAAGCGCGCCCGCGGATGTGGCCGCGCAGGCGCGCTACGCGTCAGCCGACGCATTCCACACTGCCATGCTCATCTCGGCCGGCCTGCTGCTGGCAGGCGCGGCCGCCAACGCGATCGGCGTCGCTCCGAAGCAGCCCGAGTCCGAGCCGGCGGTCACAAAGGCGGTGGCTTAGCCGCTAGCTCGCGTAGTTGTGCTGCTGCAGCCACGCCGTCGCGACGGCGTCGGCGTCCTGGTGCTGGATCGAGACTTGCGAGTTCAAGGTCACCAGGTCAGCCGTGGTCAGCTTCGCGTCGATCGCGTTGAGCACCTTCTTGACCTCGTCGCTCGCCGCGGCCTGACGGAGGATCGGGACCACGTTGTCCGCGTTCTCGAGGTGCTTGTCGTCCTGAAGCACGACCAGCCCGAGCGAGTTGAGGTCACCGTCGCTGCTGAACACCAGGCCGACGTCGATGCTGCCGTTCTTGAACGCGGCGCGCGTCAGGGGCCCATCGGTGTCGAGCGGCTTGAAGGCCTTGAAGGTGATGCCATATGTGTTTTTGAGCCCGGGTTGGCAGAAAGGACGCGTCGGGCATTCGGGCCCGGCGCCCAGGGTCAGCTGGCTGCCGATCGGCGCGAGGTCGGACAGCTTGGTGAGGCTGAACTTGGTCTGGGTGGCCTTGGTGACCGCGAATGCGTTCTGGTCGACGGCCGCCGAGGGGTCGAGCGCGACGAGCCCAAGCGGCGCCAGGTGGCTGTTGAGCTTGGTCGTGGTGGCGGTGGCGTCGCCATTGGCTTCGCCGGCGCCCTTGTTGTAGAACTCGAGGTCGGTCGCCGCGTAGCCGGGATACACGTCGATCTGGCCCGACTCGAGCGCAGGCGCTACGACCTCGCGCGTACCCAGCAGCAGCTTGTAGTTGATCGTGTAACCGTCGTGCGCGAGCGCCTGGCCGTAGATCTCGGCCAGGATGCTGCTCTCGGGGAAGTTGAAACCCGCAACAGTGAGCGTGCCCTTGGAAGCCGGGCTCGGATTCCCGCCACCGCCGGTGCTTCCACACGCGGCGGCCACGAAAACCAGTGTGGCGACCGCCGCCAGGAATCTCCCAGAACCGAGCTTTGAATTCATCGAACCCTTCTCCTTGCCACCCGTGTGTTTGCCGATCCACCCAGGGGTCCCCGCGAACTCACGGCGTCAGCCTCTGAGTTCGTGGGGGTTAAACCGCGGGCTTGGCTTGATTCTTCCATTTATGCGGTCTTGAAAGTTGTCGCGCGGCGGGCGACGGGCGCCCGCTGAAGCCTGATCCCGCGGGGGACGAGCACCCGTTCCAGCGCCGAAAGTGAGAGCTCGGTCGCCATCGCCAGCACCGCCACCAGCACCGCGCCCGCGGCCAATTTCGTGTAGTCCTGCTGTGCGAAGCCGTCGATTATGTACCGGCCGAAACCGCCGCCCGCGATCAGCGCCGCCAGAGTCGCCGTCGCCACGACCTGCACGGCGGAGGTCCTGATGCCTGCCATCACAAGCGGTACCGCCAGTGGTAACTCCACGCGCAAGAGCTGCGCCAGCTCTCGATAGCCCATCCCCCGCGCCGCCTCTTTGACGTCGGGGTCGACCTCGCTAAGGCCGACGTAGCTGTTGGTGACCATCGGGGGAATCGCCAGTGCGACAAGCGCGACGAGGACCGGCAGGTTGCCGAGGCCGAGTACCTGGAAGGCGATCACGAGGACGCCGAACGAGGGCAGCGCGCGCCCAACGTTGGAAATATTGATGGCCACGTTTCCGAAGCGACCGTAGTGGCCGAGCGCGATCCCAATCGGCAGCGCGATGACAGCTCCGATCGCGACGGACGCGGCCGAGATCTGCACATGCTCGACCAGTCGCTGCGGGATGCCATCTGGACCGCTCCAATGGGCGGGATCCGCGAACCACTGCCCGACAAGAGAAATGACGCTCATGAAGCTGCGCCTCGCGACCAGGGGATGGCCAGCCGCTGCGCTCCGACGAGCAGTAGGTCGGCCACCAACGCGAGCGCGATCGAGAGCACGGTCGCGACGACCAGTGGTGTATGGAAGTTCTCGATCAGGCCCCTATTGATCAGCTGCCCGAGCCCGCCCAAGCCGATCAGGGCGGTGATCGTCACCAGACCGATCGTCGTGACCGTGGCGATGCGGACGCCCGCGAATATCGCCGGCAAAGCAAGCGGCAGCTCCACGCGCAACAGTCGCGCAAGCGGCCGGTAGCCCATGCCGTCGGCGGCGTCGAGTACGTCAGGCGGCACCGACTCGAGGCCGACGAGAAGGTTGCGAACCAGGATCAGCACCGTGTAGCCGATGAGCCCGATCTCGGCGGTGACCACGCCCAGTCCGGTATAGGGAACGAGCAGCGCGAAAAGCGCGAGCGAGGGAATCGTATAGACGACGTCGAAAAACGCGAGCACGGGATTGCGCAGAGCCCGCCACCGATGCGCGGCAATTCCCAGAGGAATCGAGATCGCGAGGCCGCCCGCGACGGCGATGACGGTGAGAGTGAGGTGCTGCTCGACCGCGGCCACGAACAGCGGGATGTGGGTCGAAAGCCAGGTCCAGTTGACCCACGGGTCTACGTAGTCGAGGAATAGCCCGCTCGGCATTCAATTACGGTAATTGACGCAGTGATCCGGCTGGAGCACGTCAGCAAGGGGTTCCCTGGCGGCGCCAACGCCGTCATCGATCTTTCGCTCGACATCGCGGACGGCCAGACGTGCGTCTTGATCGGCCCATCGGGATGCGGCAAGACGACGACGCTGCGGATGATCAACCGGCTCATCGCGCCCGACTCGGGCCGGATTCTGGTCGACGACCAGGACACTCATGGCGTCGATCCCGCGCAGCTGCGTTTGAAGATGGGTTACGTCATCCAGAGCACGGGCCTGTTTCCGCACATGACCGTCGGCGACAACGTCGGTACCGTGCCACGGCTGTGGAACTGGGACAAGGCCCGCATCAACGATCGCGTCAACGAGCTCTTGACGCTCGTGGGTCTGGACCCGGTCGAGTACCGCCACCGCTATCCCCACCAGCTGTCCGGCGGCCAGCGCCAGCGGGTCGGTTTCGCACGCGCGCTGGGCGCGGACCCGCCGATCCTCCTCATGGACGAGCCGTTCGGAGCCATCGACCGCATCACACGTGAACGTCTCCAGCATGAGTTCATCAACATCCAGCGCTCCTTGCGCAAGACGGTCGTCTTCGTGACCCACGACATCGATGAGGCGGTGCTGGTCGGAGACCGCATCTGCCTGCTCGAGATGCAGGCGAGGGTCGCCCAGTACGACACGCCCGAAGCCATACTCACGCGTCCCGCGAGCAAGTACGTCTCCGATTTCCTTGGGAGCGAGCAGCTGGTGCGCCGGATGTCGGTCGTCACGATCGACCCTCACACGCTCGAGCGCGCTCCGGAACCGCGACCGGGCGAGCCGCGAATCGAGCGTCGAACGACACTCACTGATGCGTTTGCGGCCGCGTTATCGAGCCCGACCGAGCGTGCCGCGGTCTTCGACGGAGACCGCTACATCGGAGCCTTCACGGCCACATCCCTTTTGGAATCGTTGCGCCGCGCTAGCGCGGGCGGAGGTGATCAGGTTGCCGCAGGAATTTGACGTCGTGTGCCTCGGCGGCGGTGTGGCCGGAGAGGCGATCGCCGGCGGCTTGCAGGGGAGCGGGCTCAGTCTTGCGGTGGTCGAACGCGAGCTTGTCGGCGGCGAGTGTCCTTACTGGGGCTGCATACCGTCGAAGACGCTGCTGCGCTCTGGCGAGACCCTCGAGGAGGCGGGGCGGGCGCGCACCCTCGCGGCTTCGTGGGTCGAGTGGGACGTGGATTTCCCGAAGGTTTCCAAGCGCGTCTACTGGATGGCGCGGGATCTCGACGACACCCGCCCGGCCGCGGCGATGGAGGCGACGGGAGCGAAGCTCGTGCGCGGAGTAGGCAAGCTCGTCGACGTCCGGACCGTGGAGGTGGGCGGAGACGAGCTGGTCGCCCGGAAGGCCGTGGTGATCGCCAACGGCGGCACGGCCGTGATCCCGCCGATCCCAGGCCTCGACAAGGTCGACTTCTGGACCAACCGCCAGGCCACGCTGCCGCATGAGCTGCCGGGATCGCTTGCCATCCTGGGCGGTGGCGCCGTGGGCGTGGAGCTCGGCCAGGCGTTCGCGCGGCTGGGCTCGAAGGTGACCGTGATCGAGGCGGGCCCACGGATCCTCGGCGCGGAGGAGCCAGAGGCCGCCATCGCCTTGCGGCCGCACCTGCTCGCGGACGGCATGCAGCTGCTCGTCGGCGACCCTGTCGCCGGGGTCGAGAAAGAAAGCGGAGGCGTGATCGTGACCTTGAAGTCGGGAGCGATTCTCCACGCCGAGCGTCTGTTGGTCGCCACCGGCAGACGGGCGAATTTCGAAGCCTGGGAGGGAGCCGGTCTGCAGCAAACCGAACGCGGCTGGCTCAAGGTCGACCCCACTACTCTCGAGGCGCGGGTCGGTGTTTACGGCGTAGGCGATGTGACCGGCATCGGCGGTTTCACGCACCTCGCCTTCTACCACGGCCAGATCGTCGCCCGCCGCCTGCGTGGTGAAGACGCCCGTGCCGACCACTCCGCGGTGCCGCGGGTCACCTTCACCGACCCCGAGGTCGCGTCGGTCGGAATCTCCGAAGCAGCGGCCAGGGAGCACGGATTGAACGTCATCACCGCCTCGGCCGATCCCGCTGAGACCGCGCGCGGCTACATCCACGACTTCCACGACGGGGCTTTGAAGCTGATCGCCGACCGCGATCGCGGCGTGCTCATCGGG
>MNEW01000044.1 GCA_001917895.1 Actinobacteria bacterium 13_1_40CM_66_12
GTGTGGGCCCTGTCGCTCTCCTTCAGCTTGAACTGGTTCTTCCAGGGCCTCGAACGCATGGGCTTCGTGGCCCGCTGGGAGTCGGCGGCCCGGGTCCTCGCGCTCGCGGGCATCCTGCTTGCGGTGAGGTCGCCGGCGGACCCGTGGAAGGTGCCCGCCATCCAGGGCGGCACGATGAGTGCCGCGGTCCTGATCGAGTTTGCCGTCACCTATCGAGAGGTTCGTTTTCAAATCCCGACTGCTCGAGCTGTCGCTCGCACGCTGCGCCTCGGTTGGTCGACGTTCCTTTACCAGGGCGCCCTCAGCTTCTACACCACGGGCAACGGATTCCTGCTCGGGCTGTTCGGCACGCCGGCGGCCGTCGGCTACTACGTCGGGGCGGAAAGGATCAGCAAGGCCTTTTCGACTCTGCTGTTCCCCATCACGCAGGCGGTCTTCCCACGCATCAGTCATCTGGCGTCGCACGCGCGGGGTGAGGCGGCGCGGCTGGCCCGTAAGAGCTTGCTGATCGTCGGCGCCGCCGGCTGCGCGATGGGCTTGATCATCTTCCTGGGGGCGCCGATCCTCGTACGGATCGTGCTCGGGCCCGGATTCGACAACGCCGTCGTCGTGCTCAGGATCCTTGCCCTTCTGCCGCCTCTGATCGCCCTCAGCAACGTGCTGGGGATCCAGTGGATGCTCGCCCTGGGCCTCGACCGCCTCGTCAACATCGTCGTCGTGTCGGCGTGCGTGCTCAATGTGAGCCTTGCGATCATCCTGGTTCCGCACTATCTCGAGGTCGGGATGGCCGTCGCCGTCGTCGCGTCGGAGACCCTGGTGGCGTTTGGGCTCTATGCGGTGCTTCGCATGAAGAATCTCGATCCGATCGAGATCGCGGCCTGGCCGGTCGCTGAGGACCCCATGCCGGCGACCACCGGAGCAGCCGTCCAACCGTGAGCGCGCCGGTCGTCTCCGAGGCCCTATCTCTTTACCCAGCGGTCCTCGCCCTCATCGGCGCGCTCGGCCTGCTCGCCCTGACGGCATGGAGGCCGGCAATCGGCCTTGCCGTGTACGCATTCTCGATCTCTTTGACGACCGGGCTCGGCCGGGGCACGCTCATCCCGGTCCTGCGGCCGAACGAGGCCATCTTGCTGGTCGTGGTTTCCGGCCTCGCGCTCCATTACCTGCCCCGCCGTCAGAGGCGTCCGATCACCAGCCTGGACCTGGCCATGGGGGCGTACGCGATCGGGGTCGTGGTCATCTCGTCGCTCGTGCTGATCCTGTCACGCTCGCCACATCTGTTCGATCCCGACACGCTGCGCGGCGTCCTGTCCCCGCTGCAGCTGCTCCTCGTCTATGCCGTCTACTCGCGCGTCGACCTTGGCAGCAGGGCTGTGCAGGCGGTCCTCAATGTGACGATGCTGGCGAGCATCTTCGTCAGCCTTCTCGCGGTTGCGGAGCTTGCGGATCTTCCCGGTGCGAGGGACTTTGGTTCGACGTACTACCCCCCGGCGGTCAACCTCTTCAATGCTTTCGAGCCGGGCTACCGGCCGATATCGACGCTTGGCCACTACAGCGCGGTCGGAGCCTTCGCGACTGTGAACTACATGCTGGCGTTGACGCTGTCCACCATGCGGGCTCCTGGATTCCCACGGCTCTGGCTGAGCCTCGTCATGGTCGTCAACCTGGCAGGTCTGGTGGCGAGCCTGACCTGGGCCCCGCTCATTGCGCTCCCACTGGTCACCATCCTGGTCCTCTGGTACGGACGCCACGTACCGCGCCAGTTCGTGCTGACGGTGGCGGCGCTGGCGATCGCGTTGGTGTTGTTCTGGCCCGCGGTGAGCTCGCGGGGAGCGGCGCAAGGCGTGCTCTCTTCGGGGGGATCGAACCTGGTCATCCCTGAATCGTTTGCCTATCGCATTCGTGTCTGGCAGGCGTTCTTCGTGCCGGCGCTCTCCGACAACTTCCTGCTCGGCACCGGGACTGTCATCCCGAGCGAGGTGCCGACGCCGCTCACGAACTTCGTCGACAACGAGTACCTGCGGGAGGGCTTCCGTGCCGGCATCGTCGGGATCGCGCTTCTGCTCACGATGTTCGCTACGGTCGCGGTGCTGGCTGTGCGATCACGCGCGAGCCCAGATCCCATGCGCCGCAGCCTCGCGGCGGCGTGCCTGGGCATGGTGTTGTTCTTCGCTTTCGTGGGTCTGACGGCCGAGTACCTGTTCTTCGCGGGCGTGTCTCAGGAATTCGGGATGCTGCTGGGGCTGTTCAGCGCCTCGATGCTGAACCAAGAGACCGCTAGCTCGCGAGCTTCACGGGCGGGGCGACGCGAGCCTCTGCCTGATCGAACAATGAGGCCCATGCCTTCATTGCGGACTTGAGCGTGGCCCAGTAATCGCCCTCTAGGTCAAGGCTCTCGGCGATCTGCTCGTAGCATCCGCCGACCGTGTCAGCAGTAAGCCCGATCGCGTCCACTTTGCGCCAGAGCACCTCGTTGATCGGGTAGCCGGGCGTCTCTTTGATCAAATTGACCTCCGGGTTCGACGCCCGCGAGTGGAGGATCGATGGAGCGCCGGAGCTGATCGCGAAGCCGAGGTGGTCGGCGACCTTCTTTGCGAACACACCTGCCCAGATGTCGCCGAAACGGTCGTATGGCCACGGGGTCCCATCGCGGCTCTTGCCCATGAGGAGGAAGTACAGCCCGGGAATCATTGCGGGACGAAAAGCGAGGTTCATTCCGCACATCGGAAAGAACCGCCCGTGCGGCACGCGCTGAACGGTGGTCGCCGGCTCGAGCCTGTGATCGGGCAGAAGCAGTTGTGTCCTCGCGTCGAAATCGGGGACGTTTGACCACAAGCCGTGGTGGATCATCGTCGGCATCGTCGCGTGGCGGATCTCGTATGGAAACCCACGTGCCGGCATCGGCCCGTCCAGCGTGCTCCACCAGCGATCGTCATCCCAGCGCCGGTCGAGAGCATCACGGACGAGGGATAGGAACGACGGCGGGATGATCCAGGCCCGATCTCCAAGCTGCTCGTCGATATCCTTCCAGCTGTAGTGCTCCACCCACCCGGGGAGCGCGAACGTCTTCTCAGGGTTGTCCTCGACGACGATCACCCGGTGACCGCTGAATTCCGCCGCCCATTGCTCCAGGAACCGCAGAATGCTGTGCTCGCGGATGGTCGGCACGACGATCGTGGCTCTGATCATCCGTATGCGACCAGCTTTCCTTTCAAGGCGCGTCGAGCCCCGCGAAGGACTGTGAGCACGTACAGCGGCGAGAGGGACGGGAGCTCCGACAGCATCCTCAGCGAGATATAGGCGGGGTACCACGGCCTGAGCAAGGCCGGCAGCTGAATTCGCCCATACCGCCAGTGGATGTACATGGTGTTGCGATACAGGTAGTAGAACTTCCACCGGCTGGAATGCCGCGGCCGGACATACGGGTGGTAGTGAACCGCGTGGACGAAGACCCCAACCCGAAAGCAGGCTGCTTTGCACCGCATCATGTATTCGTTCTCGTCGCCCCAGATGAAGAGGTCGGCCAGCACGAACCCGATCGCCTCTGGAACCGTCCTCCTGATCAGGACCCCGTTGAAAAGGGCGGCGACGCCTTCATAGACTCCATCGGGCGCGAGGCGGCTCAGCTCCTGCAAGCTCGCGATCGAGGTCCAGGTCCGGAACCTTCCGCCGCGGTGGACGCTCCGCAGCTTCCAGGTGAGCCGGGCAGGATCGTCCGGCCTGACCACGGCAGGTCCGATGACGTCCAGCTCGTTTTGGCGGGAGAGAAGGTTCTCCAGGCAGTCGGGGGCGGGACAGCCATCGTCGTCCATGAGCCACAACCACTCGTAGCCCGCTTCATAAGCTCGCCGCATTCCCTCGTGAAAGCCGCCCGCGCTGCCGCTGTTGGCCGGCAGACGGATGTATTCGATTGAGTCATCGAGCAGTCCAGCCGCGGCCAGGTGCTCGGCTGTGCCGTCGGAGGAGGCGTTGTCAACAATGAACACCCGATCACTCGGCCGCGACTGGGCCCGGATCGCCTCCAGGCATCTGGCCAGCAGCTGCTTCCGGTTGTAAGTGACGACGACGGCGGCGACGCTGCCCATCCGCCTCCCAAGCTAGGGCACCTCGGTGGAACCCGTAATGGCCGATTGCGGCGGCCGCCGGCGCCGCTGTCCCAGGTCTGGTCCGAATCGACCCATTGCCCGTACACGAATCCTCTGGTCTCCTCAATCCTGGAGGGAGCGAAAGCTGATCACCGCTCGGCGCCACGCGATCAGGCCTTTTCACGAGGGTCTGATCCCGATCGCGCACCCGCAGCTCGGCGCGGAGGAAGAGAGCGCCGTCCTCGAGGTGATGCGTTCTGGCGTGCTGACGCAGGGCGAGAGGACACGAGCCTTCGAGGAGGCGTTCGCCGCGGCGATGGGGGCGAGGTACGGCGTGACCACCAGCAACGGATCGACCGCCCTCTACCTGGCGCTGCTGGCTCACGGGATCGGCCCGGGCGACGAGGTCATCACCAGCCCGCTCACGTTCATCGCCACCGCCAACGCGATCAAGCACACCGGCGCGGTGCCTGTCTTCGCGGACGTCGATGACAGCCTGAACCTGGACTGCGCCGCGGTCGCACGCCTCATCGGCCCGCGCACCAAGGCCATCGTCATGGTCCACCTGCACGGCAATCCGGGCGATATGGACTCTTTCGTGCGCCTCGCCGAGAAGCACGGGCTCCACCTGATTCAAGACGCCTGCCAGGCGGTCGGCGCGACCATCGACGGCCGGCCTCTGGGCGCTTTCGGCACCGCCGTTTACTCTTTCTATGCGACCAAGAACATCACCACCGGTGAGGGTGGGATGGTGATCACCAACGACCCTCGCGTGGCCCGCACCTGCGCGCGGCTTCGCCACCAGGCCTACTCCGACCGGCCGTACGAACATGACGAGGCCGGGTACAACTTCCGGATGACGGAGATCCAGGCCGCCATCGGGCTCGTGCAGCTCGGCCGCCTAGAAAGCATCACTGAACACAGGCGGCGGCACGCGGCTTTTTACGACCGCTGGGTGTCGAGGTGGTATGGGCGCCCCCGGGTGGCCCCGGGCCGCGGGCACGTATATCACCAGTACACGCTGCGAGTCCCCACCGGCTGGTCCCGGGAGGAGGTTCGCTTACAGCTGCACCAGATGGGAGTCGGGACCGGCGTCTACTACCCGCTGCCGGTGCACCTGCAGCCGCCTTACTTGAGCCTTCACAACCCTGCCTGTCCGGTGGCCGAGGCGGCCGCCAAAGACATGGCGTCGGTGCCGGTCCATCCTGGCCTCAGGGAGGAGGACCGCGTCGCCGTGGCGGCGGCGCTGAACAGCATCGCGGCCTCGACGCTGGCCGACTAAATCCTCAGCTGCGCGCGGCCGGCGCGAGCCCGGCAAGGCTGGACACGATCGCGTCGACGTCCAAATCGTCGATCAATGCATGGGTGGGCAGGTTGACCAGGTGCTCGGCCGCGGCTTCGGCTCGCGGACACGAGCCGGTCTCGTAGGCGCCGTGTTCGGGTGACGCAGCCTCCTCGAGCACCGACGTGAACCAGTTGCCCAGCAGCACGCGCGGCCGGGCCGCACGAATCGCCGCCGGCCGGTCCTCCACCCAGATCGGGTAGCGCACGAAGGCCGGTTCGGCGCCGTCGGGGGTTCGCGGCACTCGGTAGCCGATCTCCGCCATCCGCCCGGCATAAGCGGCGGCCACACGGCGGCGGTGTTCGATGTTGCTTTGCAGGCGCCGCAGCTGTCTGAGGGCGAGCGCGGCCTGTGCGTTGCTGAGCCGCTGCTCGTAGTTCGCGGGCCGCTCGCCGCGCAGCTCGTCGTGGCTCGTCGCTCGAGGCAGCGGATGGCGCTTGCCCACCAGCTCGTAAATGGCGCGCGTGAATCGGTGTAGAGACGGCTTGGTGAGGATGTGATACGCGATGAACTTCAACAGGTATCGGATCGTCTGGTATGCGGCGGGCGCAGCGCACGAGCTCTGAAACGCGACCAGCCGGGCGGCGAGCTCGGGGTCGTCGGTCGTGACGATGCCGCCCATCGTGCTCGAGATCGTCTTCGTCTCCTCGGTGCTGAAGAAGGCGGCGCGCCCGAAGCTTCCCACAGGGCGGCCCCGATACGTGGCCCCCAACGCATGCACGCAGTCCTCGATCACGACGAGGTTGTGACGCGCTGCCAGCTCGAGGGCCGCGTCGAGGTCCACGGGATTGCCGAACGTGTGCTGCAGCAGCAGGACCCTCGTCTTTGGGGTGATGCGGCGCTCGGCCTCTTCCAGGTCGATGTTGTAGCTCTCGAGCGTGCAGTCGACATAGACGGGCCGTGCCCCCGTGTACCTGATCGCATTCGCCACGACGACGTGCGTGGGCACCTGTAAAAGCACTTCGTCGTCGCGTCCGATCCCGAGGCCGAGCAGAAGTGCATAGAGACCAACGCGCCCGGCCCAGAAGCTGCACGCAAACCGGGCTCCGGCGACGCGAGCGAATTCCGCTTCGTATTCCGCGATCACCGGCCCGTCGACGAGCTTCCGTCGAGACAGTAGGTATCGCAACGCGACGATGCAGTCGGCAAGCGTGGTCGTGCCTCCGATCGGGCCGACGCACCGTGGAGTGAGGTGGCCGCGCACGCGGCCCGTCCGCGTCACCCGGCCCTCAGCCCTGCGCGCGAGAGCCACTTACAGAAACCTGTAGACCGCGTCGCCAACGGCCGCGGTGACGCCGAGCGGCACACAGCGCCAGCCCGCCTCGAGGATTTTTTGCGGGCCGAGCGAATCCGTCGACGGGTCTTCCAACCGTTCGACGCGCGGCTGCGGGAAGTAGAAGCGATACAGCTGCCGCTCGTCCGCGCCCCACTTGGCCTTGAACTCCGCCAGCCCGCCATTGCCGCTGCTGACCTCGCCGAGGTCGTACTCGCGGAAACCTGCGCGCCGGAACGTTTCGATGGCATGCCACTGGATGAAGTCGTTCGGGCGCAGGCGGAGCTCGCTCCGGCGGCAGCCGTTGAACGCGTAGAAGACCGTGCTCCCGAACGTCAGGTACAGCGAACCGGCGATGAGCCGCCGCTCTCGCTCGGCGATCAGAAGGCGCATCAGACCGCGGGGCCTCAGCACCTCCCACATCGCGTCGAACAGACGAAACGGGCGTGGTGGCGTCATGTGAGTGCGCATGGTTTCCAGGTACAGCTCGTACCAGCTGCGAAGGTCCTCACGCGTTTCTGCCAGGCGGACGGCGACGCCGAGGCGGATCGCCTTGCGAACCGCCCACTTGAGCCGAGCCCGGTTGCGCGAGTTCCCGAATCGGAGCTCGCCGGACGGACCGGGGAGCGTGAGCACATAAGCCGTGCGCCAGGGCATGCAAGTCAGTCCGCGGGCCGAGTCCATCGAGAAAGTCGCACTCGGCTTCATCTCGAGCCGCGTACCAGGCCGGTCGCGGACCAGGTCGATCGCGGCGCCGACCAGGGCGGTGGTCGCATGCTCATCGGTGGAAAGGGGGCCGGCGACCGGGGTGCGAGGCAGCGACGAGAGCCGGCGGCCGGTGCGCACGGTCGGTCCGAGAGGCAGTCCCTTGGTCCAGGCGAGCGGCAGGATCCCATGGATCGCGCCGGCGGCGTCTTCGCAGGCGAGGCAAATCGAGTCCTGCCCGTACTCCCTTTCGAGGACGTGCAGCCAAGCGGGATGGTGGTAGATCAGAGCGGCAGGGTGGTTGTTCACGAAGGCGTCCCAGCGCGGGTCCTGCGCATCGATGTCGATGACGCGCATCCCGGCTGGTGCATCGGACTCTTTGGGCGACCCAGGGCTGACCGCGATCTGAGCGCCCACCTCTCTGCCCAGACTAAGTGCTGTTTGGGCTCGGGCTAAATGGGAGGTTGCGGCGGTGGGGTGGGCTGTTGTCCCGTCCCGGTTGAACACCAGCCTCCGTAGCTCTCCATACCACCCATTGTTGCGCCAGGATCCCTGTGGTTTCCTCGAACCGTCGCTGTGAAGGTCGAAGGAAAGCGCGTGCTGGTCACGGGTGGCGCCGGCTTTGTCGGCAGCCACCTCGTCGACCTCCTGGCGCCCTCGAACGATGTGACGGTGATCGACGACTTCTCGGTGGGCACCCGCGCCAACCTCAGCTCGTCGCCCCAGGTCAACGTGCTCCACGCCGACATCCGCGACCGCGCCGCCATCGACGCCGCGGTCAAGCGGGCCGAGGTGATCTTCCATCTGGCCGTCGTTTGTCTTCGCGTGTCGATTCCGGACCCGATGACGAGCCACGACGTCAACGCACTGGGGACCCTCAACGTCTTGCTCGCCGCCCGTGAGAGCTCCTCGCTCGATCGATTCGTCTATGTCTCGTCTTCAGAGGTCTACGGCACGGCGCGCCGGGTCCCGATGGACGAACGGCATCCGCTCAATCCGATGACTCCATACGCGGCCGCGAAGCTGGCCGGCGAGGCGTATGCGTTGAGCTTCCATCGCACATACGGCCTGCCCGCCACCGTGATCAGGCCTTTCAACGTGTACGGCCCGCGGGCGCACGCCGAGGGCGCGAGTGGTGAAGTCATCCCCAGGTTCGTGGCGCGCGCTATCGCCGGCAAACCGCTCGTCGTATTTGGAGACGGACTGCAGACGCGGGACTTCACCTGGGTTGGCGACAGTGTGCGGGGCATCTTGGTGGCCGCCGAATGCGACGAGCTGGTAGGCGACTGCGTCAACATCGCGCGCGGCCAGGAGGTGAGGGTCCTCGACATCGCCCGGCTCGTGCAGGAGCTGCTTGGCACGCGATCGCAGATCCAACACCAGGACGATCGCCCGGGCGATGTGCGGCGGCACTTCGCCGGAGTCGAGCGGGCCAGGTCGTTGCTGGGGTTCACCGCCGACGTCGGCATCGAGGAAGGCCTTGCACGCTACGTCGAATGGGTGAGCTCGCAGCCCCGACAGCTCGACTCGGCTCTTGAATCAGAGGAGGCCAGAAATTGGCAGCTCGCGGCGGCGGTCGGCGCCTAGCCACCCACCGGGTCGCGGTCACCGGGGCCGGAGGCTTCATTGGCGCCCACCTGGTGGCGCACTTGCTCGCGACCGGTGCCCAGGTCGACGTGCTCGGGCCGACGCCGCTCAAGCGCCGGACGCTGCGATCGCTCATCGAGCGCGGCGAAGTGGTCTACAAGCCCTTCGCGCTCGAGACCGACGGTACTGGGCTGGCCGAAGCCCTCGAGGGCTGCAATGCGCTTGTGCACTTGCGATACCGACCGCCGGCGTCCGCTGGATTCTGGGACCAGCTTCTCGAAGGGGTGAATGAAAACCTGGTCGAGACGATCCACCTGCTGGATGCCGCGGCGGAGGCCGGGGTTGCGCATGTGAGCCTCGCCAGCTCGGTGAGCGTTTACACGCCGCCCGCGGTCGGGGTTGACGAGGATGCGCCGGTCGGCGAGCCGCTGAATGCCTACGCGATGGTGAAGGTCGCGCAAGAGGACTGCGTGCGGCACTGGACGCACCAAACCGGCAGGCCCGCCGCGATCCTTCGTCTGGCCACCGTCTACGGACCCGGCGAGACAGTCGGTCGCGCGATCCCGAACTTCATCCGCGCCGCGCTGTCTGGCGCGCAGCCGGTGGTCGCTGGGCGCGGTGCAGCGCAGTTCGATCCCATCTACGTCGGCGATGTAGCGGGAGCGTTTCTGTGCGCCATCGAAAAGAGCGCTGAGGGAACGTTCAACATCGCCACCGGTCAAGGCTGGCCGACGAGGCACGTGGCGCGGCTTGTGATGAGGCTCTGCGCGGCGGATGGCGACGTCCAGCTCAATCACGCAGCGCCGGATCGCGACCGTCCTGTCTGCAATGTCACCCGCGCCGAGAAAGTCCTCGGGTTCAAGGCGATGACGCCGCTCGAGGCCGGTCTACAGGCCGAGATCGACTGGCTGCGCAACGTGCAGCTCAGCAGGACCGCATGAGCGCGCTGCCCGAAAGCCTGCTGGATGACGTCGACCTGCGGCCGGTTTGGCTGCCCAGGCGGGCTCGGTTCAAGCGAGTCGTGGACGTCGTCCTCGGATCGATCGTGCTGATATTCGCCGCCCCGGTCATCGCTTGCCTGGTGGTGATCATCCGTCTCGACAGCCGCGGCCCCGCCCTGTACGGCCACAGGCGCATCGGTCATCTCGGCCGGCCCTTCACGTTGTGGAAGCTTCGGTCGATGTATCACCACAGCAGTCAGACGTACCACCTCCAGGCGGCGCAGGACTGGTTCAAGGAGCAGCGGTCGGGCGAGCGTTACAAAACGGAGTCCGACCCGCGGATCACCCGGGTTGGCAAGTACTTGAGGCGGTCGAGCCTCGACGAGCTGCCCCAGCTCTTCAACGTGCTCCGAGGCGAGATGAGCCTCGTGGGGCCGCGACCGCTCATGCCCTACGACCGGCCATCGTACAAGACGTGGTACTTCGAGCGCGAAGTCATGAAGCCGGGGATCACGGGCCTGTGGCAGGTCTCGGGCCGGGACCGCCTCTCGGCTCCCGAGATGATGGTCCTCGACGTTCGCTATGTGCGCAGGTGGTCGCTCTGGTTCGACATCCAGATCCTGGCGCGCACCCTGACGATACCCCGGTGGCACACATGATCCGACACCAACCGATTCGTTACAGTCGACTGGGAGCGATCTTGCTCGCCTCCCTCTTGCTGGTCGTCGCCGTCCTGTCGGTTTCGCCGCGGGCGGCGCATGCCGCGACGCTGCCGTGCACCGTGCAGTGGGGGATGTATGACACCAACACGCCCTGGGACCCCAACGAGACCGCCATCAAGAACCTGGATGCGGCTGTGAACCGCCATTCCAGCATCGTCCACTGGTTCGCCCAGTGGGGTGACGGCGGAGCGGGCAACTTCTCGGCCAACCAGCCGTGGATGCTCAGCAACGTCCGCGCCTATTCGTCCGTGGGCGTCATGGGCTCCACGCCGTTCATCACCTGGGAGCCGTGGGGGCCGGCGCCGTACACGGCCGCGAACAACACCTTTCCGCTGCAGCAGATCGCTGCCGGAACCTTCGACTCCTACATCGACTCGTGGGCCAACGGCCTGCACGCGTATGGAGGTCCGGTCTTACTCGACTTCGGGCACGAGATGGACGGCAACTGGTATCCGTGGGGCTACGGCGTCAACGGCAACACGGCCGCCGACTTCATCGCTGCCTATCGCCATACCCACGACCGCTTCGCCCTGGCCGGCGCCACCAACGTGCAGTTCGTGTGGACGGCCGACATCTGGAACCCCGCCGGCATCGACCCGACCACCTTCTATCCCGGTGATGCCTATGTGGATCGGATGGCGATCGACGTCTTCAACTGGGGCGCTGCCGGCGGGGGGTGGGCCTCTTTGAGCCAGGGTCTGGAAGCCACGCATGTCTATTCGCGCCTCGCCGCTCTCTCCTCGAAGCCTCTGATGCTTGGCGAATGGGCAAGCGCCGAAGCCACTCCTGCCGACCCGGCGGGCGCATCGAAGTCGCAGTGGATTCTCGACGCCGCCCAGGCGATCGGCACCACCTACACGCGGATCACGGCGGTCTTCTGGTTCAACTGGGCGGGAAGCCCGTTTGCGCTGGACTCCTCTTCTTCGTCACTCGCGGCCGCAAACACTGCGTTCGGCGGGTGCTGAAGACGCCTCTGGACGCAGGTTTTCGGCCCCTCAGACGTTGAGTGCGTTGATCCCATAAACCGCGCGGCCTCCGTACGCACGTGGTGCAGGCCGGTGCGTAGGAGGGCTGATGAGGAAGGTCGGTTTGCGGCATCGGGCTGCTTCGGCGGTCGCTGCGATATGGCTGTCGCTGTCGGCGGTTGCCACCGGCGGGATTTCGCATCCCGCCATCGCTGCCGTCGCGCCTTGCACGGTCCAGTTCGGCATGTACGACACCAACACGCCGTGGGACCCGACCATGACCTCGATCAGAAATCTCGACACGGCCATCGGCCGCCACTCCAGCATCGTGCACTGGTACGCGCAGTGGGGCGACGCCGGCTCGGGTAACTTCGCGGCCAACCAGCCGTGGATGCTGAAAGCCGTACGCAACTACAGCTCGGTGGGTGTGACCGGGTCCACGCCGCTCATCACCTGGGAAGCGTGGGGTCCGTCGCCCATGACGGTCGCCAACAACACGTTTCCGCTGACGAAGATCGCCGCGGGCGCTTTCGACCCGTACATCGATTCGTGGGCGGTTGGGCTGCGAACCTACGGCGCTCCGGTGCTGCTCGATTTTGGGCACGAGATGGACGGCAACTGGTACCCGTGGGGCAACGCAGTCAACGGGAACACGCCGGCCCAGTACGTCGCCGCCTTCCGACATGTTCATGACCGTTTCGTCGCGGCCGGCGCGACCAACGTGCAGTTCGTTTGGAACCCGAATGTCTGGAACCCGGCCGGGGTCGACCAGCGCGTCTTCTACCCCGGTGACGCTTATGTCGACTGGATGGCCATCGACGTCTACAACTGGGGGGCGAACGGCGGCGGCTGGGCCTCGCTTGCGCAAGGTCTCACCGTCGTCCAGACATACGCTCGCGTCGCCGGGCTCAACGCCAAGCCCATGATGCTCGCGGAGTACGCCAGCGCGGAGCCGGTGGCGGGCGATCCCGCGGGCGTCACCAAAGGTCAGTGGATCATCGACGCGGCGGGCGCGATGGGGGCTCAGTTCCCGCGGCTGAAGGCCGCCATCTGGTTCAACCAGGAGGGCGGCACGTTCGCTCTCAACTCATCCGCGCCACCCCCGCCACCGCCTCCTTCTCCGGTTCCAACCCCGGTTAGCACCCCGCCGCCTTCGCCGGTGCCAAGCCACGCTCCCAGCCCGGTGCCAAGCCACGCTCCCAGCCCGGTCGCGGGCCACTCCCCCAGCCCGGTCGCGGGCCACTCCCCCAGCCCCGCAGCGGCCCCGCCGACGAGCGCCGGCAGGAGCCCGGCGCCCAGCGCCGCGCCGCCGGCGGGCCGCAAGAGCCCGAGCGCGACCGGTTCGCCGAAATCCGCCGCTGCCGCTACCAAGGCTTCGCCGCAGGCGACCCGTTTGGCCGCTTACAACTCCATCGATCCCGGGACCACGGCCGTGATGATCGGCGGTGCGCTCGTGGTGCTCGCGTTCCTCAGCTGGGCGATCCAACGGGCGCTCGGCGCCGTCTTCGGCAAGCGCCTGAAAAAGCGCTGAAGATCTGACGACGGCGTCCGGGACCCTGGCCCAGCCCGGGCGCCGGGCGCCCATACCCGATCTCGCGAGTGGCAACTACGCTCGGTTTCAGAGGTGGCTCTTCACTGAGCGCTGATCGGCGCCCGGCACGGTTCTGCCTCATCCGGCAGGGCTACTACCCGCTCGACCCTCGAGTCCGGCGCGAAGTCGAGGCGCTCGAGCTCGCGGGTCACGAGGTGGACGTCATCTGCCTGCGCCGTCCAGGCGAACCGCGCCTCGAAAGCAAGGGCTCCGTCACCGCCCATCGGGTTCCCATCACCACTCGTCGCGGCGGCCAGGCCAACTACGTCCTCCAGTACGGCGCCTTCTTCGCCGTCGCGACGGTGCTCGCCGCGGCGCTCCACGCGAGGCATCGCTTCGATGCCGTCCAGGTCAATTCGATGCCCGACTCGCTCGTGTTCTCGGCGATCGTTCCACGGCTGCTTGGAGCGCGAGTTCTGCTCGACCTGCACGAATGCATGCCCGAGTTCTACGCAGTGAA
>MNEW01000018.1 GCA_001917895.1 Actinobacteria bacterium 13_1_40CM_66_12
GAAGCGCTGCACGATTCCGGGCCGGTCACGCTCCAGCGCGGGGAGGATATCGAGCCGCACCCGCACCCGCGCATAAGCGGGGTTGGAGTTTGCGGGGTCCTCGAGCGGCTCGATGCCACGCTGGTCCAGGTAGTCCACGACCTCACGCCGCCAGACAGCGAGCAGCGGCCGCACGAACACCCCGCGCCGCGCGGGCATGCCGCGCAGGCCGGCCAACCCGCAGCCCCTCAATAGATGCAGCACCACGCCTTCGACCACGTCGTCCGCCGTGTGGGCGATGGCGACCACGTCAGCATTCGCGCGAATGCGAGCGCGCTCGAGGAAGTCGTAACGAAGCGTGCGCGCGGCGGCCTGGATAGAGCCATGCGGCAGCGGGCGATCCCTCCGCTCGATCAGCAATTCGACGCCGAGGCGCCGGCAAAGCGTGCCCACGTGCTCGGCCACCAGTCCGGAGGTCGGCTGTAGGGCATGGTCGTAATGCGCGGCGCCGACAGTGTTCCCGTCAGCTGCGAGCGCGAGCAGCAGTGCCGTGCTGTCGGGTCCACCCGAAACCGCCACCAGCACGCGATCCGCAGGCGCGATCAGCCCGGATCGGCGGAGCCCAAGCAGTACAGGGTGGGAGGCGTCTGTCGTGTGGGGGGAGGGCATGGTGGTGCCGGGTGGACTCGAACCACCGACAACGCGATTATGAGTCGCGCGCTCTACCGCCTGAGCTACGGCACCCCGGCGCCGAGACAAAGCCTACTTCGCAGCCAGCGCTCTTGCTTTGAGCTTGGCCTTCTTTCGCCGGTGCTTCGCGATCGCGACACGCTTTCTCTTGTTCAACCGATCTCCTCGAATGACCCGAAGCCGTAGAGGCGGCTTCGTGGCTGGACTGCGAAGTTGGTGCCGCAGAATATACCCGGCCTTGAGCAGCCCGCCGACACAGCCTTCCGACAGGCCTCCAGCGATCTGGATCGTGGTGATCGCCGTTTTCGCCCTCTGCATCTTCGCCAGCGCCTTTCTCCTGTTCCTCGTGGAGCCCATGGTCGCGAAGATGGTGCTGCCCGTCGTCGGCGGCACGCCGGCCGTGTGGACGACCTCGGTGCTCTTCTTCCAGATCGTCCTCCTCGTCGGATATGGCTACTCCCACTGGCTCGCCATCCGGCTTCAGTGGCGCTGGCAGGCGGTGCTGCACGGCGTGGTGCTGCTGCTGCCCATCACCGTGCTGCCGATCCACTTGATCCCGGGGTGGAACCCGCCCACCACAGGAAGCCCGGTCGGGTACCTGGTCGTGCTGCTTTCGGTGATGGTGGGGCTGCCTTTCTTCGTGGTCTCGACAACGTCGCCGTTGGTGCAGCACTGGTTCTCGCGGACCGGCCACCCGCAAGCGGCCGACCCGTACTTCCTTTATCGCGCGAGCAACCTGGGGAGCGCCCTCGGCCTGCTCTCCTATCCGGCTTTGATCGAACCGCACCTCGGCCTGCACGCCCAGGCGCAGGCGTGGGTCGGGGGCTACGTCGCCTTCCTGGTGTTGGTCGCGATCTGTCTTGGGTTGCTGGCGTGGGCGCGATCGAGAGCGGGTGACTTGCCCGCCGCACCACGACCGATCGCCGGGGCAAGCCAGGCCGGCAGCGTCGACGACAAATCCATCACACCGATCACCTGGTCGCGACGTCTCCGCTGGGTGCTGCTGGCGGCTGTGCCATCGACCTGGATGCTGGCGGTCACCTCTTACTTCACCACCGCGATCCGACCCCTCCCTCTTTTGTGGGTCATCCCGCTGGCGCTGTACCTCTTTTCGTTCGCCATCGTGTTCGCCCGCAGGCCGTTGATTCCTCGCCGCTTGCTCAACCGGATCTTTCCGTTCTATGCGCTGCCGGTTCTGGGCCTGATCCTGCTCGGGGGAGGAGGGCCCTTCTGGACGCTGGCACTCCTCCACTTCGGCGCTTTCTTCCTCGCCGCGCTCCTTTGTCATGGTGAGCTTGCCGCCGACCGCCCGAATGCGCGACACCTCACCGAGTTCTACTGGTGGCTGGCGGTCGGTGGCGCGACCGGCGGCCTGCTCACAGCCGTCGTCGCACCGGTGGTGTTCAACGATTTCTTCGAGTACCCGATCGCGATCATCGGCGCCGCGCTCCTCAGGCCTGCACTCATCAAGAGCGACGACCGGCGATCGCGTCTTTTCGACATTGCGCTGCCCGCAGGCCTTGCCGCATTTCTTTTGCTCGGCGTAGGGCTGCTGTCGGCCTCAGGTGTTCTGGCGACCCTCGACCGCGTTGTGGTCACGAGCGCCGCGACCGCGGCCGACCTGGTCCGGGTGCTGATGACCGCGACATCGATGCTGCTGCTCAGCCTCCTCCCCATCGGCTCGCAGCCCGCGATCTTCCAGCAGCGTGATTTCTTCGGGGTGCACAAGGTGGTGACGGATCCGGGCGCGACGCGCCACGAGCTGATCGATGGCGGCGTGATTCACGGCATCCAGCTCACCGATCCTCGAGTCCGTGACGTCCCGGCTTCCTATTACTTCGGCACTGGTCCCGTCGGCGATTTCTTCAACGCCGAGCAACCGGTGGACGCGTCGTGGAACGTCGGCGTGATCGGGCTGGGCGCGGGCGCCATGGCGTGCTACGCGCAGCCCCAGCAGAAGTGGACCTACTACGAGATCGACCCGGTCGTGATCGGCATCGCTCAGAACCCGGCGCTCTTCACGTTCCTGCGCGACTGCACGCCATCAGCCGTCATCGTCCCCGGCGACGCGCGCCTGACGATCGCGAAGGCTGCCGACCACAGCTACGACCTGATCGTCATCGACGCGTTCGGCGGTGACGCCATCCCGGTCCATCTGCTCACCCGTGAAGCGGTCCAGCTGTACATGAGCAAGCTTCGCCCTGGTGGCGTGCTTCTGTTCAACGTGTCGAACAAGTACATCGACGTCAGCTCCGTCCTGACCGGCGAGGCAGCGGCCCTCGCTCTCGTGTCGTTCATGCGCACCGACGTGGTGGTGACGCCCGCGGAGGCGGCGGCGGGGAAGTTCGTTTCGGCCTGGTTGGTGATGGCCGCGGACCCAGGCAACCTGGGCGACCTACCCGAGCGGCCGGGATGGGCCGCACTGCGCGCGGACCCGCATTTCCCGGTGTGGACGGACGACTTCTCGGACGTGCTCGCCGTTACGAGGCTGGGCTGACCAGCTCAGAGTTTGTTTGTCTGACGTCTTCAGACGGACTGCTGTGCGCATTCTGTGCGCAGGTAGACTCACCGGCTTCTGACCATGGCCCCACCGTGAGCGGGCAGTCAGGCTGGGCTAGGGGTTGACGCCTTCCAGGTACTTCGAAACGGCAACGCTACCGTCGAAGTAGTTGGCGTGAGTCAGTTCGACAGTCTTCAAGGAATCGGCACCGATCAGGACGATCTCTACCAGCTTCCGGTTCTGAAGTTCCTTTTCCTTGGCGGAGTAGGCGGCCACCGCCCGCTCCCCGTCTTCTTCGAACTTGATGAGGTCTTCCATGACGCCCTTTTCGTGGTCGAAGACGATCAGGAAGTGTTTGATGCCCTTGTTCATGTAACTAGTCTCCCACAAAGGGTGCAGCGGCTTGACGCGCTTCAGCAATCTTTATTCTCAGCGTATCGGGAACTGGCATCCCACGTTCTTCCAGGGCCATGGCTTCAGAGATCGCAGATAGCCAGACTTGAACCTCCTGGGGGCCGTAGCCACTCTTGACGTCAACGTCAAGACGTGTTTGACGAGCGCCTCGCGATCCAGGTCGCGGAAGTCCACCCCATCGCGCCGCAGGGACGCCTCCGTCTCGGCGAAGCGCTGCCGGAAGCGCTGACCCGAGACCCTCAGGGCGTCCTCGGGATTGATCTTCAGGCGGCGCGCCAGCGAGACGACCGCGAACAGCAGGTCGCCCATCTCCTCGAACGCACGCTGCGGATCGCCGGCCTCGGCCAGCTCGCGCGCTTCCTCGGCGACGTTCTCGGCGGTCTGTGTTGGCGATTCGAAATCAAACCCCACGCGCGCGGCGCGCTTCTGCAGCCCCAGCGCCCATGCCAGAGCGGGCAGCGTCGACGGCACCCGATCGACCACGGATTCGCCCTCGCGTCCGCTGTCGCGCGCCTCGTCGCCCTTGGCGTGCTCCCAGTTGCGCAGAACCTCGTCCGCATTGGCGACCGACACGTCACCGAACACATGCGGGTGCCGCTTCACCATCTTCGCAGCGACGGCCTCGGACACCTGGGCGGCATCGAAGCGCCGCTGCTCCGCCGCGATCTCCGCATGCATCGCCACCTGCAGCAGCAGATCGCCCAGCTCCTCCTTGATCTTGGTGTCGTCGCCGGAGTCGATCGCCTCGAGGAGCTCATATGTCTCCTCGAGCAGATACGGGCGCAGCGACTCATGGGTCTGCTCGCGATCCCACGGACACCCGCCGGGCGCGCGCAGCCGGGCGACCACCTCGAAGATGGCTTCGATACCCGGCGAATACGGGCGCTCGGTCGGTTCCGGCATCGATTCAGATTTTGTCATGGGGATGTGGCGGCCACTTTACGACCGGCGTCGTACAGCTCTGCCATCTCGTCGAGCAGATGGAGCAGGTCGCCTTGCCAGCCTTCGCCCTGGCGCCGCATCTTGATGCGGTTGGGCAGGATGGAGATACGGCCCGCCATCCGGCGTGACAGCTCTTCCACGTCGAGGAATCGCTCCGGGTCGACGCGGATGGCGATGTCGTGTCCGTCAGAAACCACGCCACGCAACCCGAGCCTCTGCCCTCGGAGCTTGACCCGAAGCGAGTAGGCGAGGTTGGCGAGCTGGGCAGGGCCTGTTCCGTATCGGTCCTGGAGCGACCGCAGCACGGAATCCAGCTCCTCCTCGCCTTCGGTAGCGGCCAGCTGCCGGTACGCGCCGAGCCTCAGCTTCTCGTCCCGGATGTACGAGCGCGGAATGAAGTGGTCGAGCGGCAGGTCGAGGTTCATCTCGGCGGTCGAGAGCACGTCGCCGACGGCCGTTTCATCCGAACCCGTGCGCAGCTTGCCGACCGCGCTGTGCAGCATCTGAAGGTACATCTCGAAACCGACCGCGGCGATGGCGCCGTGCTGCTCGGTGCCGAGAAGGTTGCCGGCGCCGCGGATCTCGAGGTCGCGCAGAGCGATCTTGAAACCCTGGCCGAGCTCGTGCAGGCCGGAGATGACGTCGAGCCGCTTGTCCGCGTTCTCCGTGAGCGAGCGGCGAGGGTCGTACAGGAAGTACGCGTAAGCGCGCCGGCCCGAACGCCCCACGCGGCCGCGCAGTTGGTAAAGCTGCGCCAGGCCGAACCGGTCCGCACGCTCGACGATGATCGTGTTGACGTTGGGGATGTCGAGCCCAGACTCGATGATCGTCGAGCACACGAGCACGTCGTGCTTCGCGGATTCGAACTCGACCATCACCTTCGCAAGCTGGTCCTCCGGCATCTGGCCGTGGCCGACGATCACACGAGCATTCGGCACCAGGTCGCGCACACGGTCGGCCGCCTTCTCGATCGTGCGCACTCGGTTGTGCACGAAATAGACCTGGCCACCGCGCTGCACCTCGCGACTGATCGCCTCACGCACGAGCTCATCGTCATCAGCGGTGACGTAGGTCTTGATGGGCTGGCGTTCCTCGGGCGGTGTCTGGATCACGCTCATGTCGCGGATGCCGCCAATCGCCATGTGCAGCGTGCGTGGAATCGGCGTCGCCGACAGCGACAGCACGTCGAGCTGGGTGCGGAGCTTCTTGAGCCGCTCCTTCTGCATCACGCCGAAGCGGTGCTCCTCGTCGATGATCAAGAGTCCGAGCCGCTTGAAGCGAACGTCGCGCTGAAGCAGGCGGTGTGTGCCGACGACGATGTCCACCTGGCCCGCCTTGATCCCTTCGAGCGTGCGAGCCTGGGTCTCTTCGTCAACGAATCGCGACAGCATCTCGACCGTCACCGGGAACTTCGCGAGCCTTTCCGTGAAGACGTGGAAGTGCTGCTGCGCCAGCACGGTGGTCGGCGCGAGCAGGGCCACCTGCTTGCCGCTCATCGCCGCCTTGAACGCGGCCCGCAGCGCCAGCTCCGTCTTGCCGAAGCCCACGTCACCGCACAGCAGCCGGTCCATGGGCCGGTCGGACTCCATGTCGGCCTTGATCTCTGCCAGTGCGGCGAGCTGGTCCGGCGTCTCTTCATAAGGAAATGACGACTCGAGCTCCTGCTGCCAGGCGGTGTCGGGCGCGAAAGCGATTCCCGGCCTGGCTTCGCGCAGCGAGTAGATCTTGAGCAGCTCCTCGGCGACGTCCTCGACCACCTTTCGCGCGCGCCCGCGCGCCCGCGACCAGTCGCCCGAGCCGAGCCGGTGAAGCGACGGCTCCGCGTCGCCGCCGAGGTATTTCTGGACCCGGTCGAGGTTCTCGACCGGCACAAACAGCTTGTCGTCCTCGGCGTACTCGAGCTCCAGGTATTCCCGATGCGCGCCGTCGGACTCGAGCAGGCGCATGCCCGCGAATCGCGCGATTCCGTGGTCGACGTGGACCACCAGCTCGCCCGGAGCGAAGTCCAGCGTGAACTCGCGGGTCAGCTGTTCGGCACGGCCGCGTGACGAGCGGGTCGGCCGCCCGGGTCGGCGCAGCCGTCCAAAGAGCTCGGCGTCAGTGACGAGGCGGAATCCAATTCCCTGATGCCCCGCCCCGGCCGCAATGTCGATGTCAGCCTGCTGCAGACCGGCCTCGAGCTCGAGGTCGATGTCGAGCTCGACCTCCCTCAGATGCTCGCGAACGCCGCCTTCGTCCAGGAATGTTCGCAGCCGCTCCGACTGCTCGGTCGCGAAGACGACCGTCGATGAAGCAGCGAGCGCCGTCAGCTGGGCGGTCGCCTGCGGCCGGCCCAGCAGAGGCTCAGCCTCCACCCAGCCGAGATCGATCGCGCCGTCTGCCCCCTCACTCGCCGTGATCTCCAATCGCGCATGGCCGGGAATCGCCTGCAGCCGCTCCGCACGGACCACCGGCAGCGCGAACCCGCGGGGAAGCTCCGCGCCTCCAGACTCGGCGGCGGCGAGCATCTCCGTCTCTTCGACCAGCACCCGCGCGTCCGCGAGCTGGCGGCCGGGTTCGAAGTCGAGGACCGCGAGGCCTTCGGGCATGTGCTCGATAAGAGACGGCAATGTCGGATCGAGGTAAGCGGAATAGAACTCGACGCCGGGAAACGCACCTCCTGCCGCGAGCCGCTCCAGCTCCTCGTCCCAGTCCGCGCGCACGTCAGCACGCAGCGTTTCCAGCGAAACCCCCTCCTTCACCCGATTCGCGGCCGCAACGCCTCGGCGCGCCCCCAGCAGCAGCTCGCGACCTGGGTGGATCGAAATCGACGGCACGGCCATCACCGAGCGCTGGTTTTCGGGATCGAAGAGACGAAGCGTCTCGATCACATCGCCCGACCACTCGGCACGGACGGGCGAGTCGGCCGCCGCCGGAAAGACGTCGAGGATCCCACCGCGCAGCGAGAACTGGCCGTGCTGCTCAACGAGCGGCTCTCGCGAATAGCCCATCTCGACCAGGCGGCCCGCGGCCACGACCGGGTCTGGGCCTCCGCCGGGCGCAAGGACCAGGGTGCCCTGTGCAAGGTCGGCGGGAGAGATGGTCGCGCGGGTGATGGCCCGTCGCGACGACACGACGACAGATGGGGATGCTCCCGGCGCGAAAGCGTTCAGCGCCTCCATCCGCTTGCTCACCGCCTCGTCGAAAGCGGGCGGACGGTCGAGGAACGAGACCGCGACCTCCGCGAAGACGTAGGCAGGGGGCCGGCCGGCGAGCCAGGGCCGCAAGTCGTCGGCGAACCGATCCGGCGCGGCCACCAGGATGAGCACCGAGCGGCCGGCGTCGACGGCGGCGCGCACCACCGAGCCCGCCACGATCGGCCATGCGGGCCTGGGCAGTCGCGCGATGCGGAGTTCGCCGGCGCCCGGCGACGAAGTCCACCGCCGCAGCTCCGGCGCCGCGTCCAGCATCCGCTCCCACAATGCCGTCACGCCAACTCCTCGCAGCCGAGCGCGCCGGCGCGATTGAAGCGATCCATCGCTCTTTCTATGCCCGCGTCGAGGGCAAGCTCAAGCGCGTCAGCGACGCCGTCGACGATTTTCGGCAATCGCTCCGCTTCGGCCTTGGTGAAGCGGCCGAGCACGTAGTGGCGGCCGGCCTGCGATCCCTTGCGAGAAGGCTTCCCGATGCCGACGCGAAACCGAACGAAGTCCGGCGTGCCGAGCGCGCTGATGATCGACAGCACGCCGTTGTGGCCGGCGCCGGATCCACCGAGCCGAATGCGCATGCGGCACAGGGGCAGGTCGAGCTCGTCGTGCACCACCCAGAGCTGCTCCGGCGTGAGGTTGGTGTCCCGCAAAGCTTTCGCCACCGCCTGGCCGGACAGGTTCATGTAGGTCTGCGGAAGGACGAACCAAACGCCGCGCGACTCCGAGCGGCCAGCCAGCGACTGCCATCGCTTGCGCTCGACCTTCACGCCCATGCGCCTTGCGAGCTCATTCACGCACGCGAAACCGAGGTTGTGGCGCGTGTCGGCATAGTCCGCTTCCGGATTGCCCAGCCCGACGATCAATCGCTCTTCCTGACTCAACTCAACCTTTTCGAAATAGACGCGGAAAGGCCCGCGGCGAGCGCCGCAGACCAGGTCGTTGAGTTTAGAGCCGCCCTGGGGCCGGCGTCAGCCCCGACAGTGCGAGAGCCGCACGCGTGAGGCGGTTCATCTCATTCCGCTCCGCGGCGGTGGCGTGGTCCCACCCGAGCAGGTGAAGCAGCCCGTGCACCGACAGCAGCGCAAGCTCCGTCTCGACGTCGTGCCCGTACTCGCGCGATTGGCGGACGGTCGCCGGCCAGGAGATCGCGATGTCGCCGACATGGCCGCCCGATCCGGCGAACGAGAGCACGTCGGTCGCGTGGTCCTCGCCGGCATAGTCGCGGTTGAGCTGCGCCATTTCCTCGTCGCTCGTGATCCGGATGGCAACGGTACCTCGGTCGACCGGCAGGCGAGCGGCCACCTCGGGCACCTTTGCGGCGCGTGTGACCACGCTCCGGACGAACGCCGGCGTCACGTCGGCGCGCACAGCCTTGACGACTTCCGCTTCGATTACAGTCACCTCGATGAAGATTCTCGTCACTGGCGGCGCTGGTTTCATCGGCTCTCACGTCACCGATGCGTACATCGCCGCGGGCCACGAAGTCGCGGTCCTGGACGACTTCAGCACCGGCAGCGAGGCCAACGTCAATCGTGAGGCCGAGATCCTCCGGCTCGACATCCGCGACAAGGAGGCCGTCGCGGCCGCCATCGCCGCCTTCCGTCCCGAGGTGGTCAACCATCACGCAGCCCAGTCAGAGGTCCCGAAGTCAGTCGCGGACCCCGGCTTCGACGCAACGGTCAACATCGTCGGCGGCCTGAACGTGCTGCGGACGAGCATCGATGCCGGAGTCAGGAAGTTCATCTTCATCTCGACCGGCGGCGCGCTTTACGGAGAGCCGGACGTGGTCCCGTCGGACGAGGACCATCCTGTACGCCCGCTGTCGCCATACGGCACGAGCAAGTTCTCTTTCGAGCAGTACCTCGGCACGTTCCACCGCACGTTCGGGCTCGAATACACGGTGCTGCGCTACGCGAACATCTACGGCCCGCGCCAGGATTTTCATGCCGAGGAAGGCCGCGTGATCGCCATCTTCGCAAGTCGAATGCTGGCGGGAAGGCCCGTGACCATCGATGGCGATGGCGAGCAGGCTCGTGACATGCTGCACGTCGCCGACGTGGCTGTCGCCAACATCGCCGCGCTGGATCGAGGCGCAGGCGGCACATATCACATCAGCACCGGAATTCCTGTGACCATCAACGAGCTGTTTCGTAAGCTCGCCATCCTCACGAATTACAAGCTGGAGCCCAGCTACGGCCCGCCGCGCAAGGGCGACGTCTACCGCATCGCCCTCGACAACACGCGCGCCCTCAACGACCTCGGGTGGGAGCCGAAGGTCGAGCTCGAGGAGGGCTTGAGCCTGACGGTCGATTACTTCCGCGAACAGGTGTTGAGCCCCCATTAGTTGACCGACTCGCTCGTCTTCTTCCACGCGGTGGGTTCGCGAGCGCTGGTCGCCTTCTCGGTTGCGCTCGGTATCTGGGGCACGTATGGATACTTCCGCCATGCGCAGGTGAGCGGTGGGTTCCGCTCGAGCTACCTGATCATGGCCGGCCTGACCGCCTTCCAGGGACTCTTCGGGCTCGCGCTCTTGGTAACAGGACACCCGCCCTCCCGGCTCTTGCACGTCGTCTACGGAATCTTCGCTGTGCTGTTCCTTCCGGGCGCATACCTGTATGCCCATGGTGGTTCGAAGCGTCGCGAGGCAGTCGTCCTCGCCGGCGCGGCGTGGATCGTGGCAATCGCATACTTGCGTGGAATCTCAACCGGCTGAGGGCCTATGGCAAACGACACATGAACAGGTCTAAGCCGCCCAGCGCACTCCCGGTCCCCGCGCACGCCGCACGTTCACACGATCAGGTGGGATGAATCTGACTTCTTCGCCAACTTTGACCACCTGCCACCCACCTTCGTGAACGAGTCGGTGGTGGTAGTAGCAGAGAGGAAGTAGGTTCGGCAGGTCATTCGGCCCGCCCCGCGACCAGAACTCGATGTGGTGCGGGGTCGTCCAGTTGATGGGGCGATCGCAGCCCGGGCCGCCGCAGCCGCGATAGCTGGCTTTCAGGCCCCGGCGCTGGGCCGGCGATATTGATCGCGTCGCCCGGCCGACATCGACTACCACCGAGTCCGCTTTCAAGACCCGGCACAAGGTGCCGTCGCAACCCAGCCGCTGCACCGTCTTGCTCGAGATCGGCATCCCCGACTCCAGCTCTGAGGCTGCCGCCCCTAGCTCCCCCTTCAGGCCTTCCAATGTCGTCGTCACCGTGATGTGCGGGCGGACCCCGTTGCGCTGGGGCAGCTTGCCCTCGTCCAGGGACTTGTAGACGATCTCGGTGAAGGCGTCGACGCGGCGCTGCTTGGGCGTCCGGATGTCTTCCTGGCCGAGGCGCTTGGCGAGCCCGTCGATCGCCGTCTTGAGGGCAGCGCCACTCTCGGGGTCGAGGACCCCGCTGAGGTGGTACATGCCGTTCATCTGGCTGATGTGGAGGAAGCGCTTTTCGTAGTCCTCCTCGGTGTCGCGGTCGAAGCCGTCGGGGTCGACCGCGTAACGCATGTGTTTGCCGATCCAGTTCAGGTCCTCGATCGAGTGCTTGCGGGCAAAACCGACCCACTGTTCCTCGTCCAGGCAATCGCTCTTCTCGCCCAGCTTCTCGCGCTGGTGACAGATCACCGACGCCGACTGGTAGCTGATCTCGCCCTTGGAGAGGGCTTCTGCAACCAGAGGCAGCGACTCCAGCTGCTCGCCGACGCAGAGCCGGTCCTTGGCGGCTGGTACCGACATGCCGCAGATGCGGCTGATCCAGGAAGCGGCCGTGATATTCCCGCCGACCAGGTGATCCCCATGCTTCTGAGCTTCTCGCGCCACAGAAGCAAAGTCGCCGTCGAGGGCGTCGATGATCCCCCGGTAGCGCTTCAGGTCGATGTCGCCGCGCTCCTCACGGGCGAGGAACCTATGGACCGCCGCTTCGAACTCCAAGAGGGGTGTGCCCCCTTCCCCCAGCATGCAGTCAGCTTACCAAACATTTGTTTGGCAGTCAATACGTTAACACCAAAAACGTGGTCGAAAACCACCCACGCCCACCCCCAACTCCCGTTTCCCAGTTTTCCGTCTTCGCCAGTCTCACGTCTCAGATATCGAGCACGGCCTGCCCGATCCCGGTCCGCCCGTACGAGTTGCCGTTGTAGAGCATGCGGCGCCGCGAGGCGATATCTCCAACCCAGGGATAGCAGATCATCTCGGAGTCCCAGCCTTCCGGCGAGACATCGATCCCCACCTCGTCATCCATACGCTTCCACTCCATGCCGTCGTCGGACTCCGCGTACCCGATGCGGTAACTCCGCCCGCGGTGCGAGTACCACATGCGATAGGTGCGGCCGTCTTTGATGACGTGCGGCCGGGCGATGGCATGCTCGCCAGGCGAGCTGTAATCGATGCACGCGACGCCGGTCGGCGTCCACTCGATGCCATCTCGCGACTCGGCGTAGCAGATGCGGTAGCTGGGCTCCGGCTTTTCTCCTCCTGCCCAGCCGGTGCCGGACACGTACCACATCCGCCACACCCCGGCTTCGACCAGGATCGATGGCGAGGCGGTCAGGTATGGGTCGAAACGATTGCGCCCCAGCACCGGCGATGGGGAGGCCTTTTCGAACCGCCTGCCGCCGTCGGCGCTGACCGCGCATCCGATGAAGAAGAGGAAGGGGACTTCGACGTCTCGGCTCCAGCCCGAGTAATAGAGGTACTCGCGGCCGGCCTCGGCCACAACGCAGCCTCCGGTGACCCCGCTGTCGTCGAACGTCCCGCGCGGGCCGAACCGGACCACCGGCTCGGGCTCGAACACCGGCCTCGCGGAAGAGTCGTCGACGTCGACGAGCGCGCGCCCAATCTGCGCCCGATTGTCCTCATCGCGGGCGGAGAAGTAAACGCGCGCGCGACTGCCGTCGATGCCGTCCACCATCGGGAGCGCGGCGTGGCTCCTTGCCCATGGCAGGTCAGAGGGGGTCTCCAGCAACAGGCCACGCTTGGACCAGAGCAAGGCCAACTAGAACTTGGTGTCCCAGCTCTTGGTCTCGCGAGCCTCGGTCCGGTGCACGCCGTACACGTCACCCTCCTGGGTGTCTTTGAGGATCACGGCCCCGGCCCCGATCAAGCACCGAGGCGCGACCTTCACGCCGTCACGAAAGGTGGCGTTGACGCCGATGAAACACGAATGACCGATCGAGCAGTTGCCGGAGATCACGACGTGAGAGGCGATGAAGCAGTGATCGCCGATGGTCGAGTCGTGCCCGATGTGGTTGCCGCTCCAGATCACGCAGTTGTCGCCGATTCGCACGAAGGGCTGCAACACGTTGGCCTCGAAGATGAAAGTGTTTTCGCCGACCTCTAGATCGCCCCACTGATAGGCGCGTGAGTTGATATATGTGACGAATCCGTAGCCGAGCGCCTTGCAGCGCTCGTACACACTGCGACGATGCTGGTTGAGCCCGCTGAATCCGATGGCGATGAGCAGTTTCACCCGATCCGGCGGGTGGCTCTCCACGAGGTCCTCGAACGGATACACGGGTTTGCCGAGCAGCTCATCGCGATCTTTGTAAGCCCCGTCGACGCTGAATCCGAGCACGTTGTGCTCGCTGTCCTTGTCGAGATACCGCGAGGCGATGCGCGCATAGTCGCCGGCCCCGAACACGATCACGTCGCTCATTTGCGCACCAGGATCGTGAACTCGTAGAGGCCGTAGTCGTGCAGGAGCCCGACCTGTTTCGAGTACCTGGTCTTGCAGTGGTCGAAAAAGAAGCATGGGTCGCCGTAATAGAGGTCAGCACGCATACGGTCGTGGTCGGAGTAGCTCGTCAGCATGTTGAAGGCGAAACCCTGGCCGCCCAGGCTGTCCAGGCGCTCGAGAGTGTGCAGCACGTAAGCGGTCCAGTCCTCCAACGACGTGTCGAGCCTGACGTTGAAGATGCCGCTGGCAAGGGCGAAATCGGCAGGCTCGAGGTCGTCTTCCCTGGTCGTGAAACGGTGCCGGCTGTGCTCGTGGTCGATGCGCGCCCGTTCGATCATGTCTCCTGAGATGTCGAAGCCCTGGTATCCGAAGTCGGCGCTCTCCCTCTCCAGAAAATCGACCAGGGCCCCATAACCGCACCCGTAGTCGACGACCGAGAAGGGCCCCGACGGCGGCAGAACGCGTGCGAGCTGTACGAACCGAAGGACCTGCGACTCTTCCGAATTCCAGTCCACCCCGCGTGCGGAGGCGCCGTGCTCGTGCAGCCGTCCGCTGTAGTACCGGCCGACCTTGTCTTTGATCCCCTCGAAGCTCACCGGGCCGCCTGAGCGCTAAAGCTCTTCATGTAGAGGTGTGTATCGGGACCGGTGTTGAAGAGCAGATCCACGATGCTGACGCCGTGCTCGAATGGCCCGTGCAGCTGCGGGTACTCCGGGTAGCCCGAGTAGTCCATGTAGGTCAGCTCAATGCCCGCATCGCGAAACCGATCCTCTTCGATGTAAGCGCGGGCCGCGGGCCCGGACAGGTACTCCGTCGCGCCGGCCAGCTGGCACAGATTGACGAGGCGTTGAGTTCGACTGCCCTGGGCCGCGTAATCGGTCGACCAGCTAAGCCGGGTGCGGATCCCGAGCAATCCGCATATCCCGTCGAGGAAACGCCGATTGACATCGCTCAGTCGCTCTTCGCCGGAGGCCTTGTATAGCGCCTCGATGGCATCGCGGTACTGGTCGAAGAATGGCGCCGCCCCGTACGCGCTCGAGATCGTCTTCCAGTGCCGGTCGGCCCATTCTGGGTCGCTGATCATCGTCTCGTCGATGCGCTGCTCGTAGCGTCCCTTGGCGTGCACCGGGATGGTGAGCCAGTGCAGGCCCTGGGCGGTCTTGATCAGGTTGCGGTTGCGCCAGTCCCGGCGCGTGTACTGGCGATCGTCGAAAAGCATGAACTCGTCCACCCGGTTGATGATGTCGAAGTACCCCTTCCACGGGATGTAGTTCGACTGCACGATCGCCACCCGCTTGGCTGATGGCGTGGGATCAGCGGACGGACTCAACTTCCCGACGGGAGGCCTTCGCTCGTAAAGCCTGGTGCCGCTCCGTTTGTTGCGCAACCGTGTCGATGACGTAGATAGGGCGTCCCTTGACCTGCTGGAAGACCCGTCCGATGTAGAGCCCGGTGACACCGGTGCTGATGATGATGAAGCCCCCGATCACGAGGATCAGAACGGCAAGGCTCGTGTAACCGGTCGGCGGGTGGGCCGTCACGTACAGGTAGACGAGCAACAGCGACCACAAGAGACCGACCCCGGCCACGACGAAACCCAGATAGACGATGTAGAGCAGGAGGTTGGTGGTCTGGAAGAAAACACCGGCGACCGCGTGCCGGAGGAGCCGCCCCAATGTGTATGAGCTCTCGCCCGCGGCTCGCTCGCCCTGTTCGATCTCGATGATGCCCTGCTCGAAGCCGAGCCAGTTGAGGACGAAGAGGTAGTGGCGGTCCTGGTCGCCCAACGAGAGATAGGCCTCCACCACCTTGCGGCTCAGGATGCTGAACGTGCCGTACGACCCGTCGAGGTGGGTGCCCATGAAAGTGTTCAGCAGCTTGAAGTAGACGCGCGCGACGCCCTGACGGAAAGCGGACTGGACGCGCTGCTTCCGCCGGGCGAGGACCATGTCGAAGCCCTGCTTGGCACGCTCGAGCAGGCGGGGGATCGCCTCCGGCGGGTCCTGCAGGTCGCAGTCCATGACCACGGTCCATACGCCATTGCTGGTGGCAAGGCCCGCGGTGATCGCCGCGTGCTGGCCGAAGTTGCGGCTCAGGCGGAGGGCCTTGACTCGCGGATCGGCGGCGGCCAGGTCCTCGAGGACCGTCCATGCCCCGTCTGGGCTGCGGTCGTCGACGAAGACGATCTCGTAGCTCTGCGTGATGGGAGTGATGGCGTCGACCAGGCGCTGGTGGAGAGGCGCGAGGCAGTCCCGGCAGCCGTAAACCGGCACGACGACACTGAGGTCGGCCACGGCCGAGATGATAGTTCCTGGCGCTTGAATTCCAGCTTCGCGCCGCTATAGTCGCCGCGATGACCGGTCATATCTACCCCGAGGGCTCGATCCCGTTCACGCTGCCCACCCTCGAGGGCAACGAAGAGCTCTACATGACCGAGGCACTGACCAAGAGCCGGCTCTCGGGAGACGGTCCTTTCACGAAGCGGTGCCACGGTTTCCTGGAGCAGACGCTCGGTGTCCCCAAGGCCCTGCTCACCACGTCCTGCACCGCCGCGCTGGAGATGTCGGCCCTCCTGCTCGACGTCAAGCCGGGTGACGAGGTGATCGTGCCTTCGTTCACGTTCGTCTCGTCCATCAACGCCTACGTCCTCCGCGGCGCCAAGCCGGTCTTCGCGGACATTCGCGCCGACACCATGAACATCGACGAGAAGCAGCTCGAGTCGCTCATCACACCGCGGACCAAGGCCATCGTCGTCGTCCACTACGCGGGTGTCGGCTGCGAGATGGACTCGATCATGGCGACCGCCAACCGGCATGGGGTCGCGGTCGTCGAAGACAACGCGCACGGCCTGTTCGCAAAGTACCGGGGCCGCTTCCTCGGCACGTTCGGCCGCCTGGCGACCCTCAGCTTTCACGAGACCAAGAACTTCACGTGCGGCGAGGGCGGAGCACTGCTCATCAACGACCCCACACTGGTCGAGCGAGCGGAGATCATCCGCGAAAAGGGAACCGACCGCAGCCGCTTCTTCCGCGGCCAGGTCGACAAGTACACGTGGGTGGACATCGGGTCGAG